>NZ_JAMSKS010000027.1:0-69441 GCF_024436645.1 Rhodococcus sp. T9N | reverse complement strand
GGTTGGCGCCGGGGCTTGCCCGCCCCGGGCCTCGTTACTCAAACAATAAATACACACTCGGGGGGGGCCGCCCAACACCCCGGCCCCCCCCCGCTTTTCAGTGTGAAACCGTGAGATCTCGCTACTGGACGGATTCGAGTGTGCTGCCTCGCGTTTCCTTCACGAATCGCAGGACGACGAACAGTGACAACGCTGCCATGACGGCGTAGCCGGCGTAGGTGTACGACAGATTCCAATCGGCCAGTGCCGGGAACGTCCAGGACACCAGGAAGTTCGCGACCCAGTTGGTGGCGGTCGCAATTCCGACTGCTGCAGCACGCACGCGGTTGGGGAACATTTCGGAGATCAACACCCAGACGACCGGGCCCCAGGACAAGGCGAAGAAGAACACGAATGCGTTCGCCCCGATAAGAGCGATAGTGGCATTGGCTCCGGTCAGCGTGGCCACGGATTCGCCGATCTCGTTCTTGGTCACTGTTGCCGAATGGAAACAGAACGCTGCGGTGCCCAGTGAGATGGCCATACCGGCGGAACCGACCAGCAACAACGGCTTTCGACCGACCCGGTCGATGACGGCGATGGCGACGAACGTACCGACGATGTTGACCAAGGCGCTCACGACGCTGATCAGCAGGGACCGGTCGGCGCCGAATCCGACCGCCTGCCAGAGGGTGCTCGAGTAGTAGAAGATCACGTTGATACCGACCAACTGCTGCAATGCGGCGAGTGCAATACCGACCCACACCAAATGGGAGACCCCGAGCCGCTTCGAGAAGAGTTGGCGGACTGTGGTCTTGGCTTGCTTCTCCGTCAGAGATTCGCGGATCTCGTTCATGCGTTCGGTGACGGCGTCGTGATCTCCACCTTCGAGATCGGAGATGATCTTGCGAGCACGATCGTCCTTGCCCTGCGCCACGAGGAACCGTGGAGATTCGGGAATCGTGGTTGTCATGATCAGGTACAGGACTGCGGGAACCGCCTCGAGCATCAGCATCCACTGCCAGGCTTCGAGGCCTGCGATCTGATTGCGATCACCACCGGCCGCGGCCTGGAGGGCGTAATTGACCAACTGCGACACGGCGATACCGAGAACGATCGCCAGTTGGTACATCGAGCCGAGACGTCCGCGAATCGCGGCGGGGGAGATCTCCGCGATGTAGGCCGGGGCGATGACTGACGCGAAACCCACTGCCAGGCCGCCGACCACGCGCCAGAACGTGAGGTCGTAGACGCTGAACGGAATTGCGGAGCCTACGGCGCCGATGATGAACAACACCGCGGCTATCTGCATGACGCGGATGCGGCCGAGTCGGTCGGCGAGTGTGCCTGCGATCCAGGCGCCGAGTGCTGCGCCGAGCAGAGTCAGTGAGACCGTGAGCCCGGTGCCCGAGGCGCCGATGTCGTACTTGTCTCGGATCGCACCGACCGCCCCGTTGATGACGGCGGTGTCGTATCCGAACAGAAAACCGCCGAGCGCGGCGGCGCCGGCGAAGAGCACTGCATGTCCGACGTCGGCGCGAGTAGCGCCTGATCCTCCGCCGGAGGCGGTTCCGCTGAATGCCATTCCTGCCCCCTCAAAGGCCCTACGGTCGACACCCCGATGCGCCGATCCATCCGCGAGCACTCTGCACGCTACGCCCACCCGGGCAGATTTGGCGGGGACTCACGCGCCGTTACCCAGCTGAGTCCATTCCCGCAGCGAATCAGCTGGAAACAGTGATGTCGTATTGATTGCAGTTATTATGCAAACAATATGGTAAGTGCAGGTGAGGGCGCTTTACTCGCCCGAGAGACGCTCGGCTTTTGCTGCGATGTCTTCGAGATCCTTCGCCATGAATTTCCGGGTCACCCGCCTCTCCGGCGAGCCGTTCGATACGGATCACGCCGGAGAGGGTTGTCGGGAAAATCTCGTTTCTAGGCCGAGGCGCGCTTTGCGGCTTCGCTCAACGTCGGTGTGATCTGGCCGAGGACCCACGGCGTGCTCAGGACGTTGACGTTGCTCAGTCCGCCGATGACCCGGGTGTCGCTGAGGAATGCGGTGGATCCACGCTTGACCGCGCCGAGTCCACCGACTGCGGGTATGCCGGACGGATCACCGGAGCCGTCGGTGAAGCCGACGATCACATCGGCGTCGATGTCGGCGATGTTCTCGTAGGAGATCGTCTTGAAGAACGATCCACCTGCATTTTCCGCGGCTAGCTTCTCGACGCCCGGTGCGTTGACGAACCCGAGTTCGGTCAGCACCTGGACCCGCGGATCAGTGGGCAGATAGACGTTGATGTTGCTCGAATCGGTGTCGAAGTTGACCACTGCCAATGTCTTTCCGGCGAACTCCGGGTGGGCTGTGGCGGTATCGGCGAGAGTCGCGTCGAGGCCGTCGACGAGCTTGTCGGCCTCTTCGCTCTTGCCGACTGCCTTGCCGACGATGCGGGTCTGGTCCTGCCAGGATGTCTGCCAGGCCGCGCCGGGGTAGGCGGCCGTCGGTGCGATCTTGCTCAGTTGGTTGTAGACGGATTCCTCGAAGCCCTCGTACGGCGCGAGGATGACGTCGGGGGTCAACGACGCGATGGACTCGATCGGCGGTTCTCCGCTGGCCGGCATGTCGAAGAGCGTTGTCTTGTCCGCGTCGAAGTAGTCCTGCGCCCAGGGCATGACGCCGTTGTCGTCCGCGCCGTAGGTGTACTTGGGCTGTCCGACCGGAGTCAGATCGAGTGCGTACAGGATGTCCTGCGCGTTCCATCCGAGGGTGACGAGGCGCTCGGGCTTCGAGTCGATGGTCGTGGTGCCGAAGGTGTTCTCGATGCTGACGGGGAATCCGCCCGTACCTTGGGATGGCGTGGATGTGCCTGAATCCGAGGAGCACGAGACAAGTGCGGTGACCGCGATTGCAGCCGCACCGAGGGCAGTGAAGCCCCGAACAGAAGTTTTCATGAAGGGCAGCCTAACCTACTGAATTTCGGCAGCCAAACGAAACCGATTGTGCCGTTTATGCAGGTGGGAGTCGGATCTGGACCGCGTTTCTCAGTGCACCGTTTCGGTGGGCAATACTTTCCTCGTGCGATCACAGCAGAAGATTCTCGGCGCCGCCCTCGGACTGATCGAAGGTGGCGGATTCGAGGCTGTGAACATTGCCGCAGTTGCCACCGCGGCCGGTGTCTCGCGCCAGACGGTGTACTCGATTTTCGGCACACGTGAGGAGGTCGTCTCCCAGGCGATGGGCGGTCTCGCTGTCGAGGTTCTCGGGGAGATCACGGCACAGGTGGAGTCGGTCGACACGGCGTGTGATTACGTCGTCGAATTCATCGTTGCCGCGCGAACTGCCGTGCGTGCTCACCCGGTGCTCGCGACTCTGCTCCTCGCCGAGCGGGGAAACCCTGTCTTCGATCTCGAAATGATGAGTCGAGCAATACCTTTCGCTGGTCAGATGCTCACCCCTATGGTCGAACGTGGCCTCGCCACCGAGGCGGAGTTGGATGAGATAGTGGAAATTGCCGTCCGACTGGGGCTTTCGGTTGTTGCATTCGACAGTGACCTCGTACATTCCGACGACTCCTTACGGGCCTTTCTCTCGAGGTGGCTCGGGCCCGCAATCCGGTCGACCTCGTAGTTCCTTGCCTGCTCCGCCAAAACCTTGACACTCGAGCGTCAGAGTGTCTAGTTTTGGCGTGCCCGGAATTCTCTGGCGACATTCTTCGAGGGAGCACCAGTCATGTCCGGAGTGAAACGTAGATCGTTCTTGGCCGGTACGGCCGCCGTGGGAGTCGCGATGATGGCGCCACGCACTGCCAGGGCTGCAACAGGGATTCCGCTGACACGTGAAGTGCACCGTGTCGTGGTTATCGGATCGGGGTTCGGCGGCGGGGTGACGGCACTTCGCCTGGCCGAGGCGGGGGTTCCGGTCACTTTGCTGGAGAGAGGGATTCGGTGGCAGACCGGGCCGAATGCCGAAACTTTCCCGCACCCCGCCAGCCCGGACAAGCGCATCCTCTGGCATCAGTCCAACCCGACTCTGTTCGGCAGGCCGGCGATCTTCGAGCCATACGCGGGTTTGTTGGAGACGGTGACCGGTGAGAACATGACCGCGATCTGCGCAGCCGGTGTGGGCGGCGGATCGCTTGTGTACCAAGGGATGACGCTGCAACCGGAAGAAGCGGTCTTCAACACGCACTTTCCGGAGGAGCTCGATTACGCACGAATGGGCCGCGTCCATTACCCGCGGGTGGCGCGGATGCTGCAAGTGGAAACTGCACCAGACGAACTGATTTCCAGCCCGAACTACGAGGCGGCACGTGTATTCGCGCGTAACGCAACGCGTTCCGGTCTACCCGTGTCGAAGATTCCGATGCCGATCGACTGGAACTTCGCGTTGGCCGAACTGAGGGGTGAGATGAAGCCGTCTTACACCAACGGTGACGGCGCGCTCGGTGTCAACAACGGTGGCAAACATTCGGTGGATGTCACCTACATTGCGGCTGCGGAAGCGACCGGATTGGTGAATGTGGAGACTCTGCACCAGGTCACCGATGTCGAGCGGTCCGCCGACGGACGGTGGCGCGTGTACGTGGACCGGACCGACATTTCCGGCAAGATTCTCGAGAACAAGATCTTGACGACGGATGCGCTCGTCATGGCTGCCGGCAGCATGAACACCACCAAACTCCTGGTCCGCGCCGCGGCAACGGGGCGGATCACGGATCTGCCGGACGAGCTCGGCGCAGGGTGGGGGACCAATGCCGATCGGATCTACATCTGGTCGGATCTCGCCGAGAATTTCGGCGCGACGCAGGGCGGGCCGGTCGTCTACGGCAGCCGGAACTGGGACGACCCGCATAACGCGTTCACCGTCATTCAGGCGTCGTTCCCGCCCGTTGCGTTCGACGCTCACAGCACGGTGATGGTCGGATTCGGTGTGAGCCGCGACCGAGGTCGGTTCGTGTACGACTCGGCGCGGGGTGAGGCGGTGCTCCGTTGGCCGAGTGATGGCGACTCTGCGATCCAGCAAGGCCACATCGGACCTGCGGCCCAGCAGATCGCGGCAGGAGGACTGCTCACCGATACGAACGCGATACTGCCGTCCACGTGGCATCCCCTCGGCGGTGCCTGCATGAACTCGGTGTGCGATCTTGATGGGCGGGTTCTGGGCCAGCGGGGGTTGTACGTGCTCGACGGCGCTCTGCTGCCGGGAAACTCCGCTGCGTGCAATCCGTCGATGACTATCGCCGCCGTCGCGGAGCGTGCGCTCGCGAACATCGTGAAAGACGATGTGGGAACCCTATTCTGAGCCTGCAGAACGCCACGGACGGCGTACCCGAGGGCACGCCGTCCGTGACGGGTCGATCGACTGACTCAGACGCTGGCAACACCAGGCGCGAGGAAGCGCTTGCCGTTGACGGCCTCGGAGGTGCCGGTGCGGTCCAGGTACGGCGTGATGCCGCCGTTCCAGAATCCGAATCCGCCGCCGAGCAGCAGGCAGAGGTCGATGTCCTCGGCTGCCGCTACGACGCCCTCGTCGAGCATGATCTGAATTTCCTCGGCAAATGCACGACGTGTGCGCTCGAGGACCTCTTCCGAGGTGGACACCTTGTCACCCTGCGGCCACAGTGCGGCGACCTCGGGGTCGACGGCCTGACCGTTCTCGCCCCAGGTCCACACGCCGGGCTTGCGGGCCTCGACGAGTGCTTCGAGTCCGGGTGAGCTCTTGAACCGGTCCGGGTACGACTCCTGCAGGGTCTCACCGGTGTGCAGTGCCACTGCGGGTCCGACGAGGGCCAGCAAGGTGAACGGCGACATGGGCATGCCGAGTTCGGCGATGGCATTGTCTGCGACGTCGAAGGGGGTGCCTTCGTCGACGGCGGACATGACCTCACCCAAGGTGCGGGTGACGAGGCGGTTGAAGACGAAGCCGGCCTTGTCGCCGCAGAGGACGGCGGACTTCTTCAGCGACTTCGCGGTGGCGAAAGCCGTTGCGAGAGTGGCATCATCGGTCTTGCTGCCCTTGATGATCTCGAGGAGGGGAAGAACGGCCACCGGGTTGAAGAAGTGGAAGCCGACCACACGCTCGGGATGTTCGAGGCCGGACGCCATCTCCGTGATGGAGAGCGAAGACGTGTTGGTGGCGAGGATGGTTTCGGGAGCGATGAACTGCTCGAGTTCCGCGAAGACCTTCTTCTTGACGTCCATGTTCTCGAAGACGGCTTCGATGACGAAGTCGGTCTTGGCGAACGCGGCCTTGTCGAGGGAGCCGGAGACGAGCGCCTTGAGGCGGTTCGCAGCGTCGGGGGACAGGCGTCCCTTGCCCTGGAGCTTCTCGATTTCGGTGTGGACGTAGCCGACACCCTTGTCGATGCGTTCCTGGTCGATGTCGGTCAGGATGACCGGCACCTTGAGCTGGCGGACGAAGAGCAGCGCGAGCTGGCTGGCCATGAGGCCGGCGCCGACGATGCCGACGCCGCTGACCTTACGAGCGAGCGAGCGGTCGGGTGCTCCGGCGGGACGCTTGGCGCGCTTGTTCACCAGATCGAAGGCGTACAGACCCGCGCGGAGTTCGTCCGTCAGGAGGAGGTCGGCAAGAGCCTCGTCCTCGGCCGCGAAGCCCTTGTCGAGCGAGGCGGCATCGGTGATGTCGGTGCTGCGAGCCAGTTCGAGCAACTCGACGGCCTTGACGGCGCCGGGAGCGTTGCCCTTGGTCTTGCCGTCGACGATCGCCTTCGCACGAGCGATCGCGTCGTCCCAGCCCTGGCCACGATCGATCTCGGGGCGAGCGGGTGTCACTGTGCCGGCGAGGACCTGCGACGCCCAGGCGAGGGACTGCTCGATGAAGTCGGCGGAGTCGAGAACGACGTCGACGACGCCGAGTTCGAGTGCCTTCTTGGGGGAGAGCACCTTGTTCTGGTTCAGCGAGTTCTCGATAACCACGGTGACGGCGTTCGACGGGCCGACGAGGTTGGGGAGCAACTGCGTTCCGCCCCAACCGGGGACCAGACCGAGGAATGCTTCCGGAAGACCCAGTGCGCCCGCATTGGCGGCAACCGTGCGGTAGTGGCTGTGCAGTCCGACCTCGAGGCCGCCGCCCAGAGCGACACCGTTGATGAAGGCGAACGTGGGAACGGACGACTCACGCAGGCGTCGGAACACCTTGTGACCCAAGCGGCCCAGCTCGAGTCCCTGCTCACGAGAGGTGATCGCGGGAACACCCTTGAGATCCGCGCCGGCGGCGAAGATGAACGGCTTGCCGGTGACGGCGATGGCAACCGGGTTGGCGGCAAAGGCTTCGTCGAGGGCGGCGTCGAATGCTGCGAGTCCGCCGGGACCGAAGGACGACGGCTTGGTGTGGTCGAAGCCGTTGTCGAGGGTGATCAGTGCAAACGGGCCCTCGATGCCGGGGACCGAGATGATCTTCGTGTAGGCGTTCGTCACGACCTCGTCGGCGAATGCTGTTGCAATATCAGACATTTAGTTAACTCCTGCCTGGTAGTCAGCGTGGTTCGGGTTCTCCCAGATGACGGTGCCGCCCATGCCGAGGCCGATGCACATGGTGGTCAAGCCGTAGCGCACGTCGGGACGCGTCGCGAACTGGCGGGAGAGCTGCGTCATCAGGCGAACGCCCGAGGAAGCGAGGGGGTGGCCACACGCGATGGCGCCGCCCCACTGGTTGACGCGCGGGTCGTCGTCGGCGATTCCGTAGTGCTCGAGGAACGCGAGGACCTGAACGGCGAACGCCTCGTTGATCTCGAAGAGTCCGATGTCCTCGATCTTGAGGCCGGTGCGTGCCAGCAGCTTCTCAGTGGCGGGAACCGGGCCGATGCCCATGACGGCGGGGTCGACGCCCTGGTAGGCGAAGCCCACCATGCGCATGCCGACCGGCAGGCCGAGCTCGGCTGCGGTGTCCTCACCGGCGAGCAGTGCTGCGGTGGCACCGTCGTTGAGTCCGGCTGCGTTACCGGCGGTGATGCGTCCGGCCGGGCGGAACGGCGTCTTGAGCTTCGCGAGATCTTCGACGGTGGTTCCGGGGCGCGGCGGCTCGTCTTCGGTGGCCAGACCCCAGCCCGCGGAACTGCGGGTGGCGACGGGGACCAGGGTGTCGGCGATGAAGCCGGCCTTCTTGGCAGCGTCGTACTTGTTCTGGCTGTTGACGGCGTAGGCGTCCGTGCGGTCCTTGGTGATGGTCGGGAACCGGTCGTGCAGGTTCTCGGCGGTGTTACCCATCACGAGGGCGCTCGGGTCGACCAGGCGGTCGGCGAGGAAACGCGGGTTGGGGTCTGCGCCCTCACCCATCGGGTGGTGACCCATGTGCTCGACGCCACCGGCGATCACGACGTCGTACTGGCCGAAGCCGATGCCCGACGCGGTGGTGGTGACGGCGGTCATCGCGCCGGCACACATGCGGTCGATGGCGAATCCGGGAACGGTTTCGGGGAGACCGGCGAGGATCGCAGCGGTGCGGCCGATGGTCAGGCCCTGGTCACCGGTCTGCGTGGTGGCTGCGACAGCAACTTCGTCGATCCGTGCGGGATCGAGCTGCGGGTTACGGCGAAGCAGCTCACGAATCGCCTTGACGACGAGATCGTCTGCGCGCGTGTCGGCGTACATGCCTTTCGGGCCGGCCTTGCCGAACGGGGTGCGAATGCCGTCGACGAAGACGACGTTGCGTTGGTTGTTTGTGGATGGAGCCACGCGAATTCCTCCTGATGGAGCTGCCCACCGCACCGAAGGGCGGTGAGACGTTGGTTCGGCGATCACGGCCAGGCGTCCGGCCTCGTATCGAGCGTACTACTGCCCATTACTGACCGGTAACTTAACGTGCCGAATTGCTCCAACCTCACACCGGGGTCAGGTCAGGATTCCGGCTCTTCCACTTCGGGCTCGGCCGGGACCACGGAGTTCAGTGCCTCGGCGAGGACGGGAACGGTCAAAGTGCGTTGCCAGCCACGTGCGCCACCGGAAGTGAGCTTGGTCTCGATCGCACTCTCGACTTCGGCGATGTCCGAGTCGGGTTCCAGTTTCCAGTCCCAGCACAGGCGCCTGACCAGGTCGGGTTGGAGCAAATTCTCCACGGGCACCGAAACCTCTTTGCTCAGGTCCGACAGTGCTGCGCGCGCCGCGGTCAACCGATCAGCCGCCGCTGGATCCTGGCGGGCCCAGCGGCCGGCAGCGGGCGGCCCGACGATGGGCGGGGTTTTCGGCGGAAGCTCGCTGTCGGGGAGCCTGCGCGCGGCTTCCAGTGCGTCCATCCAAATACGCGAATACCGGCGTTGACGTGGTCCGCCGAAGACGGGAAGCGAGCGGAGCGCATCCAGCGACCGAGGATCTTTGAGAGCGGCATCGATGATCGCGGAGTCAGGAAGAACCCGACTCGGAGACACGTCGCGCTTGCGTGCGAGATCCTCGCGCGCCTGCCACAGCGCCCGTACCGCCGCCAACTGACGGGTGGTCTTGAGTGAGGTGATGTGCGACGTACGACGCCAGCGGTCCGGTTTGGGCTTGGGCGGGCCGGCCAGACGGATGTACTCGAACTCTTCCTTCGCCCAATCGAGTTTGCCTTGGGATTCGAGTTCGGATTCCATTGCGTCGCGCAGTTCGAGAAGCACTTCGACGTCGAGGGCGGCGTAGTTCAACCAGGCGTCCGGCAGCGGACGTGTCGACCAGTCCGCAGCCCCGTGACCCTTGCGAAGTTCCACTCGCAGGGTTCGTTCCACGATCGCGGCGAGTCCGACTCGCTCGAACCCGGCCATTCGTCCGGCCAGTTCGGTGTCGAACAGCTCGGCCGGCGTCAGGCCCAGTTCGGCGAGGCCGGGGAGATCCTGATCGGCAGAGTGCAGCACCCATTGCAACGGGTTGATCACCTCGGCCAACGGCTGCAGGTCTTGCGCTGTCGGAATCGGGTCGAGAAGGAACGATCCTGCTCCTTCGCGGCGAAGCTGGATCAGGTACGCCCGTGCCGAATAGCGGAATCCGGATGCGCGCTCGGCGTCCACGGCGAGCGGGCCGTGGCCGGAGGCCAGCGCGGCCGCGGCGTCGGCGACACCGGCGGCAGTGGTGATGACGTCCGGAACTCCGTCACGCGGAACGAGCAGCGGAACTACGTCGGAGGTGGGCTCGGTTGCATCATCGGTGACTTCGGACATGGTCACTGACTCTACGTCGCAGTCGGGGCCGGGGTTGTCACCTCAGCGTCGAACAGTTCGTCGAGTGCGGCTCCGAAACCTTGCGCGAGCTGGTCCAATTCGGGTGCCAGATCGGAGCAACTGACGATGCCGACGTCGAGTTTTCCGTCGAGAGACATCACCGTCACGTTGAGACCTGCTCCGTGAAAGATCGGGCCGAGCGGGAACATTCCCTTGATCTGGGCACCGAGGAAGTAGAGCGGGACCGGCGGTCCAGGCACATTCGACACGACCAGGTTGGACACGACGGGGTGACGCTCGGCGAGTTTGAGCGACGAGTACACGCGCATGGCGGCGCCGAACACCGCCGGCGAAGCGAACTGCGACCAGTCCTGGAGCATGTTCGCGCCCAGAGCCTCGTTGTGATTCTTCGAGGTGGCGTTGTAATCGCTGATCGCGTGCAGGCGTTCGACCGGATCGGCGATCTGGGTGCCGAGTTGCGTGAACATGCCCGAGATCTGGTTCGTGCCCGGACGATCGGATTTGCCGTGGACCGACACCGGCACCATGGCGACGAGGGAATCCTCCGGCAGCTCGTCCCGGTCCTCCAGATACTTACGCAGTGCCCCGGCGCAGAGCGCGAGAACCACGTCGTTGACCTTGACCCCGTGACGGTCCTTGACGGCTTTGACCTTCGCGAGATCGAGTTGGCTGAACGCGACGTTGCGATGACCGGTGATCGCGCCGTTGAACGAGGTCCGCGGCGCGGTGAACGGAGCAGGCATCGCTTCACCCTTTCGTGCACGCGTCACCCACTTCGGGAGCATGGCGATTCCGCCGGGGACCAGACGGGCAATTCTTGCGGGTCGGGCGATGACGGCCATGAGTCCGCCGATGGCGATGTCCAGCGTTCCCGCGTCGCCCGCACCCTGTGCGGTGGGATCCACGAGCGCCGGTGAATCCGGTTCGAGACTGCACAGCTGAGCCAGGATGTTCGCGCCGGTGACACCGTCGGCAGCGCTGTGATGGATCTTCGACATGACGGCGATCTGTCCGTCGGCAAGTCCCTCGATGACCCACATCTCCCACAGCGGTCGGGAACGATCCAGCGGTTGGCTCGCGATGTGTCCGGCGAGCTCTGCCAGTTCCGCGTGTGTGCCGGGAGCAGGTACCGCGGTCCGGTGGCAGTGCCGCTCGATGTCGAAATCGTGATCGTCGACCCACACGGGGTAGTCGAGATTGAGACGGGAATCTTTGAGTTTGCGCCGGAAGGTCGGCATGGTGGCCATCCGCGAGTCCAACTCGCGAAGCAGCTTCCGGTAGTCGTAGCCGCCCGGGATGGTCGTGGGGTCGAGCAGGACAAGTCCACAAACGTGCAATAGCTGGGTCGGTGTTTCCAAGTAGAGGAAGGTCGCGTCGAGTCCGCTGAGACGTTGCATGACTCATTCTAGAACAGGTTCTAGTATTTTTCCGGGGGAATGCTCAAACGAATAGCAGAGTCAGTCGTTCTGCCGCGACAGCGTGGTTATCCCGGCAGGCGGAAGCCCCGCCGCGTACGCGAGAACCTCGCAGAAAGCCTCGACGTGGTGAGCCAATTCGGACGAAGTTGCAGTCCAGGACGCTCGCAACTCCAGTTGATGGGCTCGCGGAGGCCCGGCGATGTCGCCGTACCGCACGGAAGTTGTGGCTGTGACCGTACCGCCCAGGGCCACAAAAGGTTCCGGTCCGGCCTCCAAAGCGTCCACCAGCCAACTCCAGGCTACTTCGGGAAGTAGTGGATCCGCGGCGACGGCTTCGTCGAGATCGGCCTGGATGTACGCCACCAACCGCATGGTGCCGTTCCACGCCTCGTCGCCGTCCGGATCGAACAACAGGATCAGGCGGCCGAAAGCGTCACCTTCGGACTGCTCGGCCACGACGTCGGAGTCCGGGTGGAGAACCTCAGCCCCCACCGCGTGGCTGTACGGAGCGAGACGCTGCGGCGGGCGGATGGGACCGACCTCTATCTCGGGCCGAACCCGCGCAGCGGTCATCGCCTCCACGGCGGCACGGAACTCGGCCGGGTCGGCTGTCGATCCGGATGTCGTCACAGGTCAGGACGTTAGTCGGGGATGCGGGCGGGGAGGTGGAGGCGCGCCGACCGAGTGTGGCTCGGGTGTGTGGCCGCTCACGAACCGCTCGGGTGTCCGATCCCGAGTGTGGGACGTGGCAGCATTGAGTCGATCGAAGACACACGTTGGCGGAGAGCGCGAGGACTGATGAGCGGGTTGGACAACATGAATTCAGGCATTACCGGGTCGGCGGAGTACAGCGCTCGGCGAGTCTTGCCCGACGCACCGTTGCTTGCCGCGGCGACCGGACGCACTCCGAGTCGACGGCCGGTGTGGTTCATGCGTCAGGCCGGGCGTTCGTTGCCGGAGTACCGCGAGATCCGCGCCGGGATCGGCATGTTGGAATCTTGTTTCGATCCGGCGCTGGTCTGTGAGATCACGATGCAGCCGGTGCGCCGTCACGACGTGGACGCGGCAATCCTGTTCTCGGACATCGTCGTTCCACTCAAAGCCGCGGGAATTGATCTCGACATCGTTGCCGGCGTCGGACCGGTGGTCGCCAATCCGATTCGCTCCATCGCCGACGTTGCAGCACTCCCGCGACTGGTCCCCGAAGAGGTAGGCGCAATCGCACAGGCCGTTCGGCTTCTCACCACCGAGTTGGGCTCCACGCCGCTGATCGGCTTTGCCGGAGCGCCGTTCACTCTGGCGTCGTATCTGGTCGAAGGTGGTCCGAGCCGGAACCACGAGAAGACCAAAGCGCTCATGCACTCCGATCCGAAGACCTGGCACGCGTTGCTCGGAAGTTTGGCCGACACCACGATCTGCTTCCTGCAGGCGCAGCTCAAGGCGGGCGTCGACGCGGTCCAGCTGTTCGACTCGTGGGCCGGCGCGCTCTCGCTGGCCGATTATCGGGAATTTGTCCTGCCGCATTCCGAGCGAGTGTTCGCCGAGGTTGCCGCTGCCGGCGTCCCGCGTATCCACTTCGGTGTCGGCACCGGTGAACTTCTCGGCGCGATGGGGGAGGCAGGCGCCGACGTCGTGGGTGTCGACTGGCGGATTCCGCTCGACGTCGCGGCTGGTCGTGTCGGTCCGGGTAAGGCGCTGCAGGGCAATCTCGATCCCGCCGTACTGTTCGCGGGCCCCGAGGTGATCGATCGTGAGGTGCGCCGGATCGCCGCCGAAGGGGACCGCGCGATCGAGGCCGGTGCCATCGGCCACATCTTCAACCTCGGCCACGGAGTTCTTCCCGACACCGATCCCACGGCGATCACCTCGGCGGTGGAGCTGGTGCACTCGCTGTGACAACGACTCGGCCGTCGGTCGCGGTGATCGGAGGAGGAATCTCCGGTCTGGTTGCCGCGTACCGGCTTCGGCGCAGTCTGGGCTCCGAAGCCGACATCACGATCGTCGACGACTCACCGCGACTGGGCGGGAAGCTGCGAACGATTGATCTGGGCGGTGGCCCGATCGACATCGGTGCCGAGGCTTTCATCGCCCGTCGGCCGGAAGTTCCTGCGCTTCTCGCCGAGCTGGGACTGACCGATCAGATCGTCTATCCCGCGGGCCTGAGTCCGTTGATCTGGTCTCAGGGCTCACTGAATCGGTTGCCGACCGGAACCCTGATGGGAATCCCGGCTTCGGCGGAGTCGGTTCGAGATCTTGTCGACGAGCAGACCCTGGCGCGCATAGCGGCCGAGGCCGGCGTCCCGCTGGAGTGGACCCGCGGTTCCGATTGCAGTGTTGCCGAACTGGTTTCGCAGCGATTCGGTGATCAGGTGGTCAGCCGATCGGTGGATCCGCTTCTCGGTGGGGTGTACTCGGGGCTGGCGGAGACCATCGGCGTGCGTGCAGCTTTGCCGACACTCGCTGCGGCCCTCGATGCGGGCTCTCGGAGCCTCACGGATGCAGTCGCAGCCGCATTGCCGACGCCTGCACCGGGGCCGGTGTTCGGAGCGCTCAGAGACGGGTACGGCATCCTGCTCGATGCGCTGCAGCAGGCCGCCGACGCGACCTTCGTCCGTGGCGAGGCTTCTGGGTTGCGCAGCGACGGGGCTGGTTGGAACGTCGATCCGCTCGGAAGCGTCGACGCGGTGATTCTGGCCGTCCCGGCGCCGCGCGCGGCGGCGCTGTTGGCCGGAGTCGATGCGGATGTTGCGAGTACCGTCGCTCGGATCGAACTGGCGTCGTCCGCGGTGGTGGCGCTCCGGTTGTCCGGGCAGGTCGAACTTCCGCAGAATTCAGGGATCCTGGTAGCCACCGACGCCGACCTGACCGCCAAGGCGTTCACGCTGTCGAGCCGAAAGTGGACACACCTCGCTGATCGCGGTGAGCACCTCGTTCGGGTGTCGTTCGGTCGATTCGGTGCATCGGAGATCGTCGACCGGCCGGATGGTGAGTTGATCGACTTCGCGCGCGCCGATCTCGAGACCGTGACCGGAATCACCGAGGAGCCAGGCGCGACCTTCGTACAGCGGTGGCACGGAGGTCTTCCCCAATACGCCCCAGGTCACACGGAAATCGTGGCTGAAATCGAGTCCGGGATGACGCAGTTCGACGGCCTCGCCCTGGCCGGGTCGTGGCTGCACGGCGTCGGGGTTCCGGCGTGTGTCGCAGTCGGCACGACGGCGGCTACACGGATATTCGAGCGAGTGGCACGATAGACCCATGGCACGCCTTGATTTCGACAAACTGAACTCTGAAATCCGTTACCTCATGTTCTCCGTGTTCCAGGTGGAACCCGGTGTGCTGGGCGATGATCGGGAAGCTGCGGTCAAGGACGCCCGCTTGTTCTTCGAGGGTCTCGAAGACAAGGGCGTCGTGGTTCGCGGGATCTACGACGTCGCCGGCCTGCGCGCCGACGCGGACTTCATGATCTGGACCCACGCGGCCAGCATCGAGGAACTGCAGGCCGCGTACGCGGATTTTCGTCGCACCACCGTCCTCGGACAGGCCAGTGCTCCCATCTGGAGCAACTCGGCGGTGCACCGCCCCGCGGAGTTCAACAAGAGCCACGTGCCCTCGTTCATCGCGGGTGAGGAACCGGGCGACTACATCTGCGTTTACCCGTTCGTCCGCTCGTACGAGTGGTACCTGCTCCCCGACGAGGAGCGTCGTAAGATGCTCGCCGATCACGGTATGGCTGCTCGCTCGTACAAGGACGTTCGCGCCAACACGGTCCCGGCCTTCGCTCTGGGGGACTACGAGTGGATTCTCGCGTTCGAAGCACCCGAGCTCATTCGTATCGTCGATCTGATGCGCGATCTGCGTGCCACCGAGGCTCGCTTGCACGTTCGCGAAGAGGTGCCGTTCTTCACCGGCCCGCGCGTGGACATCGAGAAGCTGGTCCTTTCCCTTCCCTGATCTGCTTCGAAAGTGGTTCCTGTGACAACTGCACCGAACCGGCGTCGTCAACACATGTCCCATTGGGGAATGTTCACCGCCGAATCGGTCGCCGGTGAGGTGACCGCCGTGCATCCGTACGAGGGTGATGCGAATCCTTCGCCGATGCTCGGGAACCTCGCCGGTTCGGTGCGCAGTCGGGCTCGTGTTTCGGGCCCGGCGGTGCGTCGGGGTTGGCTCGAGAACGGGCCGGGTCCCAGCGACCGACGTGGAGCCGACGAATTCGTCTCGGTCTCCTGGGACGAACTGACCGAACTCCTCTCGCGTGAACTGCGTCGCGTGGTCGACGCGCACGGAAACAACGCGATCTTCGGCGGCTCGTACGGCTGGGCCAGCGCCGGCCGATTCCATCACGCGCAGAGCCAAGTTCACCGATTTCTGAATCAGCTGGGTGGATACACCAAGTCAGTTCACAGCTACTCGCTCGGTGCCACCGGTGTCATCATGCCGCGTGTGGTCGGAACGCACTGGAAGTTGTTCGCGCGCTCCACGTCGTGGGATGTCATCGCGAAGCACTCCGATCTCCTCGTCTCGTTCGGGGGAGTGCCGATCAAGAACACCGGAGTCAATGCCGGTGGTACGAGCGATCATCCGACGCGCGGGGCGCTCGACGCGTTTCGTGCCCGCGGCGGAAAGATCGTCTCCTTCAGTCCGTTGCGTGACGACGTCGAGGGTGACTGCGAGTGGATCGCACCCGTTCCGGGAACCGACGTTGCAATCATGCTTGCCCTGGCGTTTGTCCTGGCGTCGGAGGACCTGCACGATCGCGATTTCCTGGGCCGTTTCTGCGTCGGTTACGAACGCTTCGAGGATTACCTGCTCGGACGTTCCGACGGTGTACAGAAGGATCCGCGCTGGG
The DNA here is from genome assembly GCF_024436645.1 of Rhodococcus sp. T9N. Lineage (NCBI taxonomy): Bacteria > Bacillati > Actinomycetota > Actinomycetes > Mycobacteriales > Nocardiaceae > Rhodococcus > Rhodococcus sp. T9N. The sequence continues at coordinate 53,026 of NZ_JAMSKS010000027.1, read as the reverse complement.
CGCAGAAGATCTCCGGTGTGTCGGCGGAGTTCATCACCGACCTGGCTCGGAGAATGGCGTCTGGCCGGACGCTGGTGACCGTCACGTGGTCGTTGCAACGCATCAAACACGGTGAACAGGCACCGTGGATGGGCGTGACACTCGCAGCGATGCTCGGCCAATTCGGGCTTCCGGGTGGAGGTTTCGGGCACGGCTACGGTTCGATGAACGAGCCGGGTCTGGCTCCGGTGCCGTATCCCTTGCCGACCTTCTCGCAAGGTGTGAATCCGGTGACGGATTTCATTCCGGTAGCCGCGATTTCCGACCTGCTGCTTTCGCCCGGGGAGGAGTTCGATTACGACGGCCGACGCTTGACCTATCCCGACATCCGGTTGGTCTACTGGGCCGGTGGCAATCCGTTTCACCACCATCAGGATCTCCCGAGGCTGCGACGGGCATTTGCGCGTCCGGACACGATCGTCGTTCACGATCCGTACTGGACGCCGATGGCCCGCAACGCCGACATCGTGGTCCCGTCGACCACCTCGCTCGAACGAAATGACCTGAGCTGCACTCGAAACGACCCGCTTCTGGTCGCGATGCAGCAGGTCGTTCCACCTTTCGAGAACTCGCGTGACGACTACGACACGTTTGCCGCTCTGGCTTCTGCGCTCGGATTCGGGGAACAGTTCACAGAGGGGCGATCCTCACAGGAGTGGATCGAGCATCTCTACGCTCAATGGCGGCCGTTCGTCGATGCAGACGGCGGCAACACACCGACGTTCGAGGACTTCTGGGCAGAAGGGCACTACCGGATGCGAACCGAAGACAACCTCGTGCTCTTCGGTGACTTCCGTGAGAATCCCGAGAAATATCCGCTCTCGACTCCGAGTGGGAAGATCGAGATCTTCTCCGAGACCATCGAGTCCTTCGGCTACGACGACTGCGCCGGCCATCCGCGCTGGTACGAGCCCGACGAGTGGCTGGGTGGACCGCGAGCCTCGCAATTCCCGCTTCACTTGATCGCCAATCAGCCCAAGACGCGTCTGCACAGCCAACTCGATCACGGCGCTGCGAGCCAGGCGTCGAAGATTCAGGGACGCGAGCCGATTCGTATGCACCCCGATGCAGCGGCCGCGCGCGGCGTCTCGGCAGGAGACGTGGTGCGGGTGTTCAACGATCGCGGAGCGTGCCTTGCTGGTGTGATCGTCGACTCGGACTTGCGGAGCGACGTCGTCCAACTTTCCACCGGTGCCTGGTACGACCCGCTCGATCCTGCAGATCCCGACTCTCTGTGCGTGCACGGCAATCCCAACGTTCTGACACCGGACATCGGTACGTCGTCACTCTCGCACGGGTGCACCGGCCAGCACGTTCTGGTGCAGATCGAGAAATTCGACGGGGCCCTGCCGCCGGTCAAGGCGTTCGATCCGCCCGTGCTTCGTTCACGCTGACGGAACCGATCGGCCACCTCTCGCGTCGAACCTCGTGAGCGCCTGAATCAGGTGTCACGATCTATCGAAGGTGGGGGCCATCGTGAGTGCAGCGGATGTTGGTTCGATGCGGGGGCAAGTCGAAGTACTTCGGGCCCAGATCGATTCGATGCAGCACGTTCTGTTGGAGCGGACTCGATCGCTGGCGGACTTGCAGGAGAGGATCGCTCGAGCGACGGCGAGCGCGCGTTCGAGTGACGGCAGCGTGGAAATCGTCGTCGACGCCTCGGGGGCGGTGGTGGGAGTCGATCTCTCGGGGAGTTCTTACGCCAAGCATTCGCCGGCAGCGTTGGGGAATCTGATCCTGGCTACGGCCGCGTCTGCGGCAGAAGACATACGCCGACAGGTTGCCGAGATGACGAAGCCGCTCACGGAGGCGGCCGGAATCGACTTGCCGGACCTGGTTCCGGGCGTGCTCGGATTGCGCGAGATTCTCGAACCTCGTCCGAGCTCCACACCGGCTTCCTGCGACGAGAACTGGGACCGCACCGTTCTGAGGAGCTCCGGCAATGTCTGAACTGGGCGTGAATGTGGCCGCGATGAAAAGTGCTGCACCAGCCTTCGCGGTGGTCGCTGCCGATCTCGACGAGGCGCGGAGCGCTCTCGACGCAGTGGTCGCCGCCGAAGAGGGTTGCTGGGGCACTGACCAGTTCGGATCCGCATTCTCAGGCGCATATGTTCCCGGTGCTGAGTCAGCGGTCGGTGGGATGACGCTGGTCGCGGGCGCGCTGCGCGAATTGACCGCCACGCTGATCGAGATCACCGATCGTTTCGAATCGATCGACACCTCGCTTGCCGACGACATGGCGGGTGGGCTCTGATGGGACTCGAGATTCCAGGCTGGTTACAGGCGGTTGCGTCGGTCGCGGTGGGCAGTGACTGGCCGCAAGGAGACGAAACGGCACTGTGGAGGTTGGGTGATGCCTGGTCAGGCGCGGCTGATCGGATCGAGGCTTCGGCCGCTGCCGGTGGTTACGGATTGCAGGCAGTACTTGCATCGATCGACGGTCGAGCCGGCGACTCGTTGTCTCGGTATTGGTCCGAGGCCGGGGGAGTTGCGGAGGTCTTCGAGCGGTTGTCCTCTGCCGCGGCCGAACTGGGTCAGTCATGCACCGATACCGGCACGGACATCGAGTACACCAAACTGTCGATCCTCGCGGCGCTGGGCGCACTGGCGCTCGAGATTGCCGCCATGGTGGCGGCTGCTGTCCCGACACTGGGTGTCAGTACCGCCGGGGTCGTGGCGGCTGAGGTCGCAACAACACTCACGGTCCGAATGTTGTTGCAGCAATTGTTGATACGAGTGATCGAGGCTGCGGCAGTGGAAGCTGCCGCTGCCGTCTTCTCCGGCCTCGCCATTCAACTCGGGCAGATGACGATGGATCATCGCCAGTCGATCGACGGTGGCAAGGTCGTGACCGAGGGGCGCGACGGTTTCATCAAGGGACTTGCGAACGGAGGGTTGAAGACGACGCCGGATCGTGTCGGCCCTGACCCGAACCCGCTTCCGACCGGTTCGAGGTTGCAGGAGATCGCGCGAGGTGCCTTCGACGACGCGGTCTCGGGAGCGTCCGCTGCGATCGTGACGAAGGAAGTCACGGGCGGCGACGCCGCGTTGACGGACATCACTTCCGGCGCGATCGGTGGCGGGATCGGTTCCGTCAAAGACGGACTTGTCGCTCGCAACGAGGACCTGAATGCGGCCGGTCTGAGCCCGACTGCGCTGAACTGGGACTTCTGAGTGGAAAGTCTCGAATCGTGGGCTACCAGTGATACGGGGTAGCCCACGACCTGGCTACTGAGCGGGCTTGAGGACCAGCGAGATCGAGTTGATGCAGTACCGCTGATCGGTCGGCGTCGGGTATCCCTCGCCCTCGAAGACGTGACCGAGGTGGCTGTGGCACTTCTTGCAGATGACCTCGACGCGGCGCATCCCGAGTGAGCTGTCTTCTTTCAGGATCACGGCATCCGAATCCGCCGGATCGAAGAAGGACGGCCACCCGCAGTGCGATTCGAACTTCTCGGTGCTGCGGAACAGTTCGGCTCCGCAGGCCCGGCAGGAGTAGACACCTTCCGTGGTGGTGTCGGTGTACTCGCCGACGAAGGGGCGTTCGGTGCCGGCTTGGCGCAGGACGGCGAACTCCTCCGGCGTCAGTTTTTCGCGCCACTCGCTCTCGGTGTACGTGACCTCAGGTGTGCTGTCGATGCCATCGTGTGAAGAACTCATGCCTCCACGCTAATGCTTTGTCGCCGTTTCGGCTTCGTCGGCAGGTGAGACGGTATCGAGTGGGGGATCGAGGAGGTACGCGGGATCGATTCCCCGATCCAAGCGGCCCTCTCGACGCGCGACCAGATACCGGTATCCGAGGACACAGAAGATCACGATCAGCAGAAGGCTCCAGCCGAGGGTGCTCTTGGTGTATTCGGCCGCCCGGCCGAAGGTCGGCCAGCGGTTCGACCACCAGCTGTCGAACGTCATGAAGCCGTAGACGGCGAGCCAGGCCGGCCAGTTCCGCATGACCGAGTTCTTGAGCACCACGGACATCAGGAGCGGGAGCAGCATCATCGAGTAGTACATCTGGCCGAGCGAGGGCAGCAGGAACGACGCGGTCATGATCACACCGGTCGCGGTGGTGAGGAAGAACAGTTCGTCGTTGCGGTAGTAGCGGTACAGAAGCCACAGAGAAACGACGACCATGGCGGCCAACACGACGCGCAAGAGCAGGATCAACCATTCGGGCAGACCGAAGTAAGCGCCGTTTCCGACAATCGAACTGTTGAAGTAGTCACGAGATTCGAGCAGGTACGGCACGGTGCGGCGGACGAAGTCCATCGGATCCGACGCCAGCGGCCATGCCACGACCGTGAGAATGAACGGGATGCCCAGGGCGGTGACGAACACCTTCCACTGACCGCGAACGAGTGGCAGCAGGAGCAGCGGCGCGAGAGTGGGTTTCACTGCGATGGTGAGACCGATCGCGGCGCCGGCCCACAGGTCCTTCTTGCGCATCAGCAACAGGAGGAAGGCAACTTCGCCGAGCAGGACGAGGCCGTTGATGTTGGTGAACACCAACGTGTTGGTGACCGTCTCCGACATGAACGCGCCGAGCACCAGAATCGGCGCCGCGATGGAACTGATCGTCAGGTCGAACAAGCGCAACAGCAGGTAGAGAGCCACGAGAATGGCGACGGCATTGACACCGATGAACAGCCACCGTGAGCGCTCGGGATCGAGGATCGCCAGGGGGGCCATCAACAAGGAACCCGATGGTGGGTACAGGTAATGGGGGTCTACGGAGTTGAAATCTGCGGTGTAGACGTCGCGCCCGTTCCAGAACGCCAGCGCGGCGTTGTAGACCGGTCGGAAGTCATCGGTGATGGCGCCGTTGACTGCTGTGACGATGACACGATTGAGCACTGTCATCACGGCGATCGGCCACAAAACGAAGTTGACGACTTGTTGGGTTGTCCGCCCGGTACGCGGCTCGAGCTGTCGAAGGAACACTTCGGCACGGTACACCGGAGCAGGGTGTGATCGGGGGATGCACCCCTTTTCGGTCGTGGTGGACGAGCGCCCGAGTCAGGCCGGGCACACGCTTCCGTTACTGGGCAGGGAGGCGTCGCTGAGGTAGAGGCGCATCGCCTGTTGAGCGCAGGTGGATTGTGCCGCGGGGTGACCCGCACCTTGCCAGTCCAGAGTTGCGAAGCGCGATCCTGCATTGGTCACGACGCCGGTGACGGTCGAGAGTCCGGAGTTCCCGACGGCCGGGTCACCCTGACCGCTCAGCACGAGGACTGGGGGCTTCAACTGATTCGGCAGGGGGGAGTTGGCGGTCGACGGCCAGCTGGCGCACGCCAGCAACCCGAGCGCGGCTTCTCGCCCGAACACCGGATAGTTGGTGCCCCAGGTGTCCGCAAGCTCGCGCGCACGCCCGATGCCCGGCCATTGCATGCCGTCGGTGCACCGTCCGATGAACTGGCCGTCGCCGTCCACCTCGTTCTCCGCCCGGGCGGCGCGCTCTCGAATCGGCGAAGCGTTGCCGGTACCGAGCGCGGACAGAGCGTCGGACAGTGAGCGGGTCTCCTGCTCACGGTTGGTTCCGGCAGTCCACAGGCTGGCCGAAATCGCGTTCGACACCGCAGCGGCGGACAGCGGCTGGAATTCATCGGCGCGAGCGCGCTCCATCAAGTCCGTGACCGATTTCTTCGGATCAGGTCCGAGCGAGCACCCCAGCGCCACACATCGCTGAGCGAATGCCGCCAATGCCGCTTCCTCGCCCTGCACGCGGCTTTCGGCCTCGGTCGCAGCGTCGGTGGCCACCGGAGCGGGAGAATCGAGGATCAATCTCGCGAGGTTGTTCGGGTGGGCTGCCGCATAGCTCAGCGCGATGTCCGAGCCGGACCCTGCAGACCACAGAGCGATGGTCTCGACGCCCCACCGTGTACGTAGAGCGTCGATGTCCTCGGCTGCGGAGTCGGCGCCGAACTTCAGTTCTTGAGGGTCGAGGTAGTCCGTGCAGGCAATGGTGGCGTCGTGACCGAGAGCCGCGACCGCATCGGCGGCGTCACCGGTGGAATCCGCGTCGAACTGGCCCAGATCGTGAAGGCCACGCCGAATTTCCGGCGTCATGCAGTCGATTGCGGTGGACCTGTCGATTCCGCGTCGATCGAGGGCAACCACGGGATGTTCGGTGAGAACCGTGTTCAAGCCGGATGCGGCGAGCATGGCCAGAGAGTTTCCCGACGAACGATCGGTGCCCGATGTGAACACGATCGGATACGCGTCGGCAGGCGTCGACGAGGTCCGAGCGCGGGTCAAGCCGGCAGTGAAGTTGCCGTCGATGGCGCCGGTCACGTCGATGGGGGCATTGAATTCCGCGCATTCGAGAATGACGCCGGCGCTCGACGCCGCGAGAGCCTGGTCGGCGAGTGACGTGCCGGTGCAGTCTCGCCACGGTATGTCATCGGTCGGGACGCCAGGGTCAACCGGCGGCGCATCGGGCGACGGTCCCTCGCTCTGGGCAGGGCTGCCGTCGGTGCGGCCTTCGACCGCGACGGCGGGCCGAAGCGACGGACCGGCGCCGCACGCACAACACGTCGCGAGGACGACGGCCATCAAAGCAACTCTGCGCATGCCGACCAGAGTGCCAGGTTCACCGACGTGGCTGCTGACGAACCCATCGAGTGAGGATCGTGCCGTCCGTATCACCGAGAATGTGCGCGGGACGCATGGCTGTGGGCATTGCGTTGGGGGAGAGTGAGATTCGGCCGACTTTGCTCCCCACCAGTTGAGGTGACGTGGTGATGCAGAGTTCGTCGACGGCATTGTCCTCGATCAACTGCCCGAAAAGTGACGGTCCGCCCTCGCACAGCACGTGACGGAGCTTGCGAGCCGACAAGGCCCTGTCGATGTCGCCGCTGGTGACGTTCGGTGAGTCCGTCACCTCCACCTGCGCTCCGGCAGATCTCAGCGCCGAAATTGCCGCGGAGTCCGCGTCGCGACCGACAACAAGGATCGGTGGAACTTCAGTATCGCGAAGGAGTCGGCTTTCGGGGTCGATCGACGCGTGCGCCGAGACGACGAGGATCGGTGGGACCGGAGCGAGGCCGTCGGCAGTGCGACGCGCCCGGGCTTCGTCCGAGACCTGCACACCCCCGTAGTTCTCGGCTCGCGCTGTGCCTGCGCCGACCACGACGACGTCACAAAGTTCGCGCAAGATCCCGAATACCGACTTGTCTGCCGGTGTGCCCAGTCCACCGCTCACTCCGTCGACGGCGACGCACCCGTCGATGCTGGAAACGAAGTTCACGCGCATCCAGGGTTGCGAGAGGTTCTCCGGATAGGCGTACAAGCCGCGGAGTTCGTCGTCGTGGCCTGGTGTGAAGTAGGTCGCAATATCCATACGGTGCACATGAGAGATCACATCACGTAGATACCCTTGACGGATGCATGAACGTCTTGTCGATCGCAGCCCGGTGGTACCCGCCGATCAACTGGTAGCTCAAATGGTGCCTCCCGCAATGTTCGACGAGGTGAGTTTTGCGTCCTACATTCCTGATCCGAAGGAACCGAGCCAGGCAGCTGCTGTCGCCAAGGCCGAGGAATTCTCCAAGCGCGTCACCAAGATCCGTAGTGGTGGACGCCGCGGACTGTTCGGCAAGAAGACCCAGGCGACCGGCGCCGGCCTGTACCTCGACGGCGGGTTCGGTGTCGGTAAGACTCACTTGCTGGCGTCGATCTTCCACAGCGTTCCGTCGCCGAAGGCTTTCGGAACCTTCGTCGAGCTGACACACGTCGTCGGCGCTCTCGGCTTCAACAAGGCGGTCGAAGCGCTCGCCGACCACAGCGTTCTCTGCATCGACGAGTTCGAGCTCGACGATCCGGGCGACACCATGCTCGTATCCCGCCTCCTTTCGGAGCTTTCCGCGCGCGGCGTGTCCATCGTCGCGACGTCGAACACGCTTCCCGGCCAGCTCGGGGAGGGTCGCTTCGCCGCCCAGGACTTCCTGCGCGAGATCAAGAAGCTCGGCTCGATCTTCGAGACGATTCGCGTCGACGGCCCCGACTACCGTCACCGCGATCTCCCGCCCGCACCCGAGCCCATCTCCTCGGAGGAGTTGGTCTCTCGGGCCGACGCCATCGACGGCGCCACGCTCGACAACTTCGACGAGCTGTGCAAGCACCTCAGCACCCTGCACCCGTCGCGGTACAACAAGCTGGTCGAGGGTGTGAAGGCCGTGTTCATCGACGGTGTCCACCCGGCAACGGATCAGTCCGTTGCACTGCGCATCGTGGTTCTCGCCGACCGCCTGTACGACGCGAGCATCCCGGTCACCGTTTCCGGCGCACGCCTCGACGAGATCTTCACTCCCGAGATGCTCGCCGGTGGGTACAAGAAGAAGTACTTGCGCGCGACCTCGCGCCTGCTCGCACTTTCTCGTTTCGAGGTCGCGGCCGGCTAGTCTGCACGCCTGTCAGCTGACGGGGCGCTCCATCACGAAATCGTGGTGGAGTTGTGCGCCCACGAGGAAAGTCTTCGTGCCGACCTGGGTGAAACCGTGCTTTGCGTAGAACTTCTGGGCGCGCAGGTTCTCCTGATTGACGCCCAGCCAGATGCCGGCACTTCCGCTGCGTCGTGCGTGGTCGACAACCGCGTCCATCAAGGATGCTGCCGCGCCGGTTCCGTGGTTACCCGGAAGCACGTACAACTTGCTCAGTTCCGTTGTCGGGCGAAGTGTCACAGCAGCTTTGACGTCCGGGTCGGAGGGCTCGTCGTCGACAAGCATCGCGTAGCCGACGATCGAACCGTCGCGAATGACCTTGAGAACGGTTCGCGTCGGATCGGTCAGGTACTCGGAGAACTTGTCGACGGAGAGAACGTTGTCGATGAAGGCACTGATGTCGTCGTCCGACGCGTCGGGCGGACACGCCAGTGGAAATGTCACCGCTGCCACGTCGGCGATTGCTTCGGAATCCCAGATCCCGGCCCGGTCAACGGTGATCGTCACGTCAGTTTCTGCCTCTCGCGCACACAATTCGGTCGATCAAGTACACCACTTTCCTCGGGCGCAATGCTCAAGCGGCGTTCTCGGCGACCGGAGTTGTGGCTCGTTTCGGTGCGAACGCGGGAGCAAGAACTATCAAGATCGCGCAGAACGCCAGCGGAATCAGGAACCCGATTCGAAGGTCACTGAAGGCAGCGACCGCGCCGACGATGCCGCCGCCGACGACTGTGCCGACGTAGTTGAAGAGGTTGATGCGTGCGATCACCGCATCGACCTGATCCGGGGGAGCCATCCTGCCGGCAGCGCTGAAGCAGATCGGAGCGATCACCGGTACCCCGAGCCCGACGATGAGGAACCCGGCGATGGCAACGGCGGGAGATTGCGCGAGGACGACAACTGTCATACCGACGACTACACCGATGAGAGAGCCGATCCGCACGACGGTGGTCTCACCGAATTTCCCGACCCAGTAGTCCCCGGTCAGTCGTGCGACAAGTGCCGCGATCTGATACGCCGCCACGGAAAGGGCAGCGGTCCCGGCGTCGGCGAGCAGTTCGTCCTTGACGTACAGAGTCGACCAGTTTCCGACGCTGAAGTCGACCGCGTAGAACAATGCCATCGCGACGCCGAGGAGGACGAAGGCGCGGGTGGGTACCGCGAATTTCGCGGTGCTCGTGATGTTTGCCTCGGCAACCGGAGACTCGGACCGATCGAGCAGTTGCGGGCCGAAGGCCAGAAGCATCAGTCCGACAACAACTCCCGCGATCACCTGCGTGACGCGGATCGAAATGTCGAGGCCTGCGGTAGCAGAGATGAACAGGGCGCCGACAATCGCTCCGACGCTCCAGGAAGCATGGAACGAGGAGAGGATGAAGCGGCCCTTGGCGTGTTGGATCGAGACTGCCTGCATGTTGGCGGCCGCGTCGACCATGCCGAGTCCGATGCCGTAGATCGCCAGGAAGACGAAGAACATCGCTGCGTTGGGCGCAATTCCGGTTGCCCCGCCGAAGACTGCGATGACGGCGAGCCCAGTTCGCAGGGTCATCTTGCTCGACGTTCTCACGGCCAGCATCTCGGCGAGCACGCTGCCGAGCCCGGCGATGACGGACACGGTGACAACCGCAACCACAACCAGTGTCTCGCTCAGCTCGAACAAGTCCTTGTACTGCGGCAGCTGCGTCAGAATGGCGGCGAGCAGAAATCCTTGAAGTCCGAAGGCCACCGAAGTGGCGATCCGAGCCCTCGTCAGGGTGCGGGTGTTATCCGTCATCAAGCAGGGCCTTTGTCTCGTTCGTTCGGTTAGGCCGAACGGTACTGGATCTTGATACTGGTCGAGTGTCCAACAAAGCTGCGTGTTTTGCACGGTTCTTTGATTAACTGACCGACATGACTCGGCAGCCGACACCAGAATTTCCGTCTTCCTTCGTCTGGGGAACCGCCACTGCGGCCTATCAAATCGAAGGAGCTGTGGCCGAAGACGGTCGCGGACCGTCGATTTGGGACGAGTTCTGTGACCGTCCCGGTGTTGTCGTCGGGGGCGACACCGGGACGGTCGCTGCCGATCATTATCACCGCTGGGAGTCGGACATCGAGCTGATGAATCAGCTCGGGCTCGACGCTTATCGGCTGTCTCTGTCGTGGTCGCGCATTCTGCCCACCGGATCGGGGGCAGTGAATGCGAAGGGGCTCGACTTCTACGACCGCCTGATCGACCGACTGTGTTCGGCGGGAATTACTGCCGCCGTCACGCTCTTTCACTGGGATCTGCCCCTTGCCTTGCAGGAGCAGGGCGGCTGGATGAACCGCGACACCTCGTATCGGCTGGGGGAGTATGCGCAGGTCGTCGGCGAGCGGCTGTCGGATCGGGTCGGAATGTGGATGCCGCTCAACGAACCAGTTGTGCACACGCTTTACGGGCATGCCCTCGGAGTTCACGCCCCCGGACTGGCCTTGGGGTTCGAGGCTTTCCAAGCCGCACATCACCAGCTGCTCGGGCATGGCCTCGCTGTCGAAGCGCTTCGGGCAACCGGATGCACGAACATCGGAATCGCCTCGAACCATGCTCCGGTGCGTGCCGCTTCGGATTCGCCGGAAGACGTGATGGCTGCCGACATCTACGACCACGTCGTCAATTGGATGTTCGCCGACCCGGTTCTGGTCGGGAAGTACCCGGCCGACGAATTCGCTCAGCTGCTCAGCGGTCCTGTCGACGAGGACTTGAAAATCATCGGGGCGCCGCTCGACTGGTACGGGATCAACTACTACGAGCCGACGATGATTGCTGCTCCGGTGGAAGGCCAGGGGACCGAAGGTGTGCTCGAAGTCGACCTGCCCCCGGGCCTGCCCTTTGCCCCTGTCGCGATTACCGGTTATCCCACAACCGATTTCGGTTGGCCGATCGTTCCCGAGGGGCTGGGCGAGATCTTGCGGACGTTCCACGCCCGCTTCGGTGACGCACTGCCGCCGATCTACATCACCGAAAGCGGATGTTCATTCCACGACGCCCCGGATGCCGCAGGCGTCGTCGACGACGAAGCACGAATCGACTACCACGATGCGCACCTTCGCGCCCTCCGATCGGCAATGGACGACGGTGTCGACGTCCGCGGTTATTTTGTGTGGTCACTTCTCGACAACTTCGAATGGGCTGCGGGATACAAAGAGCGATTCGGCCTGGTGCACGTCGATTTCGACACCCAGAAGCGCACACCGAAGACCTCATTCGAGTGGTATCGCGCCCTGATCGCCGAGCACAAAGCGGCTCAGGTCTGACCTGTGCGGCGGCGGTCTGGGTTGCATTCTCGAACCGGGCCGCCTAGCCTCGTCTCTCATGAAGCGAATTCTCGTAGTAAGCCGCCGTAGCGGGGTCTGAATCGGACCGACCCCTCGCTGCGGGTCGTCTTGCTACCAGTTGGTCCTCCACTTCATTCCAGGAAGACCACGATCATGACTTACAACTTCGCTTTCGCTTCTGATTCTTCTTCTGCTGCTGATCCCTTCGCGGCGCGTCACGGCAAATCTCTGCCCGCCGGCTTGCGTGCCGAATGCTCAGCGATGTCGTGGACCGAGTTCGAGTCCACGTATGCGGCTATGAGCGGCCCGATCCGTCTGGGTGCGTGGTCCTCCGAGAAGATTGCGCCGGGTCGTTGGACCTTCGAAGCGACTCTCGGTCTGGGGGAGCGTATCCAGAAAGCGTCCGCCACCTCGACCGGCGCGATCTCGGCCATGACGTCGATGCTGCACGACGCGGGAATCTCGCTCGAGATCCTGTCTTTCCATCAGCACCAGATCGGCCACCGCACTGCGACGTTCATCTTCACCGAGTGCGACGGCCGTCGGAGCTGGGCGATGGGTATTGCGGAGTCGTCGACGGAGTCCTCGCTGCGCGCGATGACTTCGGCAGCGAACCGCTTCTCTCACTGAGCAGTTACAACAATCTGATCAGCTACATCAACCGCAGTACTGACGTGGATTCCCGAGGGGGCTCGCGTCAGTACTGCGGCCCGTGTGTTCGGCGCTCGAACGCAAAAAGCCGGAACCCTGAGGTTCCGGCTTCTTGCATTCTCAAATGGTGCGCGATACTGGGATTGAACCAGTGACCTCTTCCGTGTCAGGGAAGCGCTCTCCCGCTGAGCTAATCGCGCGGGTTCTGGAGAAAAATGGAGCGGACGACGGGATTCGAACCCGCGACCCCAACCTTGGCAAGGTTGTGCGCTACCAGCTGCGCCACGTCCGCATGAGCAATGAACTCCGTTACCGGAACTCAGTACTTTTCTAACTTATCAGACCTGCAAGCAGGTCTTGACCATCAGGCCCGAGGGCCTGACGTGGTGCGCGATACTGGGATTGAACCAGTGACCTCTTCCGTGTCAGGGAAGCGCTCTCCCGCTGAGCTAATCGCGCGAGGTGGAGACGGGAATCGAACCCGTGTGCACGGCTTTGCAGGCCGTTGCCTCACCACTCGGCCACTCCACCGTAAAAGGTTGAGTCACACCTCTCGAGCGGACGACGGGATTCGAACCCGCGACCCCAACCTTGGCAAGGTTGTGCGCTACCAGCTGCGCCACGTCCGCATCGCACCGTGTTGCTTGGGGAGCTGCTCGCTCTCCTCGGTGCGTTGGAAACATTAGCCGACCGTGTCGGATACACACAAATCACCAGCTCAGTGGCGTGTTCGGAGTGGAATCGGCCCGTTGCGCGCGTTGCAACTGTCCGTCTTGGCGATGAATACGGTCTGAAATCAGCTCGAATTCGTAGATTTCGGGGTCGCCTGGAGCAAAACGAATGCCAACCTGGTGATTCGTATTCATCGCGCAGCCGTGTTAATGTTCCAACTCGTTCGAGCGCATGCGTTCGGATGACTTACGGTCCCGTGGCTCAGTGGGAGAGCGTCCGCTTCACACGCGGAAGGTCGCTGGTTCGATCCCAGCCGGGACCACAGAAAAACACTGAAGGCGTTCCCGATCATCGGGGACGCCTTCAGTCGTTCGAGAGCACAGCTGGTCGAGGGCACAGCTGTTCGAGGGCACGGTTATTTCGGGATGCAGACCGTCGTCGCAGGTCGCCGGGCGACGATTTCGGTAGCCTGGTCGAAGAGACATTTCGCGACCGAAAAGGTGACTGCTTTGAGTACCGAAAAGGTCGATTCTTCCGTCGACGATTCAGACCTGTCCGTCTTCCAGGACGCAGAGTCCCGCTGGGAGCGGTGGCGCGCGGGAATCGCCGCGCGGCCCACCCTCAATCTTGCGTACCGCATCGGCGTCGGAGTCGTGGGCACGATCGTGTTCGCCGCCGGCATCGTGGCTATTCCGTACCCCGGGCCCGGTTGGCTCATCGTTTTCGCCGGCCTCGGCATCCTGGCGTCGGAGTTCGCGTGGGCACATCGACTCCTTCATTTCGCGAAGGCTCGATACGACCGGTTCATGGAATGGTTCGGCAAGCAGTCGCTGTTCGTCAAAGGGTTGGGCGTTCTGTTCACCACAGTGATCGTCCTGGCGACTTTGTGGGTGCTCGGCACTTTCGGCCTGATCGGGACATGGGTGGGCCTGGACTACTCGTGGCTCGAGTCGCCGCTGTGAGTTGAACGCGGCCCGGTTTCCTTCACTCGGTTGTCTCACCATGTCGGTAGGGCCGATAACATGATCGTGCGCGTGCTCGCAGTGGGTACGACGCCTGTCTAACTTGTCGCAATACCTTTAGGAGCACATCGCCGTGACCAGTCCCGCGCCAGAGCACTCAGCCGCCCCACTTCGGGTGCCCGCGGGGACGACCGCCGGGACTGCAGTGCGCGAAGCCGGTTACCCCACGAAGGGGCCCGACGTGATCGTCGTTGTCCGCGATGGCGAGGGAACGCTCAAGGATCTGTCGTGGACACCTGAGGTCGATGTCGACGTCGAGCCGGTGGCAGCATCCACCGAGGACGGCCGCAGCGTCATCCGGCACTCCGCGGCCCACGTCCTCGCGCAGGCGGTTCAGAAAGAATTCCCCGACGCGAAGCTCGGCATCGGTCCGCCGATCAAGGACGGCTTCTACTACGACTTCGCGGTGGACCGCCCGTTCACTCCGGAGGATCTGGCCAAGCTCGAAAAGCGTATGAAGCAGATCATCAAGGGATCACAGCGCTTTTCGCGTCGAGTCGTCGATTCGATCGAGGACGCTCGGGTCGAGTTGGCCGACGAGCCCTTCAAGCTCGAATTGATCGACGACAAGTCCGGTATCGACGATCCCGAGATCATGGAGGTGGGCGGCAACGAGCTGACCATCTACGACAATCTCGATCCTCGTACCGGCGACAAGATCTGGTCCGATCTGTGCCGCGGCCCGCACATTCCGACCACCAAGCACATCCCGGCCTTCAAGTTGACCCGAAGCTCCGCCGCCTACTGGCGTGGCAACCAGGACAACGCCGATCTTCAGCGTGTCTACGGCACCGCGTGGGAGTCCACCGAGGCTCAGGACGAATACCTCGAACTGCTCGCCGAGGCCGAGCGTCGTGATCACCGCAAGCTCGGTACCGAACTGGACCTCTTCAGCTTCCCCGACGAGCTCGGTTCGGGTCTGCCGGTGTTCCATCCCAAGGGCGGCATCATCCGCACCGAGATGGAGAACTACTCGCGCAGCCGCCACATCGAGGCGGGCTACGAGTTCGTCAACACTCCGCACATCACCAAGGGGCATCTGTACGAGGTTTCCGGTCACCTCGACTGGTACCGCGACGGCATGTTCCCGGCGATGCACGTCGACGAGGAACTGAACGAGGACGGCACCGTGCGCAAGCCGGGCCAGGACTACTACCTCAAGCCGATGAACTGCCCGATGCACAACCTGATCTTCCGTGCTCGCGGACGCTCGTACCGTGAATTGCCGTTGCGGCTCTTCGAATTCGGCTCGGTCTACCGCTACGAGAAGTCCGGCGTCATCCACGGCCTGACCCGCGTGCGCGGCATGACCCAGGACGACGCTCACATCTACTGCACCCGTGAGCAGATGCGCGACGAGCTGACCACCACGCTGCAGTTCGTGCTGAACCTGCTCAAGGATTACGGCCTCGACGACTTCTACCTCGAGCTGTCCACCAAGAACCCGGACAAATTCGTCGGTAGCGACGACGTCTGGGAAGAGGCAACTGCAACGCTCGCCGAGGTCGGCGAAGCTTCCGGCCTGACTCTGGTGCCGGATCCGGGCGGAGCCGCGTTCTACGGTCCCAAGATCTCCGTTCAGGTCAAGGACGCACTCGGCCGCACCTGGCAGATGTCGACCATCCAGCTCGACTTCAACCTGCCCGAGCGGTTCGAGCTCGAATACACCGGAAACGACGGCGTCAAGACTCGTCCGGTCATGATCCACCGCGCGCTGTTCGGCTCGATCGAGCGGTTCTTCGGTGTCCTGACCGAGCACTACGCGGGCGCGTTCCCGGCGTGGCTGGCGCCGGTGCAGGTCGTCGGAATCCCGGTGGCCGAGGCGTTCGCCGATCACCTGTTCGACGTCACGAAGAAGCTCAAGGCAGCCGGTGTTCGCGCCGAGGTCGACTTCAGTGACGACCGTATGCAGAAGAAGATCCGTAACCACACCACGCAAAAGGTCCCGTTCATGCTCCTCGCGGGCGAGCGTGACGTGGAGGCCGGCGCGGTCAGCTTCCGTTTCCGTGACGGCACGCAGATCAACGGCATTCCCGTCGACGACGCCGTCCGGATCATCACCGAGTGGATCGGCCGCCGCGAGAACGCCTCGCCGACAGCCGAACTGGTGCAGCCAAGCGTGGCGCAGTGAGCGCCCCCGGTGACGACGGTCCGGGTTCGCTGATCGACCACGGCGTCGGTGACCCTGACCATTTGCAGCGCATTTGGTCGCCGCATCGGATGTCGTACATCACCGAGGCGCCCAACACCCCGGGCACGACAGGTGAACCGTTCATCGACATTCCGAAGATGTCGGACGAAGAAGGACTGATCGTTGCCCGCGGTGAGCATGTCTATGCGGTTCTGAACCTGTATCCGTACAACCCGGGGCACCTGATGGTGGTTCCGTACCGCAAGGTCGCGGCACTCGAAGACCTGACGCCGGAGGAGAGCGCCGAGTTGATGGCGTTCACCCAGCAGGCGTTGCGGGTGATCAAGAGCGTGTCGAATCCTCACGGATTCAACGTCGGCCTGAATCTCGGTGCCGCTGCGGGCGGTTCGCTGTCCGAGCACCTTCACCAACACGTAGTGCCACGTTGGGGCGGCGACGCCAACTTCATCACCGTGCTCGGTGGGGTCAAGGTGATGCCGCAATTGCTGCGGGAGACCAGGGGACTACTCGCCGGTGCCTGGCAACAATAGGTTGACGCATCCGGCTTCATGGCAGGATGCATTGCTGCAACGAGTTCCGAACCGGAACTCACGACGGGGAGGGTTCCTGCGGTGTTGAGCTTCTTCGGGCGCGCATCGGTGTCCAAGGTGACGGCACCTATGGGGAAGGCGCTGGTCAAGACCGGTCTGACGCCGGACTCGGTGACGGTGATCGGCACGGTGGCAAGCGTCGCCGGTGCGGTGACGCTGTTTCCGTCCGGACATCTGTTCTGGGGAACCATGTTCATCTGGTTCTTCGTCATGTTCGACATGCTCGACGGCGCAATGGCTCGTGCTCGCGGCGGCGGAACGCGGTACGGGGCGGTACTGGACGCGACCTGCGACCGCGTAGCCGACGGCGCGATTTTTGCCGGCCTGGCCTGGTGGGCGGTCTACCACGAGAACAGCAAGTGGCTGCTCGTCGCGACGCTCATCTGCCTCGTCACCTCGCAGGTCATCTCGTACGCGAAGGCGCGTGCGGAGGCGAGCGGGCTGACTGCGGACGGCGGGTGGATCGAGCGCCCGGACCGACTGATCATCGTGTTGGTCGGATCCGGCCTGACGGGTATGGGTCTTCCGTGGGCAATCCACATCGCGATGTGGGTACTTGCCGCCGGAAGCATCGTGACGGTCTTCCAGCGAGTGCTCGCGGTGCGCAATTCCCCTGGCGCTCGGGAACTTCTGCCGATCGCCCCGGCCGCATCGACGGTCGAAGGTGCGCCGGACACGGACGGCGAGGCAGAGAAATGAGCTTTGCCGAGCGTGCAACCGACCTGGGATACGCCGCGGGTTGGCGTCTGGTGCGAAGCCTGCCGGAATCGGTGGCGGTCAAGCTGTTCGACGCCGGAGCGGATTTCGCGGTACGCAAGGGCGGACCCGAACAACTCAGGAAGAACCTCGCGAGAGTTCTGGGCACGACGCCGGAGGAAGTTCCGGATCAGTTGATCAAGGATTCTATGCGCTCGTACGCCCGGTACTGGCGTGAGGCATTCCGTCTACCGTCGATGGACCTGGTCGCGACAGGTAAGGCGTTGCATGCGCTGGTCGAGGGCCAGGAACATCTGGAAAAAGCAATGGCAGCAGGTCATGGCGCGGTATTGGCGCTGCCCCACAGCGGTAATTGGGACATGGCCGGCGTGTGGTGTGTTCAGCAATGGGGTGGGTTGACCTCCGTTGCCGAGCGGCTCAAGCCCGAATCCCTGTACGAACGGTTTGTCGAATACCGCGAGAGTCTCGGTTTCGAGATCTTTCCGCTCAGCGGCGGGGAGCATCCTCCGTTCGTCGAACTGTCCAAGCATCTGCGCGAGAACAAGATCGTGTGCTTGCTGGGGGAGCGCGATCTGGCGAAGAAGGGTGTGCCCGTCACCTTCTTCGGAGAACCCACTCGCATGCCCGCCGGCCCGGCGAAGCTCGCGATCGACACCGGCGCGCCGCTACTTCCGGTCCACTGCTGGTTCACTCCCGACGGTTGGGGTTTCAAGATCGACCCGCCGATCGACGTATCCGGCGGAGTCGGCCCGGCCACGCAGGCACTTGCCGACCGTTTCGCGGTCAACATCGCAGCGCACCCCGCTGACTGGCACATGCTTCAGCCGCTGTGGCGCTCCGACCTCTCCGAATCGCGGCTCGCCCGCATGGAGGGTGAATGAAGATCGGCATGATCTGCCCGTACTCCTTCGACGTCCCCGGTGGTGTGCAGGCGCACGTGGTGGATCTGGCAGAGGTGCTGATCGAACGTGGTCACAAAGTGAGTGTGCTTGCGCCGTCGTCCGATGACGACGAGTTGCCGGATTTTGTGGTTTCCGCAGGTAAAGCCGTCGCGATTCCCTACAACGGTTCTGTTGCACGGTTGTCTTTCGGCCCGACGGCGAACAACCGCCTCCGCAAGTTCATCGCGGAAGGTGACTTCGACGTTCTACATATCCACGAACCCAATGCGCCGAGTCTGTCCATGCTCGCGTTGCGTATCGCGGAAGGCCCGATCGTCGCCACCTTCCACACGTCGACCACGAAGTCGTTGGTGCTGAGCACTTTTCAGGGTGTCTTGGCTCCGTATCTCGAGAAGATCAGTGGCCGGATCGCAGTCTCGGAGTTGGCGCGTCGTTGGCAGGTCGAGTCCCTCGGATCCGACGCGGTCGAAATTCCCAACGGCGTCGATGTCGCAGCGTTTGCCGAGGCCGACATGTTGCCCGGCTATCCGCGCGAGGGTGGAACCATTCTGTTCCTCGGGCGCTACGACGAACCGCGCAAGGGGATGGCCGTCCTCCTCGGTGCACTGCCGGAGTTGGTCGAGCGTCACCCGGATCTCGAGGTGATCGTGGTCGGACGCGGCGACGAGGAGAAACTCCGCAAAGAGGCGGGCAAGTACTTCAAGCATCTCCGCCTGCTCGGGCAGGTCAGTGACGAGGAGAAAGCGTCGGCGCTTCGCAGTGCGGACGTCTACTGCGCGCCCAATCTCGGCGGTGAGAGCTTCGGGATCGTGCTGGTCGAGGCCATGGCGGCTGGCACTGCCGTCGTGGCCAGTGAGTTGGACGCTTTTCGCCGTGTTCTTCGCGACGGTCAGGCCGGCTTGCTGGTCCCCATCGGGAACTCCGATGCCTTGGCAGAGGCAATCGATTCCGTTCTCGGTGACCCGGATCGACGACGCGCGCTGGTCAACACCGCGACAAGTGTTGTTGCCGAATACGACTGGCCGGTGGTGGCCGAACAGATCCTGCGTGTCTACGAGACCGTCACGGTTGGCGGCACCGGCGTACGCGTGGTGGGTTCATGACCTTCTCCGCTCTGACGATCTTCATTCTCGGGCTCGTCGCTGCCGTCGTCCTGGTCGTCGGACTGTGGGCGTACGGGACGGCGAACCGACTCGATCGACTGCATGTGCGTTCGGATCAGTCGTGGTTGGCGCTCGATGCGGCTCTGTCCCGTCGTGCCGCGGTTGTCCGCGCGGCGGCTGTGGACATGAGCGCCGACGACGCCCGCAGATTCGTCACCTTGGCGGACGCCGCCGAACGTGCGGATCGTCAGGATCGTGAGCTTGCCGAGAACCGGCTGTCCAATGCTCTCGCTGCCTACGGCACGACGTCGCTGCGACCTCAACTGGTGGCCGAGTTGGCCGATGCCGAGGCGAGGGTCCTGATCGCTCGGCGGTTCCACAACGACGCGGTGCGCGACACTCTCGCGTTGCGTACGCGTCGACTTGTTCGCTGGCTGCACCTCGGGGGAACGGCACCGCTACCTCAGTACTTCGAGATATCGGAGCGCACCACCGCGGCGGCGGTGCCCGAGGGCATCACCGTGGATACGTCACGGACCTCTGCCCGCGTGGTGATGCTGGACGAAGAAGATCGGGTGCTGCTGTTGCGCGGGCACGATCCCAAGATCCCGAACACTTACTTCTGGTTCACCGTCGGCGGCGGGCTCGAACGCGGCGAACATCTGCGAGCGGCCGCGGTTCGTGAGATCGAGGAGGAGACCGGATTCGTCGTGGCTCCGGAGAATCTGCGAGGTCCACTCTGGCGTCGTGTGGCGATTTTCCCGTTCGACGGTGAGCTGATCCGTTCGGAAGAGCTGTTCTTCGCTACGCGCACTCACGGCTTCGAGCCGGTCTTCCAAGGCCACACGGAATTGGAGCAGCGTGCCATCACCGGCCATCGCTGGTGCAGCGCCGACGAGATCCGCCAATTGGCCAAGTCCGGTGAGCCGGTCTACCCGTTGGATCTGGCAAACCTCCTGGTGGAAGCGGCGACGATCGCGGACGGTACCGAGGATCCGGAAGTGCGTTCCATCCGCTGATCTTTCGGTCGTTCAGTGCTCGCGGGCAGTCTAAGGCCAGCAATGGCAAATTGGATACGGAATCGAAGGCCGGTTAGTCCTAGAGTTCTGGCCAGAGGCCTCCGAGCGAATGAACTCGTGTGTTCGCCGTGCCTCGTTTCTTTTGTCACGCCACTACTGCAGGAGTTTGCTGTGAGCACCCCCGACTCTGCCCCCACCACCGCCATCGGCACCGCCCGCGTCAAGCGCGGCATGGCTGAAATGCTCAAGGGCGGTGTGATCATGGACGTGGTCACCGCTGAGCAGGCCAAGATCGCCGAAGACGCAGGCGCCGTCGCCGTCATGGCACTCGAGCGGGTCCCCGCAGACATTCGCGCACAGGGCGGCGTCTCGCGCATGAGCGACCCGGACATGATCGACAGCATCATCTCCACCGTCAGCATCCCCGTCATGGCCAAGGCACGCATCGGTCACTTCGTCGAAGCGCAGATCCTGCAGAGCCTCGGCGTCGACTACATCGACGAGTCCGAGGTCCTGACCCCGGCCGACTACGCCAACCACATCGACAAGTGGAAGTTCACCGCTCCCTTCGTCTGTGGCGCCACCAACCTCGGCGAAGCGCTCCGTCGCATCAACGAAGGCGCGGCCATGATCCGCTCGAAGGGTGAAGCAGGCACCGGAGACGTCTCCAACGCCACCACCCACATGCGCACCATCCGCGGCGAGATCCGCCGGTTGACCTCGCTGAGCGAGGACGAACTGTACGTAGCCGCCAAGGAACTGCAGGCCCCGTACGAACTGGTCGTCGAGGTCGCCAAGGCCGGCAAGCTGCCTGTCACCATGTTCACCGCCGGCGGCATCGCCACCCCGGCAGACGCTGCGATGATGATGCAGCTCGGCGCCGAGGGCGTGTTCGTCGGATCGGGCATCTTCAAGTCCGGCAACCCGAAGCAGCGCGCCGAGGCCATCGTCAAGGCCACCACGTTCTACGACGACCCGGACGTGCTCGCCAAGGTCTCGCGCGGACTCGGCGAGGCAATGGTCGGTATCAACGTCGACGACCTGCCCGTCGGACACCGCCTCGCAGAGCGCGGTTGGTGACAGCAGGTTCGACGACTGGGCTCAGTGCCTGAAAGTCCTCACAGACGAAGGGGCGGCGGTTGCGTTGGCAACCGCCGCCCCTTCGGGGTGTGGCAGACCGATCAGATGCTGTCCGATACCTCGAACACGAACTCGACCTCGACGGCACTGTTTCGGGGTAGTTCGGCGACGCCGATCGCAGAGCGGGCGTGTTGTCCAGCCGAACCGAAGATCTCGGCCAGCAGGTCGGACGCACCGTTGATCACCTGGGGTTGCTGCGAAAATCCGGATCCGGAAGCAACAAATCCAACGACCTTGACGACCCGAACGATGCGATCGAGCCCGACTAAGGCATCGACTGCCGCGAGTCCGTTGAGAGTGCACAACCGCGCCGCCTGGGCGGCGTCTTCGACGGAGACGCCCTCGCCCAACTTGCCGATGCACGTCGTAGTGCCGTCGACGAGCGGCAATTGCCCCGACGTGTAGACGTATGACCCCGTCTGAACGGCGGGGAGGTATGAGCCTGCGGGGGTGGCAACAGGCGGGAGCGTCAGGTCGAGTGCGGCGAGTCGTGCGGTCCAGGTACTTGCGTCGTTCATCGGTTCCTCAATGGGTTCTTTTGTCCGGGAATGGTGTTCGAGTCTGTCATCGGGAGTCTCGGCAAGTCCAAGTCGTATTTGCGCCCACCCCATCACTTTTGGTGATATTCGCCGTCGTCGGATTCAAAATGGTGTTCGAGTTGGCCACCTAAACTGTGTCGTATGTCGTCAATTCGTAACATCTCACTGGGGATACCTGTCCGTTCCGGTCACATACTCATACTCGACGGCACGGACTCTGTCACGGGGGAGAACTTTCATCGATTGATCGGTGGCGGTATCGAGTTCGGTGAGACGGCCGAGGCAGCGCTGCGGCGCGAGTTCGCGGAGGAACTCGGCGTCACGTTGGGAAGCGTCGAGTTGCTCGAGGTCGTAGAGAACATCTTCGAGTTCGAGGGGCGACCTGGGCATGAGATTGTCCATGTCTTTGGAGTCGACTCGGCTGACATCGATGCGTTTCCGCTCGACGTGCAACTCCGAGTCCTAGACGAAGGTAGTCCAGTCCACTGGGTATTGAGTGGTGGGTCCGACCGCCCTATCTACCCGGCCGAAGCTGCCCGCATTATCAACGCCCTGGTTCAGTAGGGGAATCCGTTGCCGGAACACGAGTGGCCGCAAAGGTTGCTCCGCAACAATTTTCGGTCAATCGGGATTGTTCGGACTGATTCCTGGAAATCATGGATATCGAACGTATATTCGAATAATGTTGAGGAATGTTCGATGACGGAGTAGGAAGTTCGGGTACCGCAGCGCAGCTGTCCGGTGCTGAATCCGACTGCGCCCTCATCGATCTCATCGCCGATCTGCATGCGCGCGAATCGATGCTCGTGGAACGGAAACTGGCTGCCATTGCCGAGTTTTTCGAGCGTCGCAGCGCTGACCACACTGATAACGGTGCTTGGTCGTCTACCGCTCACGAACTGGCTGAGGCCGAGCTCGGCGCGGCATTGACCATGGGCCGTGCCGCAGCGGGAAAGTTGATCGGTCTCGGCTTTTCTCTCAAGATTCGCCTCCATCGCACGCGTGCTGCCATGGCGCGCGGAGAACTGGATCTGTATCGAGTCGGATTGATCGACTCCGCTACGGCCAACGTAGCCGACGATTTGATCGACGAGGTGGAACGGCAACTCCTCGAAAAGATCTCGGCGCCACCGATGCCTGGCGGTACCGGCTTGACGGGTCGCCGATTGACAGCGGCTATCGACCGGATCGTCGCCGTGGTGGATCCCGAGGGGATACGCGAACGTCGACGCCGCGCCCTGGCTGATCGGTTCGTGGGTGTGAGCGCTGCCGAGGACGGAATGGCGCGGATATTGGGGAGTATTCCGGCGGAGGAAGCACGGGCTTTCGACCGTCGGTTGCGGGAGTTGGCAATGTCGGTGTGTCGACACGATTCCCGTAAGTACGAGCAACGACGAGCTGACGCATTGGGAGCGTTGGTATCCGGGTCGACGATTCTGCCGTGCGATTGCGGCCGGGACGAGTGCCCACAAGATCGAAGCGGGATTGTGGTGGTGCGTCGGCCGTTGGTTCACGTGGTCATGCTGGAATCAACGCTTCAGGGCGGTGACGCACCAGGTGCAGACGAACCCGCTCACCTCGACGGTTATGGAGTGATCAGTGCAGAGCATGCGCGTGACATCGCCGCGGGTGCGCTGATTCGGAAGGTGAAGGCACCAGCCGATGCCGCGCTCGAGTCTTCCGGTGAGGGCGAGCCAGTACCTCCGCCCGTTGTTCCTTCGGCGTCGGTCTACCGCCCCGGCGCTGTCCTCGACACCTGGGTGCGGGTGATCGCAGGAAGCTGCCAGTGGTTGCACTGCGATGTCGCTGCATGGAATTCAGATCTTGATCACACTGAGCCCTTTGATCATCGCGATCCCACTTGTGGTGGAAAGACCGTGGCGTCGAATCTGAGTGCGTATTGTCGAAACCATCACCGCCTCAAGCATTCCGGTCAGTGGTTGCATATCTCGAACCCGGACCGGAGTGTCATGCTGACCTCGCCGACCGGACATTGCTACCGAACGAGGCCGTCAGGTCTGCTGGCGGGAATGCTCGAGCCTGTGCTGCCCGAGGGTGGTCGGCGTCGGCGCACACGTCTGGAGAACAAGGCCGCTCGTGTGTGGGGGGAACGCCGGCGGCAGCGGTTACGAATGCACCTCCGAATGAAGAAGAAGGCCCGGAGGAGGACCTTCGACGGCGGAGACGATCCACCGCCATTCTGAGTCGATGCGCCCCGTCGCTCAGTGTTTTCGGATGCCCACTTTGGTGGCCGGGGGTGCGTCAGGCATTGTGTGAAGGTCGGTAGACGTCGGTACACGGGAAGATGTGGAGCATCGATGGCGAGGATCGAAGAAATTCTGGAGTTGGAACGCCTCGAGCGGGACATCTTTCGAGGAATCATCGCGGAGACCACCCTGACCCGCACTTTCGGCGGCCAGGTCGCCGGACAGGCATTGGTGTCGGCGGTACGCACGGTCGATCCGGCCTACTCGGTTCATTCGTTGCACGGATATTTCCTGCGTCCGGGAAATCCGATGGAGCCGACGGTTTTTCTGGTTGATCGTGTTCGGGACGGTCGATCGTTCGCGACCCGCTTGGTCACCGGAATTCAAGACGGGCAAGCCATTTTCACGATGTCGGCGTCCTTCCACGTCCAAGACGAAGGCATCGAGCACCAGGACGAGATGCCACCCGTTCCTGACCCCGAGACCTTGGCCATCGCCCAGGATTCGGAGGATCCCGAGACTGCGTGGCTGGCGCGTGAGTGGTCCGATTGGGACCTTCGAATGGTGCCGAAGGCCGACATCGACAAACGTCCGGGCGCTGCCGCGCAGCAGCAAGTGTGGTTCCGTTCCCGCGAGGCACTCCCGGACGACCCGGTATTTCACGTGTGCACGCTTGCCTACATGAGCGACATGACGCTGCTCGGATCTTCCCGCGGCCCCCACATGGACGTCGCCATGCAAAGCGCTTCGCTCGATCACGCCATGTGGTTCCTGCGGCCGTTCCGCGCCGACGAGTGGCTGTTGTACGACCAGACGTCGCCGTCAGCGGGCTTCGGTCGCGCCCTGACGCAGGGACGAATCTTCGACAGCCGAGGAAATATGGTTGCTGCAGTCGTCCAGGAGGGTCTGACCAGGCTGTATCGCCCGAAGTGAGGTCGGCCGACGTGAGATCAATCGCAGTGAGACCTTCACTGGCGAGACCGCACCGCAGGCCGGGCCGGATGGTCGTATCTGACCTCGAAATCGACCTCCTCGGACACTTCTGATCGGTGTTCGAGGAGTGCCTCGACGGTCCACAGATCTGCCTCCGGTGTGTGCCGCCGCATGGCAGGTTCGCTCATGTCCAGGCGGACGCTGACGTCGAACTCCAGCCCGCGCCCGAGCAACATCGGACCGGCGATCACGATGACCGCGCGCTCATGGACGGGGATACGGGTCGAACGAGCCGATCGATCGGTGGGTTCGTCCCAGAGTTTCGGCAAGAACGCCCGTTTGGTGCGGGCTGCGGTGATCACTTCACGATCGAGTGCCGGATAGTCGAACCAGATAGTGCGGTAACTCAGCGCATCCTCGTGGCCGAACTCGTATCGCAGCGAAGCCGGCCGTACGTAGTCGTGCAGTGACACAACAGCACTCGGCCTGTCGCGCGACTCGACGGCGGTGCCAACCAGATCCGCGAGCCGAGACGGCTGTGCACAATCAGGTCCGTCGATCGCTACTACCGCCACCGACGGAAACGATCCGCTCAGCGTTGCAATCTGCTCGGCCAGGGCGAGGGGACTGGACGGGATGAATGTACTCACGCCCACCATGGTGCCGTGCCCGCTCGCCGAGGCGATATTGTGAACCGTCATCGCGCCCAGTGCGGCGGTCTATGTTTTCGGAGGACTCATGGTTGGTATCGAGGAGATCCTCGCGCTCGAACACCTGGAGAAGGACATCTTCCGTGGTGCGGTCCATCCCACCGCACTTCAACGGACGTTCGGCGGGCAGGTTGCCGGGCAGTCGTTGGTTTCTGCCGTGAGCACCGTTGACGAGAGCTACCACGTGCACTCGTTGCACGGATATTTCCTGCGCCCGGGCAATCCGAAGATTCCGACGGTCTACCTGGTGGACCGCATCCGCGACGGGCGCTCGTTCTGCACCCGCCGGGTGAATGCAGTTCAGGACGGCAAGACGATCTTCACGATGTCGGCCTCGTTCCACGTCGACGACGAAGGTATCGAGCACCAGGACCGGATGCCCTCCGTTCCGGCGCCGGAGGACTTGCCGGACGCGCAGACCGTTCCGAAGTTGGCTGAATCGCAGTTCTATCAGGAGTGGAAGAACTGGGACATCAGAATTGTGCCCGCTGAGCAGAGCGCGTCAGCGCCGGATCTCGCCGCGCAACAACGCGTGTGGATGCGCTACCGCGAGGCTCTGCCGGATCGTCCGCTGCTGCACATCTGCACGCTTGCGTATCTCAGTGACATGACCCTGCTCGGAACTTCGAAAGTCCCGCACCGCGGCGTGAAGACGCAGACTGCTTCGCTCGATCACGCGATGTGGTTCCTGCGTCCGTTCCGGGCCGACGAGTGGTTGCTCTACGACCAGACGTCTCCGTCGGCAGGTTTCGGTCGCGCGCTCACTCAGGGGCGTATCTACGATCGCGATGGCAACATGGTGGCAGCGGTGGTTCAGGAGGGTTTGACGCGTCTCGAACGCGAACCCGACAGCCATGAGAGCAAGAACAGCCGTGAGAACAAGACAGGAACTGTGTGATGACGCGTCCGTTGATCGGTGTACTCGCCCTCCAAGGTGATGTTCGCGAACACCTTGCCGCACTCGATGATTCGGGAGCGGACGCAGTCGGTATCCGGCGCCCGGAGGAACTCGACAAGGTCGACGGCATCGTGATCCCCGGTGGCGAATCCACCACGATGAGCCGGCTTCTGCAGGTATTCGAGCTGCTGGAACCGCTTCGTGAGCGACTCCGCGGCGGGCTGCCGGCTTACGGATCGTGTGCGGGCATGATTCTGCTCGCCAGCGAGGTACTAGACACCCGGCCGGACGCCGAGCGTCTCGGCGCCATCGACATGACGGTGCGCCGCAACGCTTTCGGTCGGCAGGTCGATTCTTTCGAGTCCGACCTGGAGTTCGAGGGCATCATCGGTGATCCCATTCGCGCTGTCTTCATCCGCGCGCCGTGGGTGGAGCGAGTTGGGCCGGGCGTGGAGGTCCTTGCGCAGGTTCCCGCCGCCGCGGGGGAGGCCGCAGGCCGGATCGTCGCGGTTCGGCAGGGCTCGGTGATCGCCACGTCGTTCCATCCCGAGGTTACCGGGGACCGTCGAGTGCACGAGATGTTCGTCGATCTGGTGCGCGGATAGCGCGAGTATTCAGCCTCGGCCGAACCTACAGCTCCAGTTCGCGGGCAAGGATCGCCGCCTGGACGCGTGAGGTGAGGTGCAACTTCGACAGAACTCGCGACACGTGCGACTTCACCGTCGGAGCACCGACTCCGAGTTCACGCGACAGTTCGGCGTTGGACATACCCGTCCCCAACAGCGCGAGGACCTCGCGTTCACGGTCGGTGAGCTCGCTCAATCCCAGCGGTTCGGTGGGTTTGGGTGCGCGCTGCACGAACTCGCCGATCAGTGCACGCGCCGCACGAGGAGCGAGCACTGCATCTCCGGCCGCGACGTTGCGGATAGCGCTGGTCAGCTCGTCCGCGGTCGCAGTCTTGAGCAGGAATCCCGAAGCACCGGCGCGCAGGGCCGCGAAGACGTATTCGTCGAGGTCGAAGGTGGTCAACACCAGAACCCGGCTGCGGGTCGTCCCGATGATCTGACGCGTCGCCTCGATGCCGTCGGTGCCTGGCATCCGGACGTCCATGAGTACGACGTCGGGTTGATGCGTGCGGGTGACGGTGATCGCCGACGCTCCGTCACCGGCTTCTGCAACGACATCGATGTCGTCGTGCTGCCGCAGGATCATCGCCAGGCCGGAGCGGATCGCGGCGTGGTCGTCGACCAGGGCGACGGTGATCACCGATCCGTTCCGTTCGGTGCGGGGACCGGTAGCTGTGCGCATACCGTCCATTCTCCGTCGACTGGAAGTGCGTCGAGTGAACCGCCCAGCAGCTCGGCGCGGTGACGCATGTTTGCAAGTCCGTGCGTTCCCGCCCGAAAACTGGATGTGTCGCGACCGACGGGGTTTCGGATCTCGATCTGTAATGCATTGTGCTGGAGAGAGATCGACATCGAGATCGGCGCGCCGGGCGCATGCTTGAGTGCGTTGGTCAAGGCTTCTTGGGTGATCCGATACGCCGTGTGATCGACCACGCTCGGCAGGTTGGCAGCATCGACGTCGATCGCAACGTGCACAGTGCCGCCGGCTGCCCGAACTGCGTCCAGGACGACGGGCAACTCGGTCAGCCGCGGCGGAGAGGAACGCGGGTCCGGGGTCTCGTCGTCCCCGGCGTGGAGCAGTTCGATCATCGACCGCATCTCGGAAAGGCCCGCGAGACTGCTCGATCTGATCGCTCCGATCATCTCCCTCAATCCGTCGTCTGGTTGGCCCCGTTCACCGGAGAGAGCTGAGGTGGACAGTGCCGCCTCCGAATGGATTGCGATGGCGGAGAGGTGGCTTGCGATGACGTCGTGCAGATCGCGCGCCATGGTTGCTCGTTCGTGAGCGACTGCGGCCTCGCGGTCCAGAGTGGCGAGTGCTTCGTGGACTCTGGAACGCTCGCGTTCGGCCTCGGTCAGTTCGACTTGTCGACGGATGACCAGTGCCCACCACACCGGTGTACCGAAGAACAGAGCGGTCACCACGCCTGCCCCAGCCGCAGCGCGGACGTCCTGGGTGGACAGGTAGACGAGTGCGGTGAGCGCGGCAACCGTCACCGCGGTCAGAGAACACACCACTCGGCCCAGCCGCGCCGTCCCGTACAGAACTGCGGCGTAGGTGAGATCCGAGAGGACCAGCCACATCGGCAGAGTGGGTCCCAGGGCAGCGTCGACCGCGACGATGACGGCCCCCGCCGCCAAAGCTGTTGCCGGACGCACCCGCCGGAACGAGTCGATCGCACACAGCAGAGCCAGCATCCCGATCCGAACCCCGGCGGGAACGTCGGCGATACCTCCGACATCGGTCCACATTTGGTACAGGCCGACCAGGTAGAGGAGTACCCCGATCGCGAACAGGCCGAAGGCGATGAGCGGATCGTTCCACTTGCCGACACTCCGACTTCTGGTCACCACAGACTTATCAGAGCACATCGGGGCGCCTGACTTGTCATACCAAATGATGAGGTCGGCGTTGTTCCGATGGCTGATGTGCGGATTCGATAGAGAAGACAGGCTCGACGTATGAAAATTCGCTTCGAGTTGATGATCGGCATTCTCTTGGTCGTCGGTGGCGGCTGTCTGTGGCTGTTCGCGCGTGACGCCGAGTTCTTCTGGTTTCGCGGCGGACCACTCGGCGTGATCCTCGCGATCATCGGTGCCTTCGACATCGTGAATGCAGTCCGAACGAGGGAGACAGCGATACCCGAGCGCCGAAACGACTGACGTGGAACTCGTCCTGCTCACCACGCTGGGCGGGCTCGCCCTGCTGGACAGTACGAGCATCGGAACATTGGTCGTCCCGGTCTGGATGTTGTTGATGCCGGGACGACCGCAGGTTCGCAGGCTGCTGACATATCTGGTGGTCATCACGACGTTCTATTTTGTTGTCGGGGTGGTCGTCTGGACGACGGCACGGGTAGGCATGCCAGTCGTCGCCCCGCTACTCGACACCCCCGCCGCCCGCGTTGCGCAGTTGATTCTCGGTATCGCGTTGTTCGCGTGGAGCTTTCGATTCGATTCCGAGAAGAGACGCACATCCGGTCAGGCCGATCGAACCCATGTTTGGCGAGAGCGGGTGCTCGGCTCGGCCAGTTCCGCGAGAAGTGTTGTACTTCTGGCGATTGCTGCCGGAACCGCCGAATTGGTGACGATGCTGCCCTACTTGGCGGCGATCGCGATGATCACCGCTGCTGGGCTGTCCGCAGTCACGTCTGCGTCGATACTTGCCGGATACTGCCTGATCATGGCCGTGCCCGCAGTGCTTCTGTTGTGCGGGCGGGTCGTGGCCGGCAACCGCCTCGACAAGCCGCTGCGCCGAGTGGACTCGCTGATGTCTCGCTACGGCGACAGCGCAATGGGTTGGGTGTTCGGCATTGCCGGCTTCTACCTCGCCGGCAATGCCGCTGCCGTGTTGTTCGTGAATTGACGTTGGTCGTGAATCAACCAGCCTGAACCAACGAATTGATCAGCTTCACACCGTCTTCCGGGTGATCGACGGTCACGGCGAACAGTCGTCCGTTCTCGAGAGTGACCACGATGGCCTCACCCGAGCGGAGAGTGACGGCTGTTCCGCGCGGTGTAATTCGGTAACCCCATCCGCCCCATTCGGCCGGACGTATCGCGTCGACTGATGCGGACTTCACCTTCGAGATGGGGATCTTCTTCCATTGAACGCCCCAGGAACTGATGCCGACACCGTGACGGTCGACGCGCACGGTAACCGACGCGAATGCTGTGACGGCGAGGGTGGACACACCCAGGATCACGGCAACCCACCAATCCGAGTACGCGGCAGTCGCGATCACGAGAACTACGAGGCCGGCGGTAACGATCCACGGCCAGACGCTGCGGACCTGCCCGACCCACACTGCACGTTCGGAGGCCGTCAGCGGAGTGTCGAGCGTCGGGGTCGGCAGTGGCGACTCCGGGCCGCTTCGTTGCTGGTCAGGCAGCGCGTATGCCAGAACTCCTACGAGTACCGCCGCGATCGGCGCAAGAATCCACCAGCCGATACGCGCGGCTTCCGGCGACCCGGCGTCGATCGTCAGGGCGACGCTCAGAATCCAGATCGTCGCCAGTGTCGCACTCGAGATCGAGGTTACGGCGAGAAACAAGGGCGCGTTGTCGCTCGAACGGGCCGCGACGACACAGGCGCAAACGACAGCCACCAGAGAAATCACCAGCGCGATGGCGAAAAACGTCGTCGTGGTGCTGAAGCCGTCCGGGGTCGATCCGGACCAATGGCTCGCGACGGTCTCGGGTAGGCGGTCACCCCACGCGAAGCGTGCGAGAACCAGGATCAGGGTCGGGATCAGAGTCAGCGAAGCTGCTGTCCAGAGTCGGATCTTGCTGGTCGTCATTGTGTGCTGGTCTCCTTGATGAGGTCGAGCATGTGCGCAGTGTCGAGTCCGAGATTTCGGGCCTGCCGTACGAACTCGCGCGCAGATTCGTTGAGAGCTGTCCTTCCCGAGTCGAATTCGGCGCGAATGACGGCGCCACGTCCGCGTCGGAGGTCGATCAGGCCTTCGTCGCGGAGTGTTGCGTACGCACGAAGAACCGTGTGGAGATTGACGTCGATCGACTCGGCGAGAGCGCGAGCGGACGGCAGGCGGTCACCTGGTCCGATCTCACCGCGGATGACCGAGCCACGAACCCCGGCTGCAATCTGCTCCGCGAGTGGAGTTGTGGAGGCGTGATCTATTCGGACCAACATGTTTGAATTCTATGCAAACAATGCGCGGTTTGACTAATTCGTGTCGGGGGATGCAGCGAGTTGTGACGTGGGACGGGTAACATCGGCAGAGCTGAAAGACGCGCATTCGGCGTGCGCAACGCAGCAGGAAAGGGGCTTGAATCGCATGAGCGGCCACTCAAAATGGGCCACCACCAAGCACAAGAAGGCTGTGATCGACGCACGTCGTGGCAAATCCTTCGCGAAGCTGATCAAGAACATCGAGGTGGCGGCACGAACCGGCGGTGGCGATCCCACGGGCAACCCCACCTTGTACGACGCCATCCAGAAGGCGAAGAAGACGTCTGTTCCCAATGACAACATCGAGCGTGCGCGCAAGCGCGGCGCCGGTGAAGAAGCGGGCGGCGCAGACTGGCAGACCATCATGTACGAGGGCTACGGACCCAACGGCGTCGCCGTTCTGATCGAGTGCCTCACCGACAACCGCAACCGCGCAGCCGGTGAAGTTCGCACCGCGATGACCCGTAACGGTGGCAACCTCGCTGACCCGGGTTCCGTCTCCTACCTGTTTGCTCGCAAGGGTGTCGTCACGCTCGAGAAGAACGGCCAGTCGGAGGACGACGTGCTGATGGCTGTGCTCGACGCCGGTGCCGAGGAAGTCACCGATCTCGGTGAAACCTTCGAAATCGTCAGTGAGCCACAGGATCTGGTTGCCGTACGGTCGGCACTTCAGGAAGCCGGCATCGACTACGACTCTGCTGAAGCCGATTTCCGCGCTTCCGTCGAGGTTCCCTTGGATGTCGACGGCGCACGCAAGATCTTCAAGCTCGTCGACGCGCTCGAAGATTCTGACGACGTGCAGAACGTCTACACCAACATCGATCTTTCCGACGAGGTTCTCGCGGCTCTCGAAGACTGATTGTTTTTCAACTCAACCCGGTCCTGACGTCCGCGTCCGGGCCGGGTTGCGTGTTGATGCGGGGTAGTAGTCCCGCGCACCGCTAAGCTATCGAACAGCTGTTCGGTATGGAGAGGTGTGACAAGTGCGCGTGCTCGGAGTGGACCCAGGCTTGACTCGCTGCGGGTTGGGAGTGGTCGACGGGAGCAACGGCAGGAAAGTGCGCCCCATTGCGGTCGACGTGGTGCGGACTCCGGCCGAGATGGACCTCGGTTCTCGGCTTCTGCGGATCTCCGATGCGGCTGAACTGTGGATCGAGCAGTACAAGCCGGAGGTGGTCGCGATCGAGCGCGTGTTCGCGCAGCACAACGTCAGTACCGCGATGGGGACGGCGCAAGCAGGCGGAGTTGTCGCGCTCGCTGCCGCCAGACGCGGCATTCCGGTGTGTTTCCACACGCCCAGCGAGGTGAAGGCCGCCGTCACCGGCAGCGGTAACGCCGACAAGGCGCAGGTCACTGCGATGGTGACGCGAATTCTGAATTTGAAGACGGCGCCGAAACCGGCTGACGCTGCCGACGCTCTGGCGCTGGCGATCTGTCACTGCTGGCGAGCACCGATGATCGAGCGGATGGCCCGCGCCGAGGCGATGGCCGCTGAACAAATGCGTAAGTATCAGGCAAAATTGGCCGAGACGAAGAAGGCAGGTTCACGATGATCGCGTCGGTACGCGGCGAGGTACTCGATATTGCGCTCGATCACGCGGTCATCGAAGCGTCAGGTGTCGGCTATCGGGTCAATGCCACCCCGGTGACTCTCGGTGCGCTGCACCGGGGAAGCGAAGCGCGACTGTTCACGACGATGATCGTTCGCGAAGACTCGATGACGCTGTACGGTTTTTCCGATACCGAGTCGAAGGACCTGTTCAGCCTCCTGCAGACGGTTTCCGGAGTCGGACCGCGCCTGGCGATGGCAACTCTTGCAGTTCTCGAACCGGACGCGCTGCGGCGGGCGCTCTCGGAAGGCAACCTGACGGCGTTGACGAGGGTCCCCGGTATCGGAAAACGCGGCGCCGAGCGCATGGTTGTCGAACTGCGCGACAAGGTCGACGCCGTCGCGACGACGGCCGGCGCGGCGTCCGGTGTCGTCGTCGGCAGTTCGATCCGTGATCAGATCGTCGAGGCTCTCGAAGGTCTGGGCTTCCCGATCAAGCAGGCTGAGCAGGCCACGGATTCGGTTCTGGCGGAATCGCCCGAGGCCACCACGTCGGTCGCACTGCGTTCTGCTCTGTCGCTGCTCGGTAAGACTCGATGAACTTCGACCCGATCGACGATTTCGACGACGAGTCGCAGGTCTCTGCCGAATTGGTGGCGGGAGACGGTGATGTCGAAGCGAGTCTGCGCCCCAAGAGTCTCGACGACTTCATCGGTCAACCTCGTGTTCGCGAACAACTGCAGCTCGTGCTCACCGGAGCAAAACTTCGTGGCAGCACGCCTGATCACATCCTGATGTCCGGTCCCCCCGGGCTCGGCAAGACGTCGATGGCGATGATCATCGCGGGGGAGTTGGGCTCTTCTCTGCGGTTGACGTCCGGACCGGCGCTCGAACGCGCCGGAGACCTGGCTGCGATGCTGAGCAACCTCGTCGAGGGCGACGTGTTGTTCATCGACGAGATTCACCGAATCGCTCGTCCGGCCGAGGAGATGTTGTACCTGGCCATGGAAGACTTCCGTGTCGACGTCGTCGTCGGTAAGGGGCCGGGCGCCACGTCGATTCCTCTGGAGGTTGCACCGTTCACGCTGGTCGGTGCGACTACGCGGTCGGGTGCGCTGACCGGTCCGTTACGCGACCGCTTCGGGTTCACCGCTCACATGGATTTCTACGAACCCGAAGAGCTGCAACAGATTCTGATGCGTTCGGCCGGAATTCTGGGCGTCGATCTCGAAGTTGACGCCGGTGCCGAAATCGCACGACGCTCGCGGGGGACACCGCGTATCGCGAACCGATTGCTGCGCCGGGTTCGCGACTTCGCCGAGGTGCGCGCCGACGGAATCGTCACCATGGACGTCGCTCAGGCGGCCTTGGCCGTCTACGACGTGGACCAGTTGGGCTTGGACCGTCTCGACCGTTCGGTACTGAGTGCTTTGGTGCGTTCGTTCGGCGGCGGGCCCGTCGGCGTGTCGACGCTTGCGGTGGCCGTCGGCGAGGAACCGTCGACGGTGGAAGAAGTGTGCGAGCCGTTCCTGGTCCGGGCCGGAATGATCGCCCGGACGCCGCGAGGACGTGTGGCTACCGCCGCTGCCTGGACTCAACTCGGAATGACACCGCCGCCGGATGCCGCAGCGGGCGGTATCGAGGTTCGTGTCAACGAACCGCAGGCCACGTTGTTCGATCCGAACGGCGAGTGAATTTCGACTGGAAAGGCCTACTTGAACGGCCGATCTGTCAGGAATCCTCAGCAACTAATGGCACACTGGTGTATTGCGTAGGTCCATCCGGGACCATCGCGGCGTAAAACGTGCAACACAACCGAGGTTGATCAACACATGTCGAGTTTGCTTTTCCCCCTCTTGATCCTCGCACTGCTGGTGCCCATGTTCCTGGGCATGCGCAAGCAGAAGAAGGCCTTGGCCGCGACTTCCGAGATGCAGGACTCGCTGCAGGTCGGCGATCGGGTGCAGACCACGGCCGGGCTCTACGCCACGATCGCTTCCCTGGACGACGACACCGTGGACCTCGAGATCGCGGACGGTGTCATCACCACCTGGTCGCGTCTGGTCATCCGTGAGCGCGTCGTCGAGACGACCGAGACCGACGAGTATGACGACGACTCGATTTCCGAGATCGAAGAGTCTGCTGCCGACACCGAAATCCGGCTCACCAAGGAGTCCTGACTTCGTCGAACTGGTACGTGTTCTAGAGTTGTGAACTCGGACACACGTCCAGATCGGTTTGTCCGCTCTTACACCAGCAGCTCAGTTCACCCCGTTGATCAATCGTTGCAGTTCGAACGCCGCAGCTCGGGTGGTCGTCGACCACCCGAGCCGTGCACTTACTGAAGCTCTGCACCTACCGAGGAGACTTAAAGATCGTGGCACCTTCCACCGGAACGGTGCATCCGGTCCGCTACCTGGCCCTTTTCGGGGTCCTGGTAGTGGCACTGTATGCCCTGGTGTTCTTCACTGGAGACAAGTCGGCCACGCCGAAACTCGGCATCGACCTGCAGGGTGGAACGCGCGTCACGTTGACCGCTCGTACCCCGGACGGCAGCGCTCCCAGTCAGGACAGTCTCAAGCAGGCTCAGGAAATCATCGAGACCCGCGTCAACGGTCTCGGCGTTTCCGGTTCCGAGGTCGTTGTCGACGGTGACAACCTCGTCATCACCGTTCCCGGCGACGACAGTGCGCAGGCTCGCTCGCTCGGCCAGACCGCTCGTCTGTACATCCGCCCGGTGACGGGTTCGATCGACGTCGCCACCCGTGACGCGAATCGGACAGCTACGCCCGAGGCGCCGGCGGCCGAAACTCCGGCCACTGATGCACCGGCCCCCGAAGCACCCGCTGACGGGACGCAGACGCCGCAGAACCGTCCGTTCCTGGCTCAGGACCCGACTACTCCCGAGGCAACGCCCGCGCCGCAGACAACGACTCCGGCCCCCACCGGGGACGCGCCGAGCGACGGCACCGACGAAGGCGACGCAGCAGCAGCGGAAATCGCCGCAGCGCGCGCCCTCCGACAGAGCAGCGATCCGACAGTGCAGCAGCAAGCAGTGGCGAACCTCGACTGCTCCGTCGCGGATCCGCTCCGTGGAAACGACGACCCGACCCTGCCGCTGGTCGCCTGCTCGCAAGACGGACTGAACATCTATCTCCTCGGTCCTTCGATCATCGACGGACAGGAGATTGCCGACGCGTCTTCGGTCTTCAACTCGCAGCAGTCGCGCCACGAGATCAGCCTCTCGTTCAAGACGACCGGCAGCAACACCTGGGCCGAGTTCACCTCAGCCAACATCGGCAAGCAGGCAGCGTTCACGCTCGACTCGAAGGTCGTCAGCGCTCCCACGATTCAAGGTGCAACGCCTGCGGGTAGCGCCACCTCGATCACGGGCAGTTTCACTGCCGAGAGTGCCAAAGAACTTGCCAACACACTGAAGTACGGTTCGCTTCCGCTCTCGTTCGCAGCCTCTGAGGCCGAGACGGTCTCGGCCACGCTCGGCCTGGCCTCACTGCAGGCGGCATTGATCGCCGGCGCGGTCGGTCTCGTTCTCGTTCTGCTGTACTGCCTCGTCTACTACCGCATGCTCGGCGTCCTGACGGCGTTGTCGCTGATTCTCTCGGGAGTCATGGTCTACGCGATCATGGTTCTGCTCGGCAGATACATCGGCTTCACGCTCGACCTGGCCGGCATGGCTGGTCTGATCATCGGTATCGGTATGACCGCCGACTCGTTCGTCGTGTTCTTCGAACGCATCAAGGACGAAATGCGTGAGGGCCGTAGCTTCCGCTCGGCGGTGCCACGCGGTTGGGCAAGAGCACGCCGAACAATTCTTTCCGGCAACGCGGTGAGCTTCATCGCCGCTGCAGTTCTGTACGTGCTGGCGGTCGGACAGGTGCGAGGCTTCGCCTTCACCTTGGGTCTGACGACCATTCTCGACGTGATTGTCGTGTTCCTCGTGACGTGGCCACTGGTCAGCATGGCGTCCCGTTCGGCGTTCTGGTCCAAGCCCAGCGTCAACGGTCTCGGCGCAGTGCAAGAGGTTGCCCGCGAACGTAAGGTTGCCGCCGCTGCGTCGGCTAAGGAGACACGAGCATGAGCGAGTCCAACAACTCCCCGGTGGGGTCCACCAACAGTTCCGCCGCCGAGTCCGCCGATGCGGCGGCCCGGTCGGAGATCACCGACTCAGGCGTCGATCAGGGCGCGATGCCCAAGCACAGCTGGCTCTCGCGGTTGTACACCGGAACGGGTGCGTTCGAGGTCGTCGGCAAGCGTCGCTTCTACTACGGACTGACCGGCGCTCTGGTCGCCATTGCGCTGCTGAGCATCATCCTGCGCGGCTTCACCTTCGGTATCGATTTCGAAGGCGGATCACGCATTCAGTTCCCTGCCGAGGGCGGAGTCGAGACGTCGGCGGTGGAAACCGTCTACTCCGACACACTCGGGTTCGAACCGGTCAGCGTGCAGACAGTCGGCTCGGGTGCCAGCGCAACCGTGCAGATCCGGTCGGAGACGTTGAACGCGACGCAGATCAACGATCTTCAGTCGGCTCTCTTCGACGAGTTCCAGCCCAAGGACAAGAACGGGAACCCGTCGGCGCAAGCCATCAGTTTTGCGGACGTGAGTGAAACCTGGGGCGGCCAGATCACCAAGAAGGCGCTGATCGCGCTGATTGTGTTCCTGGTGATCGTGAGTATCTACATCGCCATCCGCTTCGAGCGGGACATGGCGGTAGCTGCGATCGTTGCGTTGTTCTTCGACATCATCGTCACTGCCGGCGTCTACTCGCTCGTCGGTTTCGAGGTGACGCCCGCGACGGTGATCGGTTTGCTCACCATTCTCGGCTTCTCGCTGTACGACACCGTGGTGGTGTTCGACAAGGTCGAAGAGAACACCCGCGGTGTTCTGCATCTGACGCGCCGGACGTACGGCGAGCAGGCCAACCTCGCGGTGAATCAGACCTTGATGCGATCGATCAACACGACGGTCATCAGCGTGCTCCCGGTGATCGCTCTGATGGTTGTCGCGGTCTGGATGCTCGGCGTCGGCACACTCAAGGACCTTGCGCTCGTTCAGCTCGTCGGCATCATCGTGGGTGCGTACTCCTCGATCTTCTTCGCGACGCCGCTCCTGGTGTCGATGAAGGAACGCTGGGGACCCGTTGCCGCGCACACTCGTAAGGTGCTCTCGCGCCGGGCTACGCTGGCCGAGAAAGGTACGCAGACGGTTGCCGTCGGCGCACCAGTTGCACGCCGTGCGCCGGTTGCTCCGCAGCCGGGTGCGCGGCCGACCGGAAAGCGAAACAAGAAGGGGCACTGAACATGCTCCCAAGAACACGCACACTGGTTCGATCGATGACGTTCGTTGCGGCCACCGCTGTGGCTGCGGGTTCGTTGGTGGCCTGCTCGGAAAGCGCCGAGCAGGTTCCGTCCATCGGATATGCCATCGACAACTCCATCTCCACGTACAACGCCAACACGACAGCTGGATCGGTGTCCGGGGCGATGGCCGCGTTCGGCCGGGTGCTTCCCGGCTTCACGTTCACCGGCCCGGCCGGAGCACCTGT
Source organism: Rhodococcus sp. T9N (assembly GCF_024436645.1). Lineage (NCBI taxonomy): Bacteria > Bacillati > Actinomycetota > Actinomycetes > Mycobacteriales > Nocardiaceae > Rhodococcus > Rhodococcus sp. T9N. The sequence continues at coordinate 14,067 of NZ_JAMSKS010000027.1, read as the reverse complement.
CTCCGACACCGACATCGGAACGGCGTCTGAGTTGCCCGGTGACGTGCTCACGGTCTCGTACAAGCTCAATCCGGCGTCCGTGTACTCCGACGGGATTCCGATGTCCTGTGACGATCTCGTCCTCACCTGGGCGGCGTCGAGTGGCAAGTTCACCGAAGACGTCGATGGTGCCGTGAAGCCCATGTTCGACACGGCGAACAATCTCGGATACGCGGACATCGACCGGATCGACTGCCAGAGCGGGGCGAAGGACGCGACGGTGTTCTTCAAACCCGGGCGATCGTTCACCGATTGGCGGTCGTTGTTCGGTGCGACTGCGTTGATGCCTTCACACGTCGTGACGCAGCGCACGGGTGTCAGCGACGTGGTGAGCGCGGTGAATGCCGGTGACACCGAAGCGTTGTCGAAGATCGCGGACTTCTGGAACACCGGGTGGAACCTGACTCCAGGTCAGGTGGACACCTCCGTACTGCCCTCCGCTGGTCCGTATCGAATCGACTCGTACAGTACCGACGACGGCCTGGTGCTGGTCGCGAACGAGCGGTGGTGGGGCAACAAGCCTGCGACCGATCGCATCGTCGTCTGGCCACGTGGTGTGAATCTGACCGAGGATCTCGACAAGAACTCGATCGAGGTAGTCGACGTCGCTTCCGGCTCGGCTGGCGAACTCGGTACTCCGTCCGGGTTCGACGTCCAACAGATTCCGTCGCGGTCGATCGAGCAGTTCGTTCTCGCGACCTCTGGTTCGCTGGGCGACGAAGCCGCCCGTCGAGCGTTCGCGCATTGTGTTCCGCGTACGACTCTGTTCGAGAAGTTCGGGCAGACGGAGAATGCGCCGCAGGCGGGTTTGGGTTCCGGCGTGGTCGATTCGCGACTGATGGCGCCGGATTCACTCGTTTACAGCGACGCCGCTGCGGTCGACGGTGATCGGTACGCCAATGCCGACATCGAGGCTGCGAAGACGTCGTTGTCGGAAGCCGACCTCGACCAGTTGACCGTCCGGGTCGGGTACCTCGCACCGGACCCGGTGCGGGCGCAGATCGTCTCCGAAGCGAAAGCCGCGTGTGCTCCGGCGGGAATCACGGTCGAGGACGCAAGTAGCGACAGCTTCGATCCTGCGAGTCTGCAGACTGGGGGAGTCGACGCCGTGCTTTCCGGCATGGCAGGCAAAGTCGGCGCAGGCGGAACAGCGAGCATGATCGACGCGCGTGGAGCGCTGCGATCGGGCAACGGCGCAAACCTCGGTACGTACGGAAATGCCAGGATCGATCAGATCATCGATCAGTTGAACGTGGATGCGAGCACGAGTGCGCAATTGGGACTCTCGGTGGAGGCGGAGAACATCCTGTGGACCCAGGTGCCTACGATTCCACTGTTCAATCAACTACGAACTGTCGCTGTAGCTCCAGGCATGTCGGCAGTGTTGGTCAATCCGACTCGGGCCGCTACCGGCTGGAACATGGACAGATGGGTACTACGCAGATGAGCGTCTCGAATGGTGTTGCCTTGCACACGACTGAAGAATTGATCGCAATCCACCGGGCTGCCGGTGACGCCGTTGTTCGGCTGACCCGCTGGGCGGACAACTTTCCCGGTCCCGGTGTTCGGTTCGCCGATCTGACTCCGGTGTTCGCCGACGCCGAGGGGTTCGGGGCCGTGCTCGATGCCCTTGTCGCCTGTGCTCCGGACGCCGACACGATCGCCGCCGTCGATGCTCGCGGTTTCCTGCTCGGTGCCGGTGCGGCCGCGAAGATGGGTGCGGGAGTCGTTGCCGTGCGGAAGGTCGGCAAACTGCCGCCGCCGGTGCTCTCTCGTTCGTACAGCCTCGAGTACGGATCCTCGACTCTCGAGATCCCCGCAAACGGCTTCGATCTCACCGGGCGGAATGTTCTGGTGATCGACGACGTTCTGGCTACCGGAGGGACACTCGAGGCGGCTGTACAGTTGGTCGAGTTGGGTGGAGCGAACGTCGTCGGCGTCGCAGTGGTGCTCGAGATCGAGGAACTGCGCGGTCGAGATCGCTTCTTGAAGTACCCACTGACATCACTGGTGAAGGTCTGAGTATTAAAGTTGTCTCCTGGGGGTCGAGTTAGACCTCCAGGGCAATTACCCGATGCAGGGCGGTTGCCTCAACCAACTCGGTGGTAGGAGGTGGCGACATGACGTCGAATCTTGATCGATCACAGAACTCGGGTGCAGTGTCGCAGGAGACGGGTGCAGTTCCGGCTCCGGAGACGACACCATCGAAGTCCGCGGTGCCCGACGATTCGGGATCTGCGCAAACTACCGGCAATCGGGGTGGGCAGAATCTGGCCGTGCCCGCTTCCGCCTCCCGTAGGGTGCGCGCTCGGCTTGCTCGACGCATCACCGGTCAGCGCAACGCCACCATCCGCCCGGTGCTCGAGCCGTTGGTCAGCCTCCACCGTGAGCTGTATCCGAAGGCCGACCTCGCGCTGCTCCAGCGTGCGTACGACGTCGCCGAGGACAGACATTCGAGCCAGCGGCGCAAGTCCGGCGATCCGTACATCACGCATCCGTTGGCCGTCGCAAGCATTCTGGCCGAGTTGGGTATGGACACCACCACCCTCGTCGCAGCCCTGCTGCACGACACCGTCGAGGACACCGGGTACTCACTCGAAGAGTTGACCAAGGACTTCGGTGACGAGGTCGCTCACCTCGTCGACGGCGTCACCAAACTCGACAAGGTCGTTCTGGGCACCGCCGCCGAGGGCGAAACCATCCGCAAGATGATCATCGCGATGGCGCGGGACCCGCGCGTGCTCGTGATCAAGGTCGCGGATCGTCTGCACAACATGCGCACGATGCGATTCCTGCCGCCAGAAAAGCAGGCACGTAAGGCGCGAGAGACTCTCGAAGTCATTGCGCCACTTGCACATCGACTTGGAATGGCGACCGTCAAGTGGGAACTCGAGGACCTCTCATTCGCCATCTTGCACCCGAAGAAGTATGACGAGATCGTTCGACTGGTCGCCGATCGCGCGCCTTCTCGTGACACCTATCTGGCCAAGGTTCGCGCCGAGATCAACTCGACCCTGTCCGCCTCGCGGATCAACGCCATCGTCGAAGGCAGGCCCAAGCATTACTGGTCGATCTATCAGAAGATGATCGTCAAGGGCCGCGATTTCGACGACATCCACGATCTGGTCGGCGTCCGCATCCTGTGTGAAGAAGTGCGTGACTGTTACGCCGCGGTCGGCGTTGTCCACTCACTGTGGCAGCCGATGGCCGGACGCTTCAAGGACTACATCGCACAGCCGCGCTACGGCGTCTACCAGTCGCTGCACACCACCGTCGTGGGACCGGAAGGCAAGCCCCTGGAGGTCCAGATCCGGACCCAGGACATGCACCGGACCGCGGAGTTCGGTATCGCCGCGCACTGGCGGTACAAGGAGACCAAGGGCAAGCACGCGGGCGACATCGCCGAGGTCGACGACATGGCGTGGATGCGTCAGCTACTCGACTGGCAACGTGAAGCGGCCGATCCGGGGGAGTTCCTCGAATCTTTGCGTTACGACCTCGCGGTCAAGGAGATCTTCGTCTTCACGCCGAAGGGTGACGTGATCACGTTGCCTGCCGGATCGACTCCCGTCGATTTCGCGTATGCGGTGCACACCGAGGTCGGGCACCGATGCATCGGTGCCAGGGTCAACGGTCGGTTGGTCGCGCTGGAACGAACTCTCGAAAACGGCGAAGTGGTGGAGGTCTTCACGTCGAAGGCTGCCACCGCCGGGCCGAGCCGAGATTGGCAGACGTTTGTCGTCTCGCCGCGTGCCAAGGCGAAGATCCGGCAGTGGTTCGCGAAGGAACGCCGCGAAGAGGCGCTCGAGTCCGGCAAGGATCAGATCGCGAAGGAAGTCCGCCGCGTGGGACTTCCGTTGCAGCGGTTGATGAATGCCGAATCGATGAGCACGATCGCGCACGAACTTCGCTATCCCGACGTCTCGGCGTTGTACACGGCCGTAGGCGAGAGTCAGGTGTCGGCGCACCACGTCGTGCAGCGACTGGTTGCTCATCTGGGCGGCGTCGGCGCCGTCGAGGAGGAACTGGCCGAGCGTTCGACGCCGTCGACCATGCCGGTGCGCACCCGCAGTACGGGTGACTCCGGAATTCTGGTTCCCGGAGCACCCGGCACGGTGGCAAAACTCGCGAAGTGTTGCACGCCGGTACCGGGCGATTCGATTCTGGGCTTCGTCACGCGTGGCGGCGCGGTCAGCGTGCACCGTACCGACTGCACCAACGCCAACTCGCTCCACGATCAGTCGGAGCGAATCATCGACGTCGAATGGGCACCGTCAGCGACATCGGTGTTCCTGGTCGCGATCCAGATCGAGGCACTCGATCGTCATCGGTTGCTTTCCGACGTCACCAAGGCGTTGGCCGACGAGAAGGTGAACATCCTGTCGGCCTCGGTCACCACCTCAGGTGACCGAGTGGCGATCAGCAAGTTCACCTTCGAGATGGGTGACCCGAAGCACTTGGGTCATGTTCTCAACGTGGTTCGTAACGTGGAAGGCGTCTACGACGTCTACCGCGTGACCTCTGCCTCGTAAACTGCTGTGCGCCTTTATTAACCGCGGGCGGTTAATAAAGGCGCACAGGGGGTCAGGCGACTATTGCAGTCTCGATGGTGATCGGGGTGTTGGGTGCACCGCCGCCGGTTGCTCCCATGCCACCGTCGTCGCCGTCGGCCGCGATCTTCTCGATCGTCGCCAGGCCGGCGTCGTCGATCTTTCCGAAGACCGTGTAGTTGGGCGGCAAGACCGAATCCTCGTAGACGAGGAAGAACTGACTGCCGTTGCTGCCCGGTTTACCCGAGTTGGCCATTGCCAGCGTGCCGCGGGGGTAGACGGCAGGCAAGGAGAGTGCCGGATCGTTAGCCGGGTAGGCAGTGGTCGGGTACTCGTTGTCGAAGCCGTAGCCCGGTCCGCCCGTGCCCTTGCCCGAGGGATCGCCGCACTGCAGGATCTGTAGACCGGGTGTGGTGACGAGTCGATGGCACGGGGTGTCGTCGAAGTACTTCTGCTCGGTCAAGCTCACGATGCTGTTGACCGTGCAGGGGGCTTCCGCCCGGTTCAGTTCCATCCCGATCGGGCCGGCCGTAGTCGTGAGCGCGACGTTGACGGTTCCCTCGGTGGACACACCCGTGGAGTTCGGCGGATTGACGGTTTTTGCTGCACCCGCCGCGCTCGGGTACGAGCAGTCGACGGTCGCCGAGGCCGGAGTCGGGACAGGCGGGAGTGCGTCGAACTGTGACATGTCGAGCGGCGGCATGGCAGCCGTTGTCGTCTTCGCCTTGGAGGTGCTGGACGGCGAGTCCGAGCTACCGGAATCACTGGAACAACCAGCCAGAAGCAGCGCCGCGGCGCTTGCGGCGGCAATGACTACAGGAAAGCGCATCACAGGATTACGTCGCATCAGTCGAGCCTTACTGTCTTGATGTCGGTGGTCAGATTCGGCTTGCCGTCACCCTCTGGCGTCGATCCGCCGGCCGCGACCTTGTCCAAAGTGGCGAGCCCGGTTTCGTCGATCGTGCCGAAAACCGTGTACTGCGGGGGGAGTTGTGAGTCGCCGTAGACGAGGAAGAACTGGCTGCCGTTGCTACCGGGTGCCCCGGTGTTGGCCATCGCAACCGTGCCGCGCGCGTAGGTGACGGGCTCCTGCGCTGCCGGGTCGGTGGTGGAATACGCCGTGGTGGGGAATTCGTTGTCGAAGCCGTAGCCCGGTCCGCCGGTGCCGGTGCCCGACGGGTCACCGCACTGCAGCACCTGGAGCGAGGGGCTCGTCGTCATGCGGTGGCAGGTGGTGTCGTTGAAGTAGTCCTGCTGCGCCAAGCTCACGAAGCTGTTGACGGTGCACGGAGACTTCGTTCCGTCCAGTGTGAGCCCGATGTTTCCCTGCGAGGTCTCGACGCTGATGCTCGGCGTCGCGTCCGGCGCGGTGGTGGGAATCCCGTCGGTACGAGGAGGGTTGTTGGCCTTGGACGCGGTAGCGCCGTCGGCTGGATACGAGCAGGAGACCGTGTCGGCCAGTGGCGTCGACAGACCGGCCGGCATTGCACCCGCGGTCTGTGGCGTGAGGCTCGAGTCGTCGGCAGCAGTGTTGGTGGTGTTCGCGTCGTCGTCACTGCGATTGCTCAGCCAGATGAGTCCACCGACGACGCCGACTACGACGACCACGCCGAGCGCAGTTCCGGCTATCGTCATCTGCTTGCGCTTGCGGGCACGTTCTGCGCGACGTTCGAGCTGACGCTCGAGCTTGCGTTTCGCCGCCTCGCGGCGTTGCTCGTTACTCGGCACTGCTGTAGTCCTCCGTATCGCGGGTGGATCGTGGTCGGCCGGCCGAGCGACACCCTGGGGGTCGGCTTCGGCAAGCGGCTCTACTCGTCGTCAGAGTCTCCCATTGCAACCTGAGAACTTACTGGCGGGGCAGCAGCTTAGGCTGTAACCGACAGCGTGTTGTTTGTTTCCACCCTTCGAAGAGGAGTTGCCCCCGTGCTCGTCACTGGTTTTCCGGCCGGGATGTTCCAAACCAACTGCTACATACTCGCTCAGGACGACGCGTGCGAGTGCGTAGTCGTAGATCCGGGTCAGGATGCAGCTGAGCCGCTCTTCGAATATCTGGACTCCAAGGACATGTCGGTCACGGCGGTCCTCCTGACGCACGGTCATCTCGATCACGTGTGGTCGGCCCGCGAGGTCTGTGAGCGGTATTCCGTACCCGCGTACATCCATCCCGAGGATCGCTACATGCTCAGCGATCCGGCACGGGGGATCGGCCCGACGATGAAGGAATTCATTCAAGGCATGACGTTCGTGGAGCCGGACGAGGTGATCGAACTGGCCGACGGAGACAAGATCACCGAGGCCGGAATGACGTTCGTCGTGGACCACACACCCGGGCACACGCAGGGATCGGTGGTGTTCCGCACCCAGGCGAACACCGAGAGCGGGCCCGTGGATTTGGCGTTCACCGGTGACACCCTGTTCCAGGGTTCCATCGGGCGCAGCGACCTGCCCGGCGGAAATCACGAGCAGTTGCTCGCTTCGATCGCCCGCAAGCTATTGGTACTCGGTGACGAGACAGTGGTCCTGCCCGGGCACGGCGGCAACAGTTCGATCGGCGCCGAGCGAAGCTCGAATCCGTTTCTCGTTGGACTCAGCGCACAAGAATAAGGAAAAGTACCTCTCGTGAGTAAAGCCAGCACCTTCTCTGCACCCAAGGGCATTCCGGACTACGTTCCGCCGCAGTCAGCCGAATTCGTCGCCGTTCGTGACGGTTTGACGCGCGCCGCGAGGTTGGCCGGATACGGCCACATCGAATTGCCGATCTTCGAGGACACCGGCCTGTTCGCTCGCGGTGTCGGTGAGTCGACCGACGTCGTCAGCAAAGAGATGTACACATTCGCCGACCGCGGTGACCGTTCGGTGACGTTGCGTCCCGAGGGAACCGCCGGAGTCATGCGTGCGGTCATCGAGCACAGCCTCGATCGTGGACAGTTGCCGGTCAAGGTCAGTTACGCGGGCCCGTTCTTCCGCTACGAGCGCCCGCAGGCCGGTCGCTACCGCCAGTTGCAGCAGGTCGGCGTAGAAGCCATCGGGATCGACGACCCCGCGCTCGACGCGGAGGTCATCGCGATCGCCGACGCCGGATTCCGGTCGTTGGGGCTCGACGGCTTCCGCCTCGAAATCACCTCTCTCGGTGACGACACCTGCCGGCCGCAGTATCGCGAACTGCTGCAGGAGTTTCTCTTTGCACTCCCGCTCGACGAAGACACGCGTCGACGCGCCGAGATCAACCCGCTCCGCGTGCTCGACGACAAGCGCCCGGATGTACGCGAGATGACGGCCGGCGCACCGCTGATGCTCGATCACCTGTCCGAGAGCTGCAAGGCGCACTTCGACGAGGTGCTAGCGCACCTGGACGCATTGGGCGTTCCGTACGTCGTCAACCCGCGCATGGTCCGCGGCCTCGACTACTACACCAAGACAACCTTCGAATTCGTGCACGACGGACTGGGTGCGCAGTCCGGAATCGGTGGTGGTGGTCGTTACGACGGTCTGATGGAACAGCTGGGTGGACAGCCGCTCTCGGGCATCGGGTTCGGAATCGGCGTCGACCGCACGGTTCTCGCGCTCGAGGCCGAGGGCAAGTCCGTTGCGCCAGCGGCGCGTGTCGACGTCTTCTGTGTACCGATGGGTGCCGAGGCGAAGGCTGCACTGGTGAAGATCGCACATCAGTTGCGTGCCAATGGGATTCGCGTCGACCTGGCGTACGGAAACCGTGGCGTGAAGGGCTCGATGAAGGCAGCTGATCGTTCGGGTGCCGCGATCGCTTTGGTTCTCGGCGAGCGTGAACTCGAAGAGGGCGTTGTCGTTGTCAAACAGTTGGCAACAGGTGAGCAGGAGACAGTGGCGCTCGACCAGGTTGTCGACAAGCTCGGGGAACTCGTTGAGCACTGAGGCCGAACCGGTTTCGCTCGATCTGGTTCCCGTGGCGTTGATCGCGCCGCGGTTGAAGAAATTCGCCGTTGTTGTCGTTGTGTTCGGTGTGGTCGTCGGGTTGATCGTCAGTGTGTTCTCGACGGCGACCGTTGGAGTGATCGTCGGTGCCGTCATCGCGGTGCCGACGTCACTTGCGATCCTGATGACGCTGCGCCGGCACATCACGTTGTACGGCAACAGAGTTCGTGCGCAAGCTGGTTTTCGAACCAACGTCGTCGACGTGGCCGAGGTACTCACGGCGGCATTGACGGTGAGATCCGGCCGGATCAGCGAAGTCAGCTTGACGCTCGGCGACGGACGGTCCACCGTGCGGATCCCGCTCGCGCTGTATACCGCGGGGGGTGGGCGCGAGTTGGAGATCCTTGCACTCCGCAAGCTCGCCGACGCGCTGGCAGCCAGCGAGTTGGTACCGGCTGCCGCGTTGTCCTCGGTGCTGATCGAACAGTTGCGTGCCGAAGCCCGCGGCGCCGGACTCGCCGAGCGTCCGCTCTACCGCGCCGTCGAACTCGTGACGGCGGAGGGACGAGTGCCGAGAACCACACTGACAGACCACGAAGTGGCCGGTTTACTCGACTAGCGTGGAAACCGTTCTTACAGCGTTGTAGAACGGACAGTCGTGAAAACGGCAGGTGAGGAGTCGGCAATGAGTATTGCGCCCGTAACCGTCACGGTAACCGGAGCGTCGGGTCAGATCGCATACGGAATGCTTTTCCGCATAGCTGCGGGGGAGATGCTCGGCGCTGACGTCCCGATCAAACTTCGACTGCTCGAGATTCCTGCCGCCGTGTCCGCTGCCGAAGGCGTTGCGATGGAACTCGAAGACGGCGCATTTCCGTTGCTGAGTTCCATCGACATCACTGACGATCCCGATGTCGCCTTCTCCGGCGCGAACGTCGGGATGCTGGTCGGCGCACGTCCGCGGAGCAAGGGGATGGAGCGTGCCGATTTGCTGAGCGCGAACGGCGCGATTTTCACAGCCCACGGGAAGGCGATCAACAACAACGCAGCCTCGGACGTCAAGGTGCTGGTCGTGGGAAACCCGGCCAACACCAACGCGCTCATCGCGATGAACAATGCACCGGACGTGCCCGATACTCGGTTCAGTGCGCTGACACGTCTCGACCACAACCGAGCGATCGCGCAGGTGGTGAAGAAGACCGGGGTTCGTGCGTCGTCGGTGCGCAAGGTGTCCGTCTGGGGAAACCATTCGGCGACGCAGTACCCGGACCTGTCCCACGCGACTGTCGCAGGTGAGCCTGCACTCGCGGTGATCGACGACCGCGACTGGGTGGAGAACGATTTCATCCCGACTGTGCAGGTGCGAGGCACCGCCATCATCGCTGCGCGGGGATCGTCCTCTGCGGCGAGTGCGGCCAGCGCGTCGATCGACCACGTCCGCGACTGGGTGATCGGTACCGCCGAGGACGACTGGGTATCCATGGCCGTCTGTTCGGACGGTTCCTACGGAGTGCCCGAAGGTTTGATCTCTTCCTTCCCTGTGACCTGTGCCGATGGCGAGTTCGCTATCGTGCCCGACCTCGCGATCGACGACTTCTCACGCGAACGGATCGACCTGTCCGTCAGCGAACTGGAGCAGGAGCGTGCGGCGGTGCGGGAGTTGGGCTTCGTCTGAGGTTTGTCTTGATCAGAGATCTCGGAACAGGTACTGATCGGGATCGTCAGCCCCGAGCACGGGCGGCGACACCATCGGCAGATCGTCGACCATCGAATTCTCGTCGCCGGCAGTGACGAGATACCTCGGGGTAGTGCGTGACGACTCGTCGTCCCGAGATCCGCGGGGTCCACCGCCCGGCGACATGCCGCTACTGCCGACTGCCGACGATGGTGCACCCAGGCCGGGCGTTGTTACCGGAACCGGTTGAACTGCAGCAACTCCCGCTGCACCCCTCACCATTCCGCCGGTAGTGCCACCGCTTCCGCTCACCCATGCTCCGCCAGAGCTTGCCGTCGCACTGGGTGACGGCGACGCGCCGGCTGCGAGTGACGTCGACGGATTGCCTGCGCCCCACAGCTTGTCGACGCCGGTCGGAAGCCCGGCGCCGGCCTGTGCAGCCGAGGTTCGAACAGCCTCGGTGCCTGGCTGAGTGGAGTCCGGGTGGGTGGAGTACGGCGCATCACCGGCATCGGTTGAGGCAGACAGAGGTTGGGCGATCTGACGGGCGGCGTTGTTGATTGCCTCCGCAGTGATCAGGTTGGAGAGTGCCTCACTGGTCGGTGGGGTCGGCACGGGGATCGGTCCGGCAAGGGCGTTCATGGCTGCGGTGTGCCCGAGCATCTCCCCGCGCGTCCGAGTCACCGCCGCGACGGCTGCCTGCATGTGTTCAGCTGCCGAGGCAAGCAACATCGCCTGTCCTGGTGGTGTCCACGCGATGGGCGCGGCAGCTGCAACCGTGGTGGCGAAGGACTGCGCGATTGCCGCGAGATTCGCGTTGCCTCGCTGCACCGATTCCGCGGCGGCAGCAGCAGTTTTCGATATCGCGGTTCCGCGTTCGCTCAATTCTGCGCCGCTGTTCTGGGCGGATCGCGACAGTTCGGTCGCGGCGTCACTGCCGGTGCTGTTCCAGGTCTGGCTTACCTCGGCGACCGCGCTTCGGGACAGTCCCATGGCGTGGTCGATGAGAGTGGACGCCTGATCGAAGATGCCGACGGGATCGATGCCCGCAAAAGTGCCTGTGCCGAGACTCTTCCCGAGTTCGATCAAGGGCGCGAACAGATCTTCGATTCCGGGGAGTGCCGGTACCGGTATGCCGGCGAGCATCGATTCGACCACATTGTTCGGCAGTACCGGGGCAGGAGCGCCACCGTGAAGGAATTCGATGACGGTCGTCGAGTCGTCTTCGGTGCTCACGCGGTCGCGCCCGTCGATCCGGCCGCAGCGGTCAGATCTGTTGCGATTGCATGATCTGTGGTGTCGTAGGCCTGCGCGGCTGCACCGGCCGTCGCGGCGTTGCCGGCGTAGAACGTGGCGAGTGCTGCAACATCTTTGGTGTGTGTGGCCTGAGCGCGCGCGAATGCTTCGAGAAATTCGATCCCGACGGGGCCCACGGCCGGTGCGACTGCTGCGATGTTTGCACCCAGATCGACGGCGGCGGCCTGCGCGATGCGTCCTGCCGCTTCGGTCGACGTCGAGCCGTACTTTCGGATGCCGTCAGTGGCGACAGTCAATTCGCTCATCATTACCCCCCAGTTGGTAAGCGTCGTGAGAACTTTAGCGGACCACTGTGGGCCCTTACAGGGAGACGACGCGACCTACTCAGCGGCTCCGGACAACCTGGACGAAGTGGCAGAGATTACATTCGGCTCCGGTGTTGGTATTGCGAGTGCGATCGATTTGGCACACTCGAACCATGCGAACCGCTTCGGACGTCATCCTCCGACTCACGTCCGATCCAGCTCGCTGTGGACTGGTGATGGATTTCGACGGCGTGCTTGCACCCATCGTCGACGATCCGTCGGCGAGTGCGCTACTGCCCGGCGCCGAAGACGTGCTTGCGACCCTGGCCGAGCATCTCGGTGTTGTCGGCTTGCTCTCGGGACGGCCTGTGTCGTTCTTGCGAGAGCGGCTCAGCTTGAATTCCGTTGTGCTCATGGGTTCCTACGGCGTCGAGACCTGGACGGACGATGGAATCCACGTGCTTCCGGCCGTCGCGGCGTTCAGTGATGCTGTCGCCGAAGCAGAAGCCGAATTGCGACGCTTGTTCGACTCTCCGGCAGTTCCTGGCATCCATGTCGAGAGCAAAGGCCTTGCGGTGGCCGTGCATTGGCGTCGGGCCGCGGATCGTGCGGTCGCGCAGCGCCTGGTGGAAGCAGCGACGACAGAAATCGCGAGCCGGACCGGGTTGCGGCGTGAGCCCGGCAAGTTGGTCGAGGAATTGCGCCCACCAGTTGAGGAGGACAAGGGGACAGGCCTCCTTCGCGCGATCGCGGCCGCAGGGGTCGACGTCGTCGCGTACGCGGGCGACGACCGGGGTGACCTACCGGCCTTTGCCGCTGTCCTTGCCTCGGGTGGAGAAGCGTTGGTGGTCAAGGGCGACGACATCGCACCGGAAGTGGCTGCTGTCGACGGCGTCCAGTTCGACGGCCCGCAGGCATTCCTCGATTGGATGAAAGAGCTTGCCGCGCAACTGGAACGCTGACGCGTAAGGTCAGTCTGCCAGGAACTCGACCAGGTCTTATTTCGAGGTGCCGCGTCCGCGGGGCAGAGTGACGCGAACCCGCGCGTGCCCTGTTCCTTGGCGTGATCGACAAGCGCTGCGGGTTCTGTCAACGCGAAACTGGCCGCACCGGAAGGGCTCCGGTGCGGCCAGTTTCGGTCTTGGTCGGTTTGCGACTCGGTCAGGCGTCGCGCTTGTTGACGACGGCGATGCTGATTCCGAATATCACCAGCACAAACGCTGCGAAGTAGAACAAGCTTCCCCAAGGGCCCCAATGGAAATTGGTGCTCGAACCCGAAGAGAGGAAGTGGTCGGCGTTGGCGAACGGGAGGAACGGTGTGACGTTTCTGCCGAAGGATCCGAACATGCCGAACAGGCTCTCGATGAGCAGTGGCCACAGCAGCAGTAGTGCAATGGCGCCGGCGGACTGACGAAGGAGTGCTCCGACGGCGATGGCAAGGGCAACGCAGAGGAACGCGAAGATCGGTACGCCGTAAACGGCGCGCCAGGCGTCGGCGTTGTCCAGTGCCAGATTGGTGGAACCTTCAGAGTCTGCCGCAGCTTTGGTGATGAATACCGCGCCGAGCATGAGAACGAAGGACAGCACCGCGCCGAAAGCCCCGATCAGGCCGGCTTTGGCGATCAGAACCGAAGCCCGACTCGGGATGGCCTGGAAGGTGGTACGGATGATGCCGAAGCGGTACTCGCTGGTGATCGCGAGCGCCGCCATGATCATCAGGACCATGACGCCGAATCCGGATACTCCTAGCCCCGCGTCGTTGAACGTGGGGAGGAATTTCTCGAAATCAGGAGTTCCTGATGCGGCTTCGTCGTTGTACGCCTGAATGCTCGAACTCGACGAACGCCCGATCATCCAGGCGACGCCCAACCCTAGGACGATGATTGTGATCGTGCACCACAGCGGCGACTTGGTCGTGGTGATCTTGATACGTTCAGCACTGAGAACAGCCATTACAGTGCACCTCCCATAGCGTGCTGTGTGTTTGCGTGGTGGGCTCCGGCGCCCGGATCGATACCGGATGCGTGGTACTGGACATCGTCCCCGGTCAACTTCATGAACGCATCCTCGAGCGATCCCTGCACAGAAGCCAACTCGTGCAACACGATTCCCTGCGAACCAGCCAAACCACCGATCACATCGGTGGTCGAATCCACGACCACCAACACCGGCTCCGATCCTGAATGTTCCTCGCGGACAGTCAGTCCCTGGGCAGTCAATGCGGCATGGAGAGCGTCCAATTGTGGGCTGCGCACGCGCACCGTCGACTCCGACGAACGATCCACGAACTCCGCGACCGTCGAATCCGAAATCAACCGACCCCGACCGATCACCACCAACTGCTCCGCCG
>NZ_JAMSKS010000026.1:0-74048 GCF_024436645.1 Rhodococcus sp. T9N | reverse complement strand
CGCAGTGTGGCCATGAATGGACTCTAGCGATGTGAGCAGGCGCGTGCAGTGCCACCGTATCCGGGGCGGTACGGTCGCGCACATGAGTGCGAACAACGTTCTGGTGGTCAGTGCGACGAAGTCGGAAGCGGCATACGTGCCGCAAGGATGCGAACTGCTGGTCACGGGGATTGGAAAGGTCAGTGCTGCAACAGCAGTCGCCTCTGCTCTCGCGCGGTACGAGCGGGATGATCTGCCGCTGGTCGTCAACATCGGGACAGCCGGTGCGCTGCACGCGCAACACGGCGGCCTCTATGTTCCCGGCGTCGTCATCAATCACGACATCAGCAGCACCGCGATCCGAGCGCTGGGGCACGACGTCGCGGACCGTTTGGTGCTCGCCGGCGGTGACGACTCGGTGTTGGCGACCGGCGACGCATTCATCGCCGACGCTGCAACCCGGGACGCCCTTGCACAGCGAGCCGATCTGGTCGACATGGAGGGGTTTGCCATCGCATTCGCCGCGCAGGCTGCGGGTGCTACCTGCCGACTCGTCAAACACGTCAGCGATCACGCGGACGACTCGGCCTTGGACTGGCCCGCGATGATCGATGCCAGCGCCCGCGAGTTGGGGCGCTGGCTGCTTGACAACGTCTGATCGAGCCTGCAGCGTCTGGTCAAGCCTGCGCAGTCAGTATCAATCCGGTGTCGTCGGGCTTGCGCAGGGTCAGCGTGTCGGCGTCGACGGTGTAGCTTACTTCGCCGTCGAGCACCGCCAGGATCTGGCGCTCGATGTCCATGTTCTCCTCGGGGCAAGCCATACGCGTGGTTGCCATCGGCGTGAACGTGACTGTGGTGTCGGACGTCTGGGCGCTTCCGGTCATGCGATTGCATCCGGTGCTCCCGCTGACCGAACCGTCTGCGGCAATCGTCAGTTCGGGAGCTGACGTCTCCAGAGCCAGGCTCGTACTGATCGCATCGGGACTGATGAGGGACGTGACAGTCCACGTCGTGCCCTGCAGCGGTCGATCCGGCGTGACGATTTTCTTGTCCTGCAGGGTGACTGTGGCGTCCTTCGATGTCAGGACGAGGGTGTCGCCGTCGAGGCTCCACGCCGGCGCGGCGGTCAGCAATGTTGTTGTCCAGGAGTCGGATTCGGCGATGCCGGGAGGGCAGCCCATCATGGTCGACGCCATGGTGCCGGTGGTCAGCTTGCCGTCGGTGAACTCGACCGAACCGTTTGCCGTGTTGCATCCGGCGCTCGCGGACACTCGACCGGCCTGGCTGAAGTCGAGAGTCAGCGGGCCGCCGCCGGGAATTTGTGTTCCATCCACGGAGGTCGAGATGAACACACGACCGGAGGGATCCGTCTTGTCCTCGGGGGAGTCGGACGAAGCGGAGCAACCGCTTACCGCGGCGATGGTCAGGAGGCCGATGACGGCAGCTGCGATGCGCATGGGCTCACATTAAGTGGTGGGACGGATCGGGGGAGTCAACATCGAGTAACGCGCCGGGCAAGGTCTTCCCAGCCGGCGGCCAGACGCTCGGTGGTCATCCCGAGATCGCGCACCTGATGAAGGACGAGCGACGCTTCGAGTGGTGCCAACAGTGCTGAAGCGAGCAGATCGAGGTCGCCCTCGACGCCGGCTCCTCGAAGAAGCCCGATGACGTGAGCGATGCCGAGCGCCCGGGCCGGACCGCCGAAGCGGTATTCAGGAGCGTTTTCCGCTGCTCGGAGGACTTCGCCCTGTACTTCCACCATGGCAATCCGGGCTCGGCCGAACGCGATGAGGCGCTCGATCGGCGGCGCGCCCGGACCCAACGGTGGGGGGCCGAACATGAATGCCTGCTGCAGTTCTCGCTCGGTGTGATCGAGCAATGCCTGCATCAGTCCCGATCGATTGCCGAAGCGCCGAAAAACTGTGCCCTTGCCCACACCGGCCCGGCACGCGACAGCATCCATCGTCACCGCGTCGACACCTCGCTCGGCAACGAGGAGGGCTGCGGCGTCGAGCAGAAGTACGCGGTTACGTGCTGCGTCACCGCGCTCGACCGGCGCGGCGCCGATCTGGGGGAGGGGGATTGCGCTCACGGGATCAGGTTACAGGGCCGGGGAATGTAAGTGGACCGCGGTCCGTTTAGTTGATATAACTTTCAACCGGAGCCACCAACCGCACCACTCTCGAAGGAAACTCGCTATGTCACAGACCAATGTTCTCGTTCTCGTCGGCAGCCTGCGCGCCGGATCCGTCAACCGCCAGCTTGCCGAGACGGCTGTGTCCGCCGCGCCCGAGGGTGCAACGCTGACGGTCTTCGAAGGCCTCGCCGACGTCCCCTTCTACAACGAAGACATCGACGTCGAGGGTGCTTCCATTCCCGCTGTCGACGCACTGCGCGCCGCTGCGAGCGACGCTGACGCGTTCCTGCTCGTCACCCCCGAATACAACGGCACCATCCCCGCAGTTCTGAAGAACGCCATCGACTGGATCTCGCGTCCGTACGGTGTCGGTGCAGTCAAGGACAAGGCTGTCGCAGTCATCAGCGCTTCGCCCAGTGGCAACGGCGCCAAGTGGGCACACGAAGACACCACCAAGGCAGTCCGCATCGCCGGCGGCAAGGTCGTCGAGGACACCGCACTGAGCATCGGTGGAACCGGCGCACTGTTCGGTGAGCTGCACCCGCGTGAGAACGCAGAGGTGCTCGCTCAGGTCTCCAAGGTCGTCTCCGACCTCGTCGACGCCGGCAAGCAGCTCGTCAACGCGTAATCCGTTTCACGAGTGAGGGCCATGCCGGAAGGTATGGCCCTCACTCGTATGCGAGTCACGCCCATATGCGCTAAAGCCCTTCGCGTTCCATCGCGTCGTCGACGGCGTCGCGAACCGACTCGAAATCCTTGCCGGCCATCATCGCTTCGCCCATCGCAGCATCGATACGGTCGGCGACGGCGGCGTACCGACGCTCCCAGTTCTCCTTGTCCTCCCGCCAGTAACCCATCACGTGCATGCGGGTTGCCGGGATTTCCCATGTTCGACGCAGGTGAGTGCGGATGCGTCTGGCGGCCGCGGCCTCGACTGCACACCAGATGTAGCCCTCGCCGGGGGGCAGGGCAGCGCTGGCCAATTCGGCGAGCAGCGAGTCCGATTCCTCGATCCATCGGTAGTGAGCGTCGGCGCGCGTCGTGAACGTCTGCTGTTCACTCGGCGCGGGTACCTGCGCGATGACGTGGATCGGTAGACCGTCGGGTGCTTCTTCGAGAATTCGCCCGATCGCGGGCAGAGCGGCGTGATCGGCGACCATCAGCAGCCAGTCGCAACCTGCCGGCGGCGTGAACCACCCGCTCGCCGTCGAGAGGTGAACGGTCTCGCCCGGTTGCGCAGTCGCGGCCCAGAGTGCCGCGCCGCCGTGGCCGTGGAGAACGAAGTCGATCTCCAGTTCGTTCTTCGACGGCTGCCAGCGCCGGACCGTGTAACTACGGGCGTGAGGGGGATCGAGGGGGAATCTGACGAGCACCCGTTCGTCGGGGCTCCCGCTCGTCTCGAAGTCGCTCAGGCCCTCCCCACCGAAGGTGATTCTGCGCATCAACGGTGTCACCTGCTGTGTTCTCGTCACGGTTGCCTCGTGGCGTGGAGCCTCGTCCTTCGGGGGTGTTTCCACGACGCTCATGGTAGGTCCGTGGCGCGGCTCCGAGAGGCTGGCGAGCACAAAAAGAAACTGTGACGCGCGACACGCCGACGCGCCGGGAAATGAAGGCGCTGAACTGGGGCGACCTGGGAATTCCAACGATGTGACTCACAACATCTCGCGTTATGTGTTTCTGTCGGCCACTAGGTGTAGTGTCTTGAGCACTGAGAGACCACAACGCGGAACGCCTCGAGCGAGACTCCGGCAATCGGTCGTATCGGTGCTGAACATCACTACATCGGCCTTTGTTGGCTAAGCGAAAGAGGGACTCTCATGAGCATCACCGTCTACACCAAGCCCGCTTGCGTTCAGTGCAATGCCACCTACCGCGCCCTGGACAAGGCCGGTCTCGAATACAACGTCATCGACATCACCGAGGATGCCGAAGCCCGCGACTACGTCATGGCTCTCGGGTACCTCCAGGCACCCATCGTGGTTGCCGGTGAAGATCACTGGTCGGGCTTCCGTCCCGATCGCATCAAGACCCTGACCGTCGCTGCTTGAAGCGCCGCAGTGTCGGCGGTGGACACCTCCGCCGACACATCTGAGTAGTTCCGGGCACCGTACAAGAAAATGGTGACAACCGATGACTTCGCTGGTCTATTTTTCCAGCGTGTCGGAGAACACCCACCGATTCGTTCAACGTCTCGGCCTGCCTGCGACACGTATACCTATCCATGACCGTGACGGCTCATTTCGTGTAGACGAGCCCTATGTGCTGATTCTGCCCACCTATGGTGGCGGGGTCACCGTGACAGGGCGCGACACCAGTTATGTACCGAAGCCGGTCATTCGTTTTTTGAACAATCCACACAACAGGTCGTTGATCAGAGCAGTGATCGCGGCGGGAAACACCAATTTCGGTGAGTCCTTTTGCTATGCAGGAAACATCATTTCCCAGAAATGCCACGTTCCTTTTCTGTACCGGTTCGAACTCATGGGCACTGCCGAGGACGTCGACCGGGTACGAGAAGGCTTGGGGGAGTTCTGGAATCATCTCGAAACAGAGAAGGAGCACGGGCAGTGGCGCCAACCATCACTGACACGATCGCGGCAGGAAGCGTAGAGCGTGATGCGCGCGGCGGCGATTCCACCAACGGTCTCGACTACCACGCACTCAACGCCATGCTCAACCTGTACGGCGCCAACGGTGAGATCCAGTTCGAGATGGATGTCGCTGCAGCCCGTCAGTACTTCTTGCAGCACGTCAACCAGAACACCGTGTTCTTCCACAACCTCGACGAGAAGCTGGACTACCTCGTCGAGGAAAACTATTACGAGCCCGAGGTTCTCGATCAGTACTCACGTACTTTCGTGAAGTTCCTGATCGATCACGCGTACGCCAAGAAGTTCCGCTTCCCGACGTTCCTGGGTGCATTCAAGTACTACACCTCCTACACGCTCAAGACCTTCGACGGTAAGCGCTACCTCGAGCGTTTCGAAGATCGTGTCTGCATGGTTGCGCTCACCCTGGCCGCAGGCAACGAAGACCTGGCCGTCGAACTCGTCGACGAGATCATCGCCGGACGCTTCCAGCCCGCCACCCCGACGTTCCTGAACTCGGGCAAGAAGCAGCGCGGTGAGCCCGTGTCCTGCTTCCTGCTTCGTATCGAAGACAACATGGAGTCCATCGGTCGCTCCATCAACTCGGCACTGCAGTTGTCCAAGCGCGGTGGCGGAGTTGCCTTGCTGCTCACCAACGTTCGTGAGCACGGCGCCCCGATCAAGAAGATCGAGAACCAGAGTTCGGGTGTCATCCCGATCATGAAGCTTCTCGAGGACTCGTTCTCCTACGCCAACCAGTTGGGTGCGCGTCAGGGCGCCGGTGCTGTGTACCTGCATGCGCACCACCCCGACATCTACCGGTTCCTCGACACCAAGCGTGAGAACGCCGACGAGAAAATCCGTATCAAGACGCTCTCACTCGGCGTCGTGATCCCGGACATCACGTTCGAACTGGCGAAGAAGAACGAGGACATGTACCTGTTCTCGCCGTACGACGTCGAGCGCATCTACGGAGTTCCGTTCTCCGACATCAACGTCTCCGAGAAGTACTACGAGATGGTCGACGACAAGCGAATTCGCAAGTCCAAGATCAAAGCTCGCGAGTTCTTCCAGACCGTCGCCGAATTGCAGTTCGAATCGGGCTACCCCTACATCATGTTCGAGGACACGGTGAACCGGGCAAACCCGATCGAGGGCAAGATCACGCACTCGAACCTGTGCTCGGAGATTCTGCAGGTTTCGACGCCTTCACTGTTCAACGACGACCTGTCCTACTCGAAGGTCGGCAAGGACATCTCCTGCAACCTGGGTTCGCTGAACATCGCGAAGACCATGGACTCGCCCGACTTCGCCAAGACCATCGAAGTGTCGATCCGCGGATTGACGGCAGTGTCCGACCAGACGCACATCTACTCGGTGCCGTCGATCGAGCAGGGCAACAACGACTCTCACGCCATCGGCCTCGGTCAGATGAACCTGCACGGATACCTCGCTCGTGAGCGGATCTTCTACGGCAGCGAAGAAGGCATCGACTTCACGAACATCTACTTCTACACCGTGCTGTTCCACGCACTGCGTGCGTCGAACAAGATCGCCATCGAGCGCGGCTCGTACTTCAAGGGTTTCCTGGAGTCGAAGTACGCCTCGGGTGAATTCTTCGACAAGTACACCGATCAGGCTTGGGAGCCGGCAACCGACAAGGTTCGCGGACTCTTCGCCGATGCGAAGCTGCACATCCCCACTCAGGACGACTGGCGTGAGCTGAAGGCTTCGGTTCAGAAGCACGGTATCTACAACCAGAACCTTCAGGCCGTCCCGCCGACCGGCTCGATCTCGTACATCAACTACTCCACCAGCTCCATCCACCCGGTGGCGTCGAAGATCGAGATCCGCAAGGAAGGCAAGATCGGCCGCGTCTACTACCCGGCGCCCTACCTGACCAACGACAACCTGGAGTACTACCAGGATGCCTACGAAATCGGGTACGAGAAGATCGTCGACACCTATGCTGCCGCAACGCAACACGTCGACCAGGGCCTGTCGCTGACGCTGTTCTTCAAGGACACCGCAACCACTCGCGACATCAACAAGGCGCAGATCTACGCGTGGCGTAAGGGCATCAAGACGCTGTACTACATCCGTCTGCGTCAGATGGCACTCGAAGGCACCGAGGTCGAGGGCTGCGTTTCCTGCATGCTGTAAAGGGCTCCGCCCCCGTGCGCCTTTTCGGTTGTGGTTACTACCGAAAAGGCGCACAGGGGTATCAGGCCGGCGGGCGGCCGGGACCGTGCATCTTGCCGGCATTCTTCGGCATACGACCGTGTTCGGTGAGTGCGCGCCGAAGGAGAAACTCGATCTGGGCGTTGGTACTTCGGAGATCGTCGGCGGCCCAGCGGGCAAGCGCGTCGTGTACCGCTGGGTCCAACCGAAGCAGGAT
The DNA here is from genome assembly GCF_024436645.1 of Rhodococcus sp. T9N. Lineage (NCBI taxonomy): Bacteria > Bacillati > Actinomycetota > Actinomycetes > Mycobacteriales > Nocardiaceae > Rhodococcus > Rhodococcus sp. T9N. Next base: position 66,946 of record NZ_JAMSKS010000026.1, on the reverse strand, counting down.
CTTCTTACGCTCGGATCGCGGAGCTGGATCCGTGGCCATGTGGCCTTTCCTTTACTGGTAGAGCGAACCGGTGTTGAGCACCGGTTGTGCGTCGCGGTCGCCGCACAGCACGACCAGAAGGTTGCTGATCATCGTCGCCTTGCGTTCCTCGTCGAGTTCGACGACGTGCTTTTCCTCGAGCTGCTTGAGTGCCATGTCGACCATGGACACCGCACCTTCGACGATTTGCTTGCGGGCGGCTATCACAGCACCCGCTTGCTGGCGCCGAAGCATCGCGCTGGCGATCTCCGGTGCATACGAGAGCCTGTTGATGCGTGTCTCGATAACTTCGACACCCGCCGCACGCACGCGGGCGTGAACCTCCTCCGACAAGGTGGTGGTGATGATGTCGGCGTTCTCGCGCAACGAGACTCGGCCTTCGGCGTCGTACGGGTAGCTACCGGCGATATGGCGGACGGCCGCCTCGGTCTGTACGGAGACGAACTCCTCGTAATCGTCCACCTGGAACGAGGCGAGCGCTGTGTCGGCCACCTGCCAGACGACCACCGCCGAGATCTCGATGGGATTGCCGTCGGCGTCGTTCACTTTCGCCTGACCGGTCTCATGGTTTCGGATGCGCGTCGAGATCGATCGACGGACCGTCAGCGGGTTTGTCCATCGCAGTCCCGGCGTGCGCAAGGTGCCGCTGTACGAGCTTCCGAGAAGTTGCAGAACTCGGGCTTGATTAGGTTGCACCAAGGTCAGGCCCATCAGGAGGGGGAGTGACGCGATGAACAGCACCACTCCGACCGGAATCAGGGCGAAGAGTCCCAGAACTCCGCCAACGACGGACAGCGCGATTCCGGCCAGGAAGAGAAGGACGCCGCCGAGGAGCATCCAGCTGCCGGACAGGTCCCAGCCTGGGCGTTCGGCGATCGTTGTGGTGGCGACACCGGTCGGTTTCTCGGCCACGGTGGGTGTGCTGGTCATGCGAGACTCGCTTTCCATCGGTAAGTGATATTTAATTGATATCACATTTTTTGTACTCGTGGAGGGGCGCGTGCGACACATGTTGTTGTGTTGGCATCGCGGACCCGACACAACGGGTAGTGTTCAGGCAAGCCAACATTCGGCAGTATCTCTCTCGCTAGGTAGGAATTATGGTCAAGCTGGTCAGTCGCGTTTCCGCCATCAACTGGAATCGCGTCCAGGACGAGAAGGACGCCGAGGTATGGGATCGCCTCGTCAGCAACTTCTGGCTGCCCGAAAAGGTGCCGGTCTCCAACGACATCCCGTCCTGGGGAACGCTGACCGCGCAGGAGCAGCAGCTCACCATGCGCGTCTTCACGGGCCTGACGCTGCTCGACACCATCCAGGGAACGGTCGGCGCCGTCAGCCTCATCCCGGACGCGATCACTCCCCACGAAGAAGCGGTGTACACCAACATCGCCTTCATGGAATCGGTGCACGCGAAGAGTTACAGCTCGATCTTCTCGACGCTGTGCTCCACCCCCGACATCGACGACGCGTTCCGCTGGTCGGAGGAGAACCCCAACCTGCAGCGCAAGGCGCAGATCGTTCTCGACTACTACAACGGCGAGTCGCCGCTCAAGCGCAAGGTCGCATCGACGCTCCTCGAGAGCTTCCTCTTCTACTCCGGCTTCTACCTGCCGATGTACTGGTCCTCGCGAGCCAAGCTCACCAACACCGCAGACCTCATCCGCCTCATCATCCGCGACGAGGCTGTGCACGGGTACTACATCGGCTACAAGTACCAGAAGGGCCTCGAACAGCTCACCGAGGCCGAGCGTGAAGAGCTCAAGAACTACACGTTCGAGTTGCTCTTCGAGCTCTACGAGAACGAGGTCGACTACACCCAGGACCTCTACGACGGCGTCGGTCTGACCGAGGATGTCAAGAAGTTCCTGCGCTACAACGCCAACAAGGCGCTCAACAATCTCGGCTACGAAGGCCTCTTCCCGAAGGACGAGACGGACGTCAATCCGGCTATCCTGTCGGCACTTTCACCGAATGCGGACGAGAATCACGACTTCTTCTCCGGCTCGGGTAGCTCCTACGTCATCGGCAAAGCCGTCAACACCGAAGACGACGACTGGGACTTCTAGAGCGACCTACACGCCGAAGCCCGACTCCTGCACACGCGGGAATCGGGCTTCGGCCGTGTATTGAGAGCGGGCTAGCGCTGAAACCACGCTTCCGGCTTGTCCTGCAACGCTTTTGCGAGGCGCAGACGCGAGGTTTCCGTCATGTCCGAAGGCAGTTCGCTCGGCGCGAACCACGCGACCTCGAGGTTTTCGTCGTCCGCCACGTGTGCATCTCCGTCGGTCCACCTGGCCAGGAAGCAGACGTCGAGGTACTGAGTCACGTCACCATTGGGGTACGTAATGGGTTCTGTGACATCGATACTCGTGATCCGAACCAATTCGGCGTCGACGCCGGTTTCTTCCTTCGCCTCGCGCACCGCCGCCGCCGACGGTTCCTCCCCAGGCTCGAGAACGCCGGACACGACGGCCCACTGACCGTTGTCGGCGCGGCGGGTGAGCAGGACCCGACCGTCGTCGTCGCGGATCACGACGCTCACTCCGGACAGCCAGAGCGGCGCATGACCGACCTTCTCGCGCAGTGCAACAATGAATTCGGGGATCGGCATGTCAGAACCCGAACTTCACAGCTGGGGCGAACCGCTTCGAATGTCGGAGTTGTGGTTCGTTCCGGTCAGCTCGCATATCCGTTCAAGGTTCCCTTCAAGTCCGCCAATACGGCACGGGCAGCAGTCATCCCGTTTCCGTTCCAGATGTCGTCTTCCGCTACGAACACACGTCGGTCTGTGGCAGCGGCGAGGTCCTGCCACTGGTCGCTCTTCATGATCTCGGTGCCGTAGGTACGGCCGTTCGGCCCGTCGAAGAGGACGTAGATCAAGTCCCCTTCGGCGGCGCTGAGATCGTCGGCCGGAATCGGTGCCGTGGTCGCATCGGTCAATCGCTGCGCCGGTGGGCGCCGGACGCCGACGTCGCTGAGGATCTGTCCGGCGAAGGATGCAGGGCCCTCGATCTGCAGGTCCTTCGAACCGAACCGAACCACTGATGCCTGCGTCTGCGATGCATTCAATGCGTCGCCGAGCTGCACGACGTCCTGCTGGTAGCGGTCGAGCTCCGTCGCAGCCGCGGACGAACGGCCCAGTGCCTGGCCGGCGAGGGCGAACTGCGCTTTCCAGTACACAGGATCCGAGCCCGCGAACACGGTGGGGGCGATGGCGTCGAGTTGCCCGTACAAGCCGTCGGACGCCGGACTGGACCCGAGGATCAAGTCCGGCGCGGCGGCCTTCACGGCGTTGACGTCAGGTGCGCTCACGGGGCCGACACTCGGAATCTCCGAGATGCCGAAACCCAGGTACGACGGTTGAGGTGAGTCGACACCGGTCGCGGCGCCCACTACCCGCTCCCACAGGCCGAGGGCGCACACGGCGTCCATCGAGACGCTGTCGAGGACCACGATCCGTTGGGGATCGGAAGGAACCTCGGTTTCACCCGCAGTGTGTACGACTCGACGCTTCACCCCGGGGCCCGCTCCCGGGTCGGCTTGCGTCGGCGTCGGGCACGCGGTGGCGGTGTCGCGTTCGATGCCCATCACGCCGGCACCGGCGATCGACGTAGTGGTCCGGACGATGGTGCTCGCGGGATCGTCCGACGAGTCGGACGAGCAACCACCGAGGACGAGCATCGTGGCGGCGATCCCCAGGATCGAGACACGACGAACGGACGTGCGGGCGGTCGTGCGTGAGAGAACAGACGTGCGTGAGAGAACAGACAAGTCGACGGCTTCCTGTGTGAGCGGGCGCCGTTCAGGTTAGCTGTTCGACTCAGCTGTTCTGCTTGTCCACCTCGAACGTGTCCGAGAGGTCGTCGAGGATCATGTGCGCGCCCTGGATGCTGACCGGCGACATCCACCGTGAATCGTCCACGTCCACCTTGCGCCCCCTAAGGGTCTGCCACAGCGGGCTCTCGAGGAATGGCTTCGCAGCTTCGGCGCTCTTGCCCTCGGCGTCCTGCCAGGTGCTGATGAAGATGACGTCCGCGTCGGCTTCGTTGATCAGCTCGGGGCTGATCTTCATCATGATGTTGCCGGCATCGGCGGGGTCAGGTCCCTGGTTGTCCGGGCGCTTCAGCCCGGCATCCTGAAGAACGATGCCGCTGAACGAGGTAGTGCGGTAGAGGCGTGCGGTCGGTTCACCGGCGAACCGGACTACCGAGATGACCGGGTTGTTCGCCTTCTCGTTGATTTCCTTGCCGACGGCAGCCGCGCGAGTTTCGTATTCGGAGATTTTCGCCTCGGCCAGCGATTCCTTGCCCAGCGCTTGACCGACTACACGGATGTTGTCCTTCCACGTCGGACCGGTTGTCTGGGTGAAGACGGTGGGCGCGATTGCGGAGAGCTGCTCGTAGTTCTTCCCGTCGCGGACCTCGGCGGAGATGATGAGGTCCGGCTGCAGTGCGGCGATCTTCTCGAGGCTTGCACTGCTGACCGTCCCGACCGAGACTGCGTCCGGGGCGAATTCCTCTCGGGAGGATCCGAGGTAGTCGGGCAGACCGGGCTCGCGGTAGTCGACGTAGCCGACGAGCGGGGATTCGAGGAGAAGGACGGCGTCGGTGAAGCTGTTGTCGAGCGCGACGATCCGCTGGGGTGCGGCCGGGATTTCGGTGCTTCCGCGGAAGTGCTCGACGGTACGGGGAAATGCGCCCGACTCGGTCGAGTTGGTGTTTGCAGCGGGCTCGTCGTTACTCGAGCACGCTGGAACGACCAAGGCGATCGACGCTGCGACCGCTACCAGCGCGGCCCGGCGGGGAAAGAATTTCACTGATTGGCTCCTGAGATGAGTTAGGCGAGGGTGACCTTATCAGTGGAGGGGTTGGCCGAAAACGGACACCGACCGAATTCTTCGACGCGCACGACACGCCGATTCGGAAGTGGGTTCGGACTCCCGGGGGAACATAAACCGCAGGTCGTTCGTTCGGTGCCGTGAAAAACGGATGCTCGAGTACGACGCAGAGTAGGACCGGGTCGCGGTGCCTCGGAGTCACGGTCTACGATTCGATGAGCGCAAGCCAGAAGCCGTTGTCCGCAGCCCGGGCGACGGACCCTGCGGGCGCAACCAAGGGCTCTTTGACGGAGTCTGCGGAGCGACCAAAGGCACATTCAGGAGGATCAGTGACTGCCGTAGCGCCCCAGCCAGTCCCCACGATAGCGCCGGCCAGGCCTTACCCGCCGCGGCAGGGACCCAAGGGCTCATTCATTTTCAAGATGATCACGACCACCGATCCCAAGGTGCTCGGAATCATGTACTTGGCGACTTCCATCGCCTTCTTCCTCATCGGTGGCCTCATGGCACTGATGATGCGTGCCGAACTTGCTGTACCCGGCATGCAGTTCCTTTCCAACGAACAGTTCAACCAGCTGTTCACCATGCACGGCACGATCATGCTGCTGCTGTACGCGACCCCGATCGTCTTCGGCTTCGCGAACTACATTCTTCCGCTCCAGATCGGTGCACCCGACGTCGCGTTCCCGCGCCTGAACGCGTTCAGCTACTGGCTGTACCTGTTCGGTGCGATCATCACGACAGCCGGATTCGTCACGCCCGGTGGCGCAGCAGACTTCGGTTGGACGGCATACACGCCGCTGACCAGCGCGCTGCACAGCCCCGGCGTCGGCGCCGACCTGTGGGTCTTGGGTCTGGCCGTCGCCGGCCTCGGCACCATCCTCGGTGGCGTCAACATGGTCACCACCGTGATCTGCCTGCGCGCACCCGGTATGACCATGTTCCGCATGCCGATCTTCACCTGGAACATCTTCATCACCAGCATCCTGATCCTGCTGGCGTTCCCGCTGCTGACCGCTGCATTCATGGGCTTGTTCGTCGACCGCCATCTCGGTGGGCACATCTTCGACCCGGCAACGGGCGGTGTGCTCCTGTGGCAGCACCTGTTCTGGTTCTTCGGTCACCCCGAGGTGTACATCATCGCGCTGCCGTTCTTCGGCATCGTCTCGGAGATCTTCCCGGTCTTCAGCCGTAAGCCGATCTTCGGCTACAGCGGCCTGGTGTACGCAACGTTGGCCATCGCCGCTCTGTCGATCGCAGTGTGGGCCCACCACATGTACGCAACCGGCGCTGTTCTCCTGCCGTACTTCTCGTTCATGACGTTCCTGATCGCCGTGCCGACAGGCGTGAAGATCTTCAACTGGATCGGAACGATGTGGAAGGGGCAATTGACCTTCGAATCACCGATGCTGTTCTCGATCGGCTTCCTGATCACCTTCCTCTTCGGTGGTCTGTCGGGTGTCATCCTCGCGAGCCCGCCGCTCGACTTCCACGTCACGGACAGCTACTTCGTCGTCGCCCACTTCCACTACGTGGTCTTCGGTACGGTCGTGTTCGCCACGTACGCCGGTATCTACTTCTGGTTCCCGAAGATGACCGGCCGCATGATGGACGAGCGTCTCGGCAAGTGGCACTTCTGGACCACGTTCGTCGGCTTCCACGGCACGTTCCTCGTCCAGCACTGGCTCGGTGCCGAAGGTATGCCGCGTCGTTACGCCGACTACCTACCCTCGGACGGGTTCACGGTTCTGAACTCGGTGTCCACGATCTTTGCCTTCGTACTCGGTGCCTCGACGCTTCCGTTCATCTGGAACGTCTTCAAGAGCTACCGCTACGGCGAGGTGGTCACCGTCGACGATCCGTGGGGTTACGGAAACTCGCTGGAGTGGGCAACCACCTGCCCGCCGCCGCGTCACAACTTCACCGAGTTGCCGCGCATCCGTAGCGAGCGTCCGGCGTTCGAGCTGCACTACCCGCACATGGTGGAGCGGATGCGCGCGGAAGCGCACGTCGGCCCCGGCCACGGCGGGAAGAACGCCAGCACCGTGCTCGAAGATGCTCGTCACGAGCCGCTCACGGTCGGGGACGAAGGCGACCCCGGAACCGACAGCCGCTCCTGAGTGAAGTAACACACTGAAGTAATCAGCGAAGGCCCCGCCCGAGTAACGGGTGGGGCCTTTCGCTTGGCACAATAGTGACGATCAAGACGCGAACGAAGAAACGATCGGAGTTTTCGGTGGGTGCCTCTGACACCACTGTTCTGGTGACTGTGACCGGGCCGGACCGCCCTGGCGTCACCTCGGTACTGTTCGCGGCGCTGTCGCGGCACGATGTGCGTCTACTCGACGTGGAGCAGGTGGTGATTCGAGGTCGACTGACACTCGGTGTCATGGTTGCCTGCCCGAACGATCCCGAAGCGCTTCAGGAAGAACTCGAACAGGCGATGGCGACGGTCGGAATGAACGTCGACATCGAAATCGGTGCCGATCCCGGACGGCCCGCGGTGTCCACCCACGCGGTCGTTGTTCTCGGTAGCCCGGTCAATGCTCGCGCAATGCGATCGGTTGCACGCGAACTCGCGAAGCAGGGCGCAAACATCGATTCCATCCGTGGTGTCGCCGACTATCCGGTCACCGGCCTCGAACTCAGCGTCAGCGCGGCCGATACGGCCGACGGCGACGCGAAGCTGCGCACCGGACTCGCCGAGGTCGCCGCTCTCGAAAACGTCGACATCGCGGTCGAGCGCGCAGGTCTCGCTCGCCGGGCCAAGCGTCTGATCGTGTTCGACGTGGACTCGACGCTCGTCCAGGGCGAGGTCATCGAGATGCTCGCCGCGAAGGCCGGCGTCGAGGACGAGGTCCGCGCCGTCACCGAAGCTGCGATGCGCGGCGAGATCGACTTCACCGAATCACTGCACCAGCGTGTGGCGACACTCGCCGGTCTCGACGCCTCCGTCATCGACGAGGTGGCAGAGAGCATCGAACTGACGCCGGGTGCGCGAACCACGATTCGCACCCTGCGCCGTCTCGGATTCCACTGCGGCGTGGTGTCGGGTGGCTTCCGGCAGGTCATCGAAGGCCTCGCACACGAACTCGAACTGGACTTCGTGCACGCCAACACCCTCGAAATCGTCGACGGCAAGCTGACCGGACGTGTGATCGGTGAAATCGTCGACCGCGCCGCGAAGGCCGTTGCGCTGCGCAAGTTCGCCGATCAGGTCGGTGTGCCGATGGAACAGACCGTCGCCGTCGGTGACGGTGCCAACGACATCGACATGCTCAACGCCGCGGGCCTGGGCGTGGCGTTCAACGCCAAGCCTGCGTTGCGGGAGGTCGCAGATGCTGCGTTGTCGCATCCCTTCCTCGACGCTGTGCTGTTCATTCTCGGTGTGACCCGCGACGAGGTCGAGGCTGCGGACGCCGTCGACGGTGGCGTGCGACGCGTACCGATTCCATGAGTTCCGATCCAGCATTCAGTTCCGATCCAGCTGTGATGTCCGGCCCCGATTCGCGCTGGCGCGAGCGCCACGCGGTGCTGGCTGCTGGGTACGGAGGGCGAGACGATCCCGCGGATCCGGCGCTGGTGTTGGCGATGCCGATCGTTCTGCACATTCCGAAGGCAGACCCGCCCAAGCGCACCGCACTGCTCGAGGCTGCGGCAACGGCGGCTGTGGCGCTGTGTCTGGACGAACGCGTCGGGTTCACCGAAGACGGGGAACCCGGCCCCTGGCACGAGGACTATTCGGCGTGGGTGGGTGCCCGGATTCGGAAGGTGTCTCGTCGAGCGCGAGGAGCGCAGTGGCTCGCCGCGCAGGAGGTACCGGGAATCACCGTCGATGTGGATGGCGCGCAGGCGCGGGCTCTGGTTCCCGGGCCGGTCGGAGAACTGGACCCGCGAATCAAGAAGTTGCAGATCGGTGGGACCGATCTCGAGCACGACGAGCCTGGCCCGCCGGAGCCTGGTCTTCCGGTGCTGTGGATCGACTCGGCGCTCGAGATGACGGTTGGCAAGGCGTCGGCACAGGTCGGGCATGCCTCGATGTTGTTGGCGGCGGCCATGTCCGAGAAACAGTGCTGGGCCTGGGCGCAGAACGACTTTCGCTGCTCGGTGCGCGACGCGAGCCCGGAACAGTGGGCCGAAGCAGTAGTTCGGCTGAAGAAGTCGGAGGCCGTCGCGGTTCGTGACGCTGGTTTCACGGAAGTGGCACCAGGCTCCATGACAGTCATCGCGGTTCCGTAGAGACGCAACCGACCAGTCCAGTATCGGCAACTTGGCTATGGATGAACAGTCCAGTGGCCTTCAAGATGGTCGGGTGTTGATACGGAGATTCGCCTCGCTGTTCGTTGGTCTGTGTTTGTACGGCTTCTCGATGGCCATGATGATCACAGCCGGTCTTGGTCTGGATCCCTGGGATGTGTTCCATCAGGGCGTGGCCGAGCATGTTTCGCTCAGTTTCGGCGTGATCACTGCGATTACCGGTGCGGTGGTACTGCTGCTCTGGATTCCGATCCGTCAGCGGCCGGGATTCGGAACGGTCGCCAATGTCGTTGTAATTGCCATCTCGGTGGATACCTCACTGGCCTTCTTGCCGGTCTTTGATTCCATGCCAGTTCGAGCCATGATCATGGTCGCGGGAATCCTCCTCAACGGACTGGCCAGCGTTCTCTACATCGGCGCGGGCATGGGGCCGGGCCCCCGCGACGGATTGATGACCGGACTGGTCGCTCGCACAGGTCTGTCGGTCAGGCTCGTGCGTACCAGCATCGAGATCGCGGTCCTCACGACCGGATGGCTCCTCGGTGGAACCGTCGGCGTCGGAACAGTGTTGTACGCCTTCGGGATCGGACCGACCATTCAATTCCTCATCAAGGTGCTGCCGGATTCCATGACAGCAGCGGTGACCGGAGGACGTGTCACGGAACGTAAGGCCAAGACCGTGGGGCCGGTCAGCGAAATCTCGGTGCCGACGGGAACTTCGGCCGTGGAGGCAGGTTCTCCGGTGGGTGAAGCCGAATCGAACGATGCAGTCAAGGTGCCGTCGAACCATTCCGGAGTGCCGACGGTGACCTGAACCGGTCCACCGGAATGCAGGATCAGGAGCCAACTGTCGTCACCGAGTGGGCGCCCGGTTCGAGTGTGAGACCGAACGTCGGCTCCGTCGATCCAGGCCTGCAGCGTTCGGTGACTCTCGTCGTACCATGCGGTGTCGTCGAATTCGACGCCGGCAGCGTCGAACCAGACGAGGTCCGGGTGCTCCAGTCTTCTTCTGCCTTCGAAGAATTCGGGCTGACGCAACGCCGGTGCCGTTCGGCGTAATCCGAACGCTCGGGAGACGAACTGCACCAACGACTGATCGGCCGCCGTCCAGTCCAGGGCCCACGAATCGGCTGGGGAGGCAAGTGTGGGAACACAATACGCGTTGTTGTTTCCGCCGAGACTGTGGCCGAACTCGTCTCCGGCGGTGAGCATCGGTGTGCCTGTCGACAGCACGAGCGTGGCCAGTAGCGCCCGTACATGACGTGCTCTGGCGTCCTGAATCTCGGGATCGGTGCTCGGGCCTTCGATTCCGTGGTTGAACGAATCGTTGTGATCGGCGCCGTCACGATTGTCTTCACCGTTGGCTTCGTTGTGCTTGTGGTTGTACGCGACCAGATCGGCGGCGGTGAACCCGTCGTGCGCTGTGACGAAGTTGATCGACGCCCAGGGGCGACGGCCGCTGCCGGCAAAGATGTCCTCGGAACCGGCGAGGCGCGACGCGACCTTCCGGACGCTGGAGCCGCCGTTCCAGAACTGGCGAATGGTGCTGCGGTACTTGTCGTTCCATTCCGACCATTGGAGTCCGAAGTTTCCGACCTGGTAACCGTCGGCAGTGGCATCCCACGGTTCGGCGATGAGCTTGCACCGGGTCAGTACCGGATCGGAGGAGATGGCGGACAGGATGGACGCCCGCTGGTCGAAGCCGCCGCCGCGCGGCCTACCCAACGCGCTCGCGAGATCGAATCGGAAGCCGTCGACACCCATTTCGGTGGCCCAGTAACGGAGGCTGTCGGTGATCATGCGGACGGCGATGGGGGAGCAGGCGTCGACCGTGTTGCCGCACCCGGTCAGGTCGATGTCGCGGCCGTCGCCGTCGAGAAGGTAATAGCCGGGGCCGTCCAAACCTCGCCAGCTGACACTGATTCCGTCGACACTTTGCTCGCAGGTGTGGTTGTAGACGACGTCGAGGACGACCTCGATGCCTGCCGCGTGTAGTGCGTCGACCATGATCCGGAACTCGGTGACTTCGCCGCCCGGAGTTGCCGCGTATCCGGGATGCGGGGCGAAGTACGACGCCGTCGAGTATCCCCAGTGGTTGCGCATCCCTCGCTCGCGGACGCTGTGTTCGGTCAGAAATGCCTGTACGGGAAGCAGTTCCACGGCAGTGACGCCGAGTGAGACGAGGTGATCGATCACGGCCGGTGCCGTCAGGCCGAGGTACGTTCCGCGGTGGGCGGCGGGTACTCCTGGATGACTGGCGGTGTACGCGCCCACATGCAGTTCGTAGATGACGCTTTCCTCCCACGGCGTCTCGAGGCGGGCTCCGGCGGGCGCGAGGCCGGGAGTCACCACGGACAGCGGCACGTGGCCGAGCGAGTCGACCGTCGACGGGTCGCCGAAGGGATCGTCGGCGTACGACAGGAGGGCACGGTGATCACCGAGATCCCCCTCGATGCGGCGCGCCCACGGATCGACGAGCAGCTTGTGTGGATTAAGTCTCAGCCCGGCGCGCGGATTCCACGGGCCGGACGCCCGAATTCCGTAACGCTGCCCCGCACCGATCCCGGAGATGATTCCGTGCCAGATTCCGTACGTGTGTTGCCGAAGTTCGACGCGATCTTCGTTTCCGTCCTGGTCGATCAGGCAGATCTGGACGCTCGACGCAGCTGGGGCGTGGACCGCGAACTGGGTTCCGGAGTCCACGATGTGGGCGCCGAGTGGGAACGGAGACCCGGGCGTCGGGGTGTGAGTTTCGATGAGAGGCGACACGCAAGATGATCCTGCCGTGAACGGCCGGAGAATGTGCGGGAAGATGTTCGGGTGCCGCTACCTGATCCAGATCTGCTCATCGATTTCGACAACGTACTCATTCGTCGGGGAGGGTCCACTCTCGTGGGGCCCGTCACCTGGAAAGTGGAGCTGGACGAGCGATGGGTGGTGCTCGGGCCCAACGGTGCCGGCAAGACCTCGCTGCTGCGTATCGCGGCCGGTGAGACTTTCCCGACCAGTGGTTCTGCCCACCTCCTTGGCGAAGTTCTCGGCAAGGTCGACGTCAACGAGTTGCGCCCGCGAATCGGTTTGTCCTCGTCGTCGTTGGCGAACCGCGTGCCCGGCGACGAGAAGGTCAGCGACCTCGTCGTGTCGGCGGGCTATGCCGTTCTCGGTCGGTGGCGCGAGGAGTACGAATCCATGGACACCTCGCGCGCTGTGGAGATGCTCGAAAGCCTCGGCGCCGAGCACCTGGCGGATCGGACGTACGGGACGCTTTCCGAAGGCGAGCGCAAGCGCGTCCTCATCGCGCGAGCCTTGATGACCGATCCCGAACTTCTTCTCCTGGACGAGCCCGCCGCCGGGCTCGATCTCGGTGGACGTGAGGAACTTGTGGCTAGACTCGCCGAACTGGCTGCCGATCCGGACGCCCCGGCTACCGTTCTGATCACCCATCACGTCGAGGAAATCCCGCCGGGATTCACCCACGCACTCCTTCTCAAGGAAGGGGAGGTCGTCTCTCAGGGCCTTCTGGACGACGTCATCACCGCCGAAAATCTGAGCGCGGCATTCAGCCAGTCCATCAGCCTCGACAAGGCGGACGGCCGATACTTCGCGCGCCGTGCGAGGCCGTCCGGAGCTCATCGCGCGTGAGCTTCAGTGGGACCTGAAATGCGGCCCAGATCACAGATCGCGTAGGTTCGCGAAGCATGGCTAACGAGAATGCAAACGCTGTCCCCGAGCCCAAGGATGCGTCGACCGTCATCTTGGTGCGCGATGCCGAATCCGGGATCGAGATCTTCCTTCTTCAACGAGTACAGGGGATGGCGTTTGCCGGGGGCATGACGGTATTCCCCGGCGGCGGCGTCGACAAGTCCGATGCGACGGCCGAGGTCGAGTGGGCCGGACCGTCGGTCGAATGGTGGGCCGAGCGGTTCAGCACGGATGTGGCTCGGGCGAAGGCTCTCGTCTTGGCTGCGGTGCGGGAAACTTTCGAGGAGTGCGGCGTCCTACTCGCCGGACCGACCGCGGACACCGTCGTCGCGGACACGGCCGGCTACGCACAGGACCGAGTAGCTCTCGAAAAGCACGAGCTGTCGTTCAGCGATTTCCTGAAGAAGGAGAACCTGGTCCTGCGAACGGATCTGCTGCGGCCGTGGGCGAACTGGATCACGCCGGTGGGCGAGACCCGCCGCTACGACACGCGCTTCTTCGTCGCAGCGTCACCGACCGGACAGATCGCGGACGGCGTCACCTCCGAGGCCGCCGAGGTTCGTTGGCAGAGCCCGCAAGACGCGCTGGCGCATTGGCGGGAGGGTGGCAGCATCCTGTTGCCGCCGACGTGGAGTCAGCTGACCGAATTGGCCAAGTTCAGTTCGGTGGCGGAGATACTCGCAGCCGAGCCGGAGATTCCCGTCATCCTGCCTACGTTGATCACCGACGAGGAAACGCTGCGCGTCGAGTTCCCGAACCAGGACGGTTACTACGTCGCCGGGCCGCATCCGTGGTCGGTCAAGGCGGCAAAGTAACCTCTCGACCATGGCTGAATTTGTGACTCTCGAGGTTTCCGAAGGCATCGGCACCATCCGTCTGGCGCGTCCGCCCATGAACGCTCTGAACCGTCAGGTTCAGGACGAGTTGGCTGCTGCCGCACACGCTGCGACCGTCGACAAGGCAGTCAAGGCCGTCATCGTCTACGGCGGCGAGAAAGTCTTCGCAGCAGGTGCCGACGTCAAGGAAATGGCCGAGATGGACTACGGCCAGATCCGTGACGCGATCGGCGGCATGCAGGCCGGACTCGGCGCCGTGGCGTCCATCCCGAAGCCGACCGTTGCCGCGATCACCGGATACGCACTCGGCGGTGGACTCGAAGTTGCACTCTCGGCCGATCGCCGGATCGTCGGAGACAACGCCAAGCTCGGAGTTCCGGAGATTCTGCTCGGAATCATTCCCGGTGGCGGCGGAACGCAGCGTCTGGCTCGTCTGATCGGTCCGGCCAAGGCCAAGGATCTGGTCTTCACCGGCCGTTTCGTCGGGGCTGACGAGGCATTGGCCATAGGTTTGGTCGACGAGGTCGTCGCTCCCGACGACGTGTACACCGCGGCCCGGACATGGGCCTCGCAGTTCGTCGGGGGAGCGTCACGTGCGTTGGCTGCTGCCAAGGCAGCCATCGACGAGGGTCTGAACACCGACCTGGAATCCGGGCTCAAGATCGAGCAGCATCTGTTCGCCGGATTGTTCGCGACCAAGGATCAGGCGATCGGCATGGAGTCGTTCATCGCCAACGGTCCGGGCAAGGCCGAGTTCACGGGCGAGTAGGCTCCCCTAAACTAGAACTTGTTCATCTCTTACCAGCGAGTAGGATAGCCGCCATGACAGCCAGCCCGAATGACGACGCAACCGTCACGCCGCCCGCCGCTACCGACACCTCGGTAGTCGACCCCGCGCCGCGGCCGCACGCCACGGCCGAAGAGGTCGAGGCCGCTCGTAAGGACACCAAGCTCGCCCAGGTGCTCTACCACGACTGGGAAGCCGAAACCTACGACGACAAGTGGTCCATCTCGTACGACGAGCGCTGCATCGACTACGCACGTGGTCGTTTCGACGCCGTCGCGGGCGATCAGCCGCTCCCGTACGAGCGCGCGCTCGAACTCGGTTGTGGCACCGGATTCTTCCTCCTGAACCTGATGCAGGGTGGAGTCGCCAAGACCGGTTCGGTCACCGACCTCTCGCCCGGCATGGTCAAGGTCGCACTGCGCAATGCCGAAAGCCTCGACCTTCCGGTCGACGGCCGTGTTGCCGATGCCGAGACCATTCCGTACGAGGACAACACCTTCGACCTGGTGGTCGGCCACGCCGTGCTGCACCACATTCCGGACGTCGAGAAGTCGCTGCGTGAGGTCCTTCGTGTCCTCAAGCCCGGCGGACGTTTCGTCTTCGCCGGTGAGCCCACCACTGTCGGCAACTTCTACGCCCGCTGGCTCGGCCGCGCGACGTGGGAAGCAACCACACGCGTGACCAAGCTGCCGTTCCTCGCAGACTGGCGTCGTCCGCAAGAGGAACTCGACGAGTCTTCTCGTGCAGCAGCTCTCGAAGCTGTCGTCGACATCCACACGTTCGACCCCACCGACCTCGAGAACATGGCGAAGTCTGCGGGCGCCGATCAGGTCCACGCTGCCACCGAGGAATTCGCCGCGGCGCTTCTCGGCTGGCCTGTCCGTACCTTCGAAGCGGCTGTTCCGCCGGAGAAGCTCGGTTGGGGCTGGGGGCGTTTCGCTTTCGGTGGTTGGAAGACACTCAGCTGGGTCGACGAGAAGGTGCTCCGCCACGTCGTTCCTCGCGGATTCTTCTACAACGTCATGATCACCGGCGTGAAGCCCGGCAACTGAATTGGGTTATGACTTCACCCTCGGCGACGTCGACTATCTCGGAAGTGATTCCGGCGTAGCTGCCTTGGCCGAGGTGGATCAGCTCGAACTGTCCACGCGTACGCGTCTGGCCGACATCGGCCGGGCGCGTACGCGTTTCCGTGATCACATGCCTGCGCTCGTGGACACCGTCCTGCTTCGACGTAGAGCCGCCGCCAAACTGCCGGGCAGTGAGCAATGGTTGTTCACGGACGACGCGATGCAACAAGCCACTCCCGGCGTTGTCGCGGCCCACCGCGCGCAGCGTCTGATCGGGCGCGACGTCCACGACGTGACGTGCTCCATCGGCGCCGAACTGCATGCCTTGACCGGAGTTGCGCATCGCGTGATCGGCAGCGACATCGATTCCGTTCGCCTGGCGATGGCACAGCGCAATGTGCCGAGCGCAGCGTTGCTGCGGGCCGACGCGCTCCGCCCGACGACACGCGACACCGTCGTACTGGCAGACCCCGCACGGCGATCGGGCGGTCGCCGCACTCACGATCCGGCAGCGTTGATGCCACCGTTGCCGGACCTCATCGAGGCGTACTCCGGCCGTGATCTCGCGGTGAAGTGCGCTCCGGGACTCGATTTCGACAATCTGGGCTGGGACGGGGAAGTCGAGGTCGTCTCACTCGACGGCGGCGTCAAGGAAGCCTGCCTGTGGTCGACGGGACTGGCCGAGTCCGGCGTCACGCGTCGAGCTTCGGTGCTTCGCTCCGACGGGAGCGGGTGGGCGATCACCGACGCCGAGGACGACGTGATTCCGGAGCAAGCGCCGGGGGAGTGGATCATCGACCCGGACGGAGCGGTAGTGCGCGCGGGCCTCGTGCGCCACTACGCGGCCAGACACGGCCTCTGGCAGCTCGATCCACGCATCGCTTATCTGACCGGTGACAGCGTCCCTGAGGGAGTTCGCGGATTCCGGATCCTCGAGCAGATCAAGTACTCCGAGAAACTGCTCAAACAGACACTGTCCAAGCGGGACTGCGGTGTGGCCGAAATCCTGGTGCGAGGAGTCGACGTGGACCCGGCAGTGCTGCGTCCACGGCTCAAGCTCAAGGGCTCGCGTGCTCTGAGCGTCGTGATCGTGCGGATCGGACGATCGGCGTCGGCCTTCATCTGTGAGGCGTCCCGCTAGCTCACTTGAAGACGAACAGCTCACCGATTGCGCTGGGCGTCAACACTTCGCCCTTGGGGCCGATCGAGGTGCCGACGGTGAAGCCGACTGCTCCCGGCAACGTGTCCTGATCCACCGTCTCACCGGTTTCGGTGTCGAAGGTGATCAGGCTCAGTCCGTTCTCACCCTTGCGTACGACGGTGTATCCGGTGTTGCCGGCGGTCTGCGCCGGAACGCCCAGTTGCAGAAGGTCTTTACGTTCCCAGGCCAGTTCGGCGTGATCTCCCTCGTCGCGCACGGCAAGGAGGTGGCCCTTGTCGCCGCCGGCGGGAATGATCAAACCGTCGTCGGACGTCGAGGCACTACCGGCCGAGTTGAAGCCGATGTCGTAACTCCACCTGGTGTCACCGGTTTCGGCGTTCACTGCCCAGAGAGATCCGTTGTTGTCGGTGGCGTAGACGGTCTTGCCGTCCTTCGACAGGTCCGGGCTCGACGCCGTTCCACCGGGAAGCGCGTCGGTGGACCACTCGCGGGTGATGGACGGATTGTCGCCGCCCGTGTACTTCATGGCCACCAGATCGGCTGCCTGAGAACTGGGTCCGTAGAAGGTGAAGTAGAACTTGCCGGTGCCCAGGTCCACTGCCGGGGTATTGGCCACCGGGCAGCCGGACGTGCCGAGGAAGCACTCGTTCAAACCCTTGTTGTCGGGAATGAGTTCTGCATTCGCGCCCTGGTCGATCGACGGCGGCGGGATCAGGTCGAACGACGGAACCACTTTTGCGCCGGTCTGCGGGTTGAGCACGTTGATCTGACCCAATTGGGTGATGAACAACAGGTTTCCGTCGCCGGTGAACTGTGACGAGAGAGGAGTGCCCACAACGAGCGTGCGCCAACGCAATTGACCAGTCTCGGTGAAGGACATCATCGCGCCGCTCTCGCCGACGTAGACATTGGTGGCAGTGTCGACGATGGGCGTCGAGGCGACTACTCCGTCGTTGAGTCGAGCGCACCACTTCTTGCGACCCGAATCCATCTGGAACGAGAAGAGATTGCAGCCGTTCTCGGTGCGCGCGGTGACGAAGCTCTGACCGTTCGCGGCCACCGAGGCGTACGCGGCAACCGGACCGCCGAGAGGGCGTGACCATGCGAACTCGACATCGCGTGATCCGGTGACCGGGCTCGTGTCGCTGTTGCGGGCGTCGGCATGCATGGCCGGCCAACCCGCCGACGCGTACCGGTCCACCCGTCCGTCGTCGCTGCCGCAACCGGCGATCAGGGCCGCAGCGATCGCCGTCGACACCATCACGGACGAACGTAGGACCCGCCGCATCACAATCTCCCTGCCTTCACTTGATCAAGAGCCCTCGGTAACTGCACAAGCCCGGACCAGAGACTATCCCGACCGGGGCAACGTGACGGGGCACACCCCGAGGGTCGGTGAGTCGGCCCCACGTAGGCTGAACACTCATGACGAGCATGTGGGGCGCACCGTTGCGCACTCGATGGCGGGGATCACGCCGAGGCGACACCGATCAGGCCAAGTTCTTGACGGTCGATTCCCTCAAATGGGTTCTGGCGAACAAGGCGTACACACCCTGGTATCTGGTGCGGTACTACCGTCTCGCCAAGTTCAAGATGGCCAACCCGCACGTGATCCTGCGCGGCATGGTGTTCCTCGGCAAGAACGTCGAAATCCATTCGACCCCCGACCTGTCCCGCCTCGAGATCGGGCGCTGGGTACACATCGGCGACGGCAACGCGATCCGTTGCCACGAAGGTTCGCTGCGCATCGGCGACAAGGTCGTCTTCGGCAAGGACAACGTCGTCAACACCTACCTCGACATCGAAATCGGTGCGTCGACGCTCGTAGCCGACTGGTGCTACATCTGCGATTTCGACCACCGCATGGACGACATCAACACACCGATCAAGGACCAGGGCATCGTCAAGGGCCCCGTCCGTATCGGCCCGGACACCTGGGTGGCAGCGAAGGTCACCGTGCTGCGAAATACTCGCGTCGGACGCGGTTGTGTCCTCGGGGCGCACGCCGTCGTCAAAGGCGACATCCCGGACTACAGCATCGCGGTCGGCTCGCCCGCGAAGGCGGTCAAGAACCGCAAGTCCGATTGGGAAGCCGGCGCTGCCGATCGCGCGAAGTACATCGCGGCGCTCGAAGACATCGCGCGCAAGAAGGCCGCCGCAGACGCTGCCGACGCGTCGTCGACGTCGTAGCTCATTTTCCGCAGAACCAGCGATTACTTTCGGCGCCGCCACCGGTCTGTATCGGTATCGGCGCCGAAAGTCTGCGCCGGTGAAAGGAGTGCCGACATGAGCGAACAGACACCCGAATGGGTCGTGGCGCAGCGCCGCGAACTGGTGGGATTTCTCGAAGGCCTGAGCACGGAGCAGTGGAACGCGCCGACCCTGTGCGAGGGGTGGCGGGTCCGCGAAGTGATCGCGCACATCACCATGCCCTACCGATACTCGGCGCCGCGATTCGTCGTGGAAATGGTCAAGTCACGCGGAAACTTCAACAAGATGTCAAACCGGCGAGCGCTCGCCGATGCGTCGGAAGTCGGTGAGCGACAACTGCTTGCCTCGCTTCGCGACAATGTTGCACACCCGTGGAAGCCTCCAGGCGGCGGCTTCGAGGGTGCGCTCTCGCACGACGTGATCCACGGTCAGGACATTCGCGTGGCACTCGGCGACGACTACGTGGTGCCCGAAGACCGGCTCACTCGCGTGCTCAGCGGACTCTCGCCCAAAACCCTGAAGTATTTCGGAACTGACCTCGACGGCGCTCGGTTGCGCGCCGACGACCGAGACTGGACGTACGGTGCCGGCGCCGAGGTTCACGGGGCGGCGCAGGATCTCCTGCTCGTGCTGTGCGGCCGGATGCTGCCACCAGGCCATCTGCTCGGGGATGCGAGTTCTCGTTTCACCGCGCCACTCCCGACCCCCTGAGATCAGCACAAAGCGAGCTCAGCGACCGGGCAGCGGACGCTCGGGGATCTGCGGACGGGCCAACGGCTGTCGCACCCGACGCTTCGCGCCCGCGTAGACGTGAGCAGTCTCCTCGGCGACCTGATGCCAGTCGAAGTCCGATGTCAGGCGTGCGCGGGCGGCCACTGCCCGTTCCTGTGCCCCGGCGGGATCGTCGAGTACCTCGCGGACAGCCGAGGTGAGCCCGGCGATGTCGCCCGGTTGGAAGGACATCCCCGTCACCCCGTCGACGACGGCTTCGCCCAGTCCGCCTGCGGTGGACGTGATCAGCGGAGTGCCGGCCGCCGCCGCTTCGAGGGCGATGATCCCGAACGGCTCGTAGCGCGACGGCAGGACGATGGCGTCCGCTCCGTGCAGCCAGCTGAGCAGTTCCGTGTGATCGAGGTTGCCGAGAAAGTCCACCGCCCGCGCGACGCGGTGCGTGCGTGCCTGTTGGTAGAGCCAGGTGAACTGGGTGCCTTCGCCCGCGATCGCGAGGGTCGTGCCGGGGTGGCTACGACGGATTCGGGGGAGTGCTGCGATGGCGTCCTGCACGCCCTTCTCGTATTCCAGGCGGCCGACAAAGAGGAGTTTCGGCGGTCCGGATCGCGGTCCACGTTCGCGAAAGTTCCACGTGGTCACGTCGATTCCGTTGCGGATGACGGTGATCGGCGGCAGCGTCGGGCCGTAGAGCTCGGTCACTTCTTCCTGCATGGACGCCGAACAAGTTATGAGAGAGTCGGATTCGTTTGCCAGCCACCACTCGACGGAGTGGACCTGGCGGTTGATGCGTCCGGAGATCCAGCCGCTGTGGCGACCCGCCTCGGTGGCGTGAAGTGTGGAAACCAGTGGGACATCATAGAATTCGGCCAGGGCGATCGCCGGATGTGCGACCAGCCAGTCGTGCGCGTGCACGACGTCGGGCTGCCAGCCCTCGCCCACTCCTGGCTTGTGCAGCGCCATCCCGGCACGGACCATCGCGTGACCCATCGCGAGGGTCCACGCGAGCATGTCCTCGCCGAAGACGAAGTGCGCGGGGTCCTCGGCCACTGCGACGACAAGGACGCCCTCGGAAATGTGCGTGATCGTCGGGTGCGTCGACGCATCCGTTCCGGAGGGGCGACGCGAGAGAACCACGACCTCGTGGCCTGCAGCAGCCAACTCGGTGGCGAGATGGTGGACGTGTCGACCGAGCCCGCCGACGACGACCGGTGGGTACTCCCACGAGACGATGAGAATTTTCACGACGGACTCAGTTCTGTGTCAGGTAGACGGCGAGCATCCAGTCCCGGGAACAACCCGTCGGCGCGATTCCAGCCTTCGGCGAGTCGCACGGCGACGGCATCGCGGCCGGAAACGAGCGCTTCGGAGATTTCCCTGGTCGCATGGGCGTGCTTGTGCGCACGTTCGCGGGCGTACCCCGCGGCCGAATCCTTGCTCACCATGAATGCCCAATCGCTCGAAACTGTCATCAGTGTCTCGCGAAGTACCTGATCGTTGACCCGGTTTCGCAGTTCCGGTCGTCCGGGTGCGTTGTCGCGTCCGCGAGACTTGTCCACGGTGCCGAGCGCGGTCTCCACCACTTCGGAGTTCAGTTGCACCAGGTCGGACACCTGATCGCCAGCCCAGACACGCCAGTCCTTACCCGATCCCCAGGACGAATCCTCGAGTTGAACGGGTTCGCCGACGTATCCCGATGCCTTGGCGTCGGCGAGGGTGCCGACGCGAATTCCGGCCTCGGGAAGCGCGCGCAGGAGTTTTTCGAGCCACTGCGGACCTTCGTGCCACCAGTGCCCGAACAGTTCGGTGTCGAAAGCTGCGACCACGAGGGCGTCGCGGCCGATGCGGGTGGATTCACTGCGCAGACGCGCCCGAACGGTTTCGACGAAGTCGGCAACATGCTTGTCGACGGCGGCCGCAGCGAGTTCGGGGTCGTACGGCAACTTGTCGGCGGAGTCGACGGTCCGTCCGGTGACTCGCGACGGCTTGAGACCCGTCTCGTGGTCGTAGGTGTGGAAGTCGCGGTAGGCGGCGTGACCCGGATATCCGGACTTGGGGGACCAGACCCGGTAGCTGACCTGCAGGTCGCGGCCGAATGCAACCACGTCGGATTCTCGAACCGGGCGGCCGAGGGACGTGTCGCCGCGCAAGGCGGGGCCGTCGACCATGAAGTGGGTGACGCCCGCTTCGGCGTACCCGCGCTCCATGCCCGGGGTGTACCCGCACTCAGGTCCCCAGATCCCGGTCGGAGTGTGATTCCACCGGGCATGCGCGTCGGCGAGACCTTCGCGGAGGGAGAACGCCCGCAAGCGAGGATCGAGCAGCGGTTGGAACGGGTGGGCCAGCGGCCCGCCGAGAAGCTCGAAGGCCTCGCGATCGATGAGGTCGCGGAACACCGGTGAGGCGCCGTGCTGCCAGTGAGTCTCGAAATCTGCGAGAGCGGCAGCTGACGCCCGGTGTTCGCGCGCGCCGAGTTCGCGGTGCGCCGCGTCCGGCATGCCGGCAGCCTCGTGGGCGCGGATCTGCCAGTTGCCGAGCCAGTGATGCATCCCGGCGAGGCAGTGGGGATCGTCCAACTGGGCCGCGAGTACGGGCGTGATTCCCAGCGTCAGCAGGTGCGATCGGCCCTCGTCGGCCAGGCGTCGTAGCGCGGCGGCGAGCGGAATGTACGACGCAGCCCAGGACTGGTAGATCCATTCCTCGCCGACTGGCCATCTGCCGTGGTTGGCGAGCCACGGCAGATGGGAGTGCAGAACCAGGGCGAACATCCCCGGTTCGGTGACGGGTGTTGCGTTACTCACTCGCCGGTTTCCTTCACGGCAATAGCGACGAGGTCGAGGCTGTCGTCGATGTCGGGTTCGCTGATGCTGAAGTCGTCGACGGTGATGCCCTCGACGTCGCGGGTGAGATCTTCCGGCCAGGGCTCGCCGGCCAACGCGCGGTCGATCTGCGCATTGATGAACGATCCGCCGTGCTTGGCGTCGAGTTCCTTCAGGCGCGAACCGTGATGGACGCCGGTCATCAACTGAACGCGGAATCCGGCGTCTTCGAGCAATTCGGTCATTTCGGAGGCGTTGAGCTCACGAGTGTGGAAAGGGTTGAGCGGCGTGTCGCGGCCGGGGGAGAAGGTGATCCGGTTGGGGGTGCTGATCAGAAGTTCACCGCCGGGAGCGAGAACTCGGAAGCATTCGCGTAGGAACTGACCCTGATCCCACAGGTGCTCGATCACCTGGAAATTGACGACGACGTCAACCGAGTTGTCCGCCAGTGGAAGCTCGGCGAGGTTGCCGTGGAGCATCTCGACGCGGGGGTAGCGGGCACGGACGTGCTCGACCGCGGAGATGTCGTAGTCGAGGCCGGTAACCTTTGTTGCGACGTCCGCAATCATGTTGGCGCCGTAGCCTTCTCCGGAACCGGCCTCGAGGACTCGGCGGTCCGTGCAGCGCTCCAGAAGTGCGCGGTACACCACTTCGTGGCGTCGGAACCAGTAGTTCTCCTCGGGGATTCCTGGCACGGTTCGTTCGCCCGTCAAGGGCAGGGGTGCGTCCTCGTGGTTGCTGACACTCGTTTCACTCACCCGTGCGAGATTAGTGCCATCCGAGTAGAACGTGTTCGCCGTGGTCCAGATCACTGCTGTCAATTCCTGTTCGTGCCGTTATGGTGGACGAGGTTCCACGTTAAGTTACCCACCGGTAACTTAACGTGGGGTAATCTAACGCACAGCCGACGTGAACCGAGAAATTCGCCCGTAGGGAGACCTGTCGGACTCTCTTTTCGGACGCTCGGACTGCGCGAGCACCACAGACGATTTATCAGGTGAATTACACACAGGAGGTCGACGAAGACCCATGACGAATATCGTTGTTTTGATCAAGCAGGTCCCCGACACATGGTCCGAGCGCAAGCTGACCGACGGCGACTACACGCTTGACCGTGAAGCCGCCGACGCAGTCCTCGACGAGATCAACGAGCGCTCCGTCGAAGAAGCACTCCTCATCAAGGAAGCTCAGGGCGGTGAGGTAACGGTGCTGTCCGCAGGTCCCGACCGCGCCACCGACGCTATCCGCAAGGCTCTCTCGATGGGCGCCGACAAGGCCGTCCACATCAACGACCCGGCACTGCACGGCTCCGACGCGATCCAGACCGCATGGACGCTCGCTGCTGCTCTCGGACAGATCACCTTCGAGAACGACGAGCCTGCCGACCTGATCATCGCCGGCAACGAGGCCACCGACGGCCGCGTCGGCGCTGTTCCGGCCATCATCGCCGAGTACCTGGGCATCCCGCAGCTCACGCAGCTGCGCAAGGTCGTCGTCGCCGACGGCAAGATCACCGGTGAGCGCGAGACCGACGAGGGCGTCTTCGGCCTCGAGGCTTCGCTGCCCGCGATCGTCTCGGTCACCGAGAAGATCAACGAGCCGCGCTTCCCGTCCTTCAAGGGCATCATGGCCGCGAAGAAGAAGGAAGTTCTCGTCTACACGCTGGCCGACCTCGGAGTCGACCCGGAGACCGTCGGAGTTGCCAACGCCGGCACCACCGTGACGTCCTCCACCCCCAAGCCCCCCCGTACCGCTGGTGAGCGCATCGTCGACGAGGGAGACGGTGGCACCAAGATTGCCGCGTACCTCGTCAGCAACAAGGTCATCTGATCGCGCCCTTCTAGACATCCAGCAGAAGAACTCAGGGAGAGTTAAGTCATGGCAGAAGTACTTGTGCTCGTAGAGCACGCAGAGGGTGCGCTGAAGAAGGTCAGCACCGAACTCATCACCGCTGCACGCGCACTCGGTGAGCCGTCGGCAGTTGTCGCCGGCCCCGCGGGCACCGCAGCAAAGCTCGCCGACGCTCTGGCAGCAGCCGGCGCCGAGAAGATCTACGTCGCCGAGTCCGACGACATCGACGGCTACCTCGTCACCCCCAAGGTCGACGTTCTCGCCGCTCTGGTCGAGTCCACCAGCCCGGCAGCAGTCATCACCGCAGCCGGCACCGAGGGCAAAGAGGTTGCCGGTCGTCTGGCCGCACGTCTGGGCTCCGGACTGCTGACCGACGTCATCGAGATCAAGGCTGACGGCACCGGCGTCCACTCCATCTTCGGTGGCGCGTTCACCGTCGAAGCCAAGGCCAACGGCGACGTTCCCGTCTACTCGGTTCGTCCGGGCGCAGTCGAGGCTGCTCCGCAGGCCGGCGCAGGCGAGCAGATCACCGTCGAGGTTCCGGCCCAGGACGAGAGTGCCGTCAAGGTCACCTCGCGTGAGCCCATCGTCGGCGGCGACCGCCCGGAGCTCACCGAGGCGTCGGTTGTCGTCTCCGGTGGACGTGGTGTCGGCAGCGCGGACAAGTTCTCCGTCGTCGAAGAGCTGGCCGACTCCCTCGGCGCTGCAGTCGGTGCTTCACGTGCCGCTGTGGACTCGGGTTACTACCCCGGACAGTTCCAGGTCGGTCAGACCGGTAAGACGGTCTCGCCGCAGCTGTACATCGCGCTCGGCATTTCCGGTGCCATCCAGCACCGTGCCGGCATGCAGACGTCCAAGACCATCGTCGCGGTCAACAAGGACGAAGAGGCACCCATCTTCGAGATCGCCGACTTCGGCATCGTGGGCGACCTGTTCAACGTCGCACCGCAGCTCACCGAAGCTGTGAAGTCCCACAAGGGCTGAAAAGCACAAACTGCTGTGCGCCTTTATCAACCCCCCGCGGTTGATAAAGGCGCACAGTGCTTTATTCACCCGGCCTGCATCGGCATGTCACTTCGTCGATACCGAGACGCCGTTCGCGCTCGATAAACCTTGCGCATGACAATTACGTCAGTCCTTCGCTCCGCGAGTGACAATCTCGGCCGTGAGGTCGCCCAGCCGAGATATTCCCTGATCGTCTCCTCCGACCGCGAGCATCGTGTCGCTGCGCAGCGCCTTCGATACCGAGTGTTCGCCTCCGAGCCAGGCTTCTCCCTCCCCGCTTCGGCCGGGGTGTTCGAACTCGACGCCGACGCCTTCGACGAATTCTGTGATCATCTTCTCGTTCGCGACAACATCACCGAGGAGTACGTCGGCTGCTACCGAATGCTGCCGCCGGATTCCGCTGCGGCGGCCGGTGGGTATTACACCGCAACGGAATTCGACATCTCCGCGCTCGATCCGGTGGCGAACAGGATCGTCGAAATGGGTCGCGCGTGCGTCGATCCCGCTCACCGCACCGGATCCGTCCTGAGCCTGATGTGGTCGGGCATCCTGCACTATCTCGAATTGACCGGATACGAGTGGGTGATGGGCTGCGTCTCCGTGCCCGTCTTGCCGAGCCCCGATTCAATTGCCGGCGCCGATGTCCGCGGCGTCCGTGACTTCGTGATGAACAAGCACGCCAGTCCGGGGTCGCGGCGGGTGATCCCACGAAACCCGGTGGTCCTCGGGGGTCTGACGCTCGACGAGATCGCCGCACCGGAACGCGTGACGATGCCACCGTTGCTCCGTGGTTACTTGCGGATGGGCGCGATGATCTGCGGGGAACCTGCTCACGATCCCGAGTTCGGTGTGGCCGATTTTGTTGCGCTGCAAGGCCTTCACTCCGCCAACAAGCGCTACCTCGAACGGCTGCGATCGGCGGCCGCCGCACACGAGTCGGGGATCGGCTGATGACCGCGGCGGTGCCGTACTGGGTGCCGACGAGCCCCTGCGGCGACGGGTGCCTACCCGCGGACGCACCCGGTGTGTCGAGTATCACCGTGATGGCCCGCGGGGTCATGGTCGGTGCCGCACTGTTGACTGCGCCTGTGCTTTCGGCCGGCTGGCTCCTCCCGCGCACCTGGCGTACTGAGATGCAACGCGGATACTCGCGCGCGTTGCTTCGTTGTCTGGGGATGAAGCTGACGGTCGACGATCAGCGGTTGGGGCGCGCGGAACCTGACGGGGTCATGGTTGTCGCCGGTCACGTGTCCTGGACCGACGTCCTCGTCGCGAGCGCCGTTGCTCCGGCCAACTTCGTCGCCCGCGCCGACCTGCTCGACTGGGCAGTGCTCGGCGGTCTCGCGCGCCGGATGCGCGTCGTCCCCATCGACCGCGCTCGCCTGCGTGAACTCCCCGGAACCGTCGACGTCGTTCGCGAACGCCTGCAGCGAGGTGTCCGGGTGATGGTGTTTCCCGAGGGGACGACCTGGTGCGGGCGGGCGTACGGCGGTTTTCGTCCGGCGATGTTCCAAGCAGCCGTCGACGCCGAATGCCCGGTTCAGCCGATGGCGATCCGCTACGAGAACGCCGACGGTTCCCTGTGCACCGGACCCTGCTTTGTCGGCACCGAAACGATCGGTCAGTCCATCCGTCGGATCCTGCGTCAGAAGAACGTCGAGGTGAAGGTCAGGCTGGCTCCGCTCGAGGAGGCAGGGGAGTGTCGAGCCGATCTCGCGCAGCGATGCGAGAGAGCCGTACGCGGCGTCGACATCATCGATCTGGCAGCTCACGACATCTTCGACCCCGCACCGGAACTCGTGACACAAGCCGTGGGACAAATCGATCCTTCCCCGGCGATGAGCGCTTAGCCTGCTGAGCGAGGCTGGTCGAACTCTCGTGCTGGGCTATCCTTGTCAAGCCATGACTCTGCCTGCACACAGTGCCCACGCCGGATTTCCGGTGTACCTCGATCATGCCGCCACGACTCCGATGTCGGCAGCCGCTATCGAGGCGATGACCGATACCTTCAAAACCGTGGGCAACGCGTCCTCGCTGCACGGCTCCGGCCGTGCGGCCCGGCGCCGCGTCGAGGAATCGCGCGAATCGATCGCCGCCAGCTTGGGTGCGCGGCCGTCGGAGGTCATCTTCACCTCCGGAGGCACCGAGAGCGACAATCTCGCGGTCAAGGGCATCTACTGGGCTCGCCGTGACGCAGACCCGCGACGCACTCGCATCCTGGCCAGCTCCGTCGAGCATCATGCTGTGCTCGACGCCGTCGAGTGGCTCGAGCAGCACGAGGGCGCGCGCGTGACGTGGTTGCCGGTCGACGAGAACGGTGTCGTCGATCCGCAGACCTTGCGTGACGAGCTTTCCGTCCACGCCGACGAGGTAGCACTCGTGACGGTGATGTGGGCCAACAACGAGGTCGGCTCGATCATGCCGATCGTGGAGTTGGCGGAGATTTCGGCTGAGTTCGAGATTCCGATGCACAGCGACGCGGTTCAGGCAGTTGCACAATTGCCGGTCGATTTCGCGGCGAGCAAATTGTCCGCGCTGAGCATCGCGGCGCACAAGTTCGGTGGTCCGCACGGCGTCGGCGCACTGCTGCTCGGACGCCAGGTTCCGTGTGTGCCGCTCCTTCACGGCGGCGGACACGAACGTGATCTGCGTTCGGGCACTCCGGATACTGCGGGCGTTGTCGGGATGGCTGCGGCGCTGCGCGCAAACGTCGAGAACTTCGATTCCAGCACAAGGGAATTGGCGCAGTTGCGTGACCGTTTGATCGACGGAGTCCTGGAGATCCTTCCCGAGTCGGTGCTCAACGGCCCGACCGGTTCCGATCGGCTTCCCGGTAACGCGCACTTCACCTTCCCCGGTTGCGAGGGCGATTCGTTGCTGATGCTGCTCGACGCTGCCGGTATCGAATGTTCCACCGGTTCGGCCTGCACCGCCGGTGTGGCCAGAGCCAGCCATGTCTTGATCGCGATGGGCGTCGAATCGCCCGTCGCGCGTGGCTCACTGAGATTTTCGCTCGGACATACGTCGAGTGTCACCGATGTGGACGCGCTCATCGCTGCGCTTCCACAAGTAGTAGAGCGCGCTCGGGCCGCCGGTCTTGCCGGTGCCGGTTCGCGTGGAGGGGATCGCTGATGCGAGTACTCGCAGCCATGAGCGGAGGTGTCGACTCCGCTGTCGCCGCCGCCCGCGCTGTCGCCGCCGGACACGACGTCGTCGGCGTTCATCTTGCTTTGTCCACGGCGCCGGGCGCATTGCGGACGGGTTCGCGTGGATGCTGCTCGAAGGAAGATGCCGGCGACGCCAGGCGCGCCGCCGACGTTCTCGGAATACCCTTCTACGTCTGGGATTTCGCCGATCGCTTCAAGGAAGACGTGATCGACGACTTCGTGGCGTCGTACGCAGCGGGTGAGACCCCCAATCCGTGCCTGCGCTGCAACGAGAAGATCAAGTTCACCGCACTCGCCGACCGTGCAGTCGCTCTCGGCTTCGACGCCGTGGCGACCGGTCACTACGCGCGCCTCGAAGACGGCGTCCTGCGCCGGGCGGTCGACGCTGACAAGGACCAGTCGTATGTCCTCGGTGTGCTGACGGCTGAGCAGCTTTCGCGAGCGATGTTCCCGATCGGTGACACACCGAAAGAACAGATCCGCGAGGAAGCCGCCGAGCGCGGTCTGGCTGTGGCGAACAAGCCTGACAGTCACGACATCTGCTTCATCCCGACCGGCGACACACGAGCATTCCTGGGTGCGCGCATCGGCGTTCGTCCGGGAAGCGTCGTCGACGCCGATTCGGGTGAAGTCCTCGCTGCACACGACGGCGTACACGGCTTCACGATCGGACAGCGCAAGGGTCTCGGCGTCGAGGGTCCGGCGGGTGACGGCCGTCCGCGGTACGTGACCGCGATCGAGCCCGAAACCGGAACGGTCCGAGTGGGTTCGGCCAAGAATCTCGACGTCTGGGCCATCTCGGCGCAGCGTGCGATCTGGACCTCGGGCCAGGCGCCGGAGGGCCCCGTCGAATGCATGGTGCAGGTTCGTGCGCACGGTGGACTGGCGCAGGCTGTTGCGGAGGCCGTCGACGACGGTACTTCAAGCGGCGGTATCTCGATCTCGTTGCGCGAACCACTGACCGGCGTCGCAAAGGGACAGGCCGTCGTGTTGTATCGCCCCGACCGCGAACTGGGCGACCAGGTTCTCGGCAGTGGCACCATCTCGGGCACCGAATCCGAGCCGAACACACTGTGACGCAGCAGGTTTCCATCGGTGGTCTCGTCACCGGAATCGGATCCTGGCCGGGCACGGATGCCCGCGAAAGTGCCGCAACCATCCTCGGTGAGCTGGGTGGTTTCCCGCATCTGGTGGAGTTGCCGAGCCGCGGTCTCGGCGCTGACATGGTCGGCCGGGCGGGGGCAATTCTGGTCGACATCAACCTCGACGCCTCGACCCGTGCCTATCGAGTCGTGCCTCGGAGGGGCAATGTCGCGAAGCGAGCCGAGGACTTTCTGAATCAGGATCTCGACGCGCTCGAGGAAGCCTGGGAGTCGGCGCGCTTGGTCGGCGAAGACCACGTCGTCAAGCTCCAGGTCGCCGGCCCGCTGACACTCGGCGCCGAGATCGAAGTCGCAAACGGTTCGCGAGTTCTCGTCGACCGCGGTGCGCTCCGCGACGTCGCAGAATCACTCGGTGAGGGTCTCGCGCGTCATGCGGCCGAGGTCACTCGCCGCACCGGCGCCGCAGTGGTGATTCAGTTGGACGAGCCGCAGATCGCGGCAGTTCTGGCCGGTTCGCTGCCTGGGCGCACCAAGATGGAGAGCGTTCCGGCACTGCCGGAACCCGAGGCACTCGCCGTACTCGACTCGACGATCAGCGGTTGCGGACTGCCCACAATCGTCCACAGTTGCGGCACAGACATGCCGTGGGATCTACTGAGGCGAAGCCAGGCGTTCGGCGTGAGCTTCGACATGTCGCTCATCGGCTCACGCGATCTCGACGGTATCGGCCAGTTGTTCGACGCCGGCAAGGAATTGGCGCTCGGTCTGGTTCCGTCCGCCCCGCCGGAAAAGCCGGTGACGTGGAAAGAGTGTGCGATGCCCGCCGTCACACTGGTAGATCGTCTCGGCTTCTCTCGTGAACTCCTGCAGACCCAGGTCGCGGTCACTCCACGTTGCGGTCTTTCGGGTGCGAACCTCGACTGGGCTCGTGCCGCACTTCGGCTGTGTACAGACGTCGGCAAGGCATTGGTGGACGATCCGTCGGCGTTCTAGTGTGTGCGTTCCGATGTGGAGTCGTGTGGTGTGTCGGTGTGAACCGATAATCTTCTAGCTGTGACTGAAACCGCGGATGCAATGCAGCCAGCGCCCAACGAGGCGCGCGAGCAGTGGACGGAGCTGGCCGAAGAGGTACGCCAGCATCAGTTCCGCTACTACGTTCGTGATGCGCCCGTCATTTCGGACGGTGCATTCGACACATTGCTCGGGCAGCTCAATGCTCTCGAAGAGCAGTACCCGGATCTGCGAACTCCCGACTCTCCGACGCAACTCGTCGGTGGCGGATTCGCGACGGACTTCACGTCCGTCGACCACCTCGAGCGGATGCTCAGCCTCGACAACGTCTTCGACGAGTCGGAGCTCCGAGCATGGATCGCCAAGGTAGAGCAGGAAACCGGGCCGGAACTGCACTATCTCTGTGAAGTGAAAATCGATGGTGTCGCCCTCAATCTCGTCTACGAGAACGGCAAACTCGTTCGTGCCGCAACCCGCGGTGACGGTCGTACGGGCGAGCTGGTCACGCTCAACGCTCTGACGATCAACGACATCCCGGAGCGCCTTACCGCCACGGACGAGTACCCGATTCCGAGCCTGCTCGAGGTGCGTGGCGAGGTGTTCTTCCGCCTCGAGGACTTCGCAGCACTCAATGCCTCCCTGGTGGAGGAGGGTAAGGCGCCGTTCGCCAATCCGCGCAACTCCGCGGCGGGCTCCCTGCGTCAGAAGAATCCTGCCGTCACCGCGCGTCGCCGCCTCGGAATGATCTGCCACGGGTTCGGGCGCATGGAAGGTTTCGAGCCGGCCTCGCAGTACGACGCCTACGTGGCCCTCGCCGCCTGGGGTCTGCCGGTGTCCACGCACACGTCGCGGGTGGTCGGCGCCGACGCCGTGGTCGAGAAGATGAAGTACTGGGGAGAACACCGCCACGACGTCGAGCACGAGATCGACGGGTTGGTGGTCAAGGTCGACGAGATGTCGTTACATCGACGTCTGGGCACCACGTCGCGCGCACCACGGTGGGCGATCGCGTACAAGTACCCGCCGGAAGAGGTCACGACCAAGCTCCTCGACATCCGGGTCAGCGTCGGACGTACGGGTCGTGTGACGCCGTTCGCGTACATGGAACCCGTCACGGTGGCGGGTTCCACTGTGTCCTTGGCCACGCTGCACAACGGCTCGGAGGTCAAGCGCAAGGGTGTGCTGATCGGCGACACCGTGGTGTTGCGCAAGGCCGGAGACGTCATCCCCGAGGTTCTCGGTCCCGTGGCAGACGTTCGTGACGGTACCGAGCGCGAATTCGTCATGCCGACGCATTGTCCCGAGTGCGGCACGTTGTTGGCACCCGCGAAAGAGGGCGACGTCGACGTGCGATGCCCCAATCAGCAGTACTGCCCGGCGCAGTTGCGCGAGCGCGTGTTCCACGTCTCGGGGCGCGGTGCATTCGACATCGAGGTGCTCGGTTACGAAGCCGCGACCGGGCTGTTGGAGGCGAAGGTCATCGGCGACGAGGGCGATCTCTTCTCACTCGACGCCGAGAAACTGATCGAAGTTCCGATCTTCCGCACCAATGCGGGATCCCTGTCCGCCAACGGAAAACGCTTGCTGGCCAACCTGGATTCGGCCAAGGACAAGCCGCTGTGGAGAGTGCTTGTGGCACTGTCGATTCGGCACGTCGGCCCCACTGCCGCGAGGGCGTTGGCCGGCGAATTCGGCTCGCTGCAACGCATTCGGGAAGCTTCGGTCGACGAGTTGGCTGCAGTCGACGGCGTCGGATCGACTATCGCCGCCGCCGTCGTGGAGTGGTTCTCCGTCGACTGGCACCAGCAGATCGTCGACAAGTGGGCGTCGGCCGGAGTACGCATGGAGGACGAACGCGACGATTCGATTCCGCGCAATCTCGAGGGCCTCTCGATCGTCGTCACCGGTTCGCTCGAGACCTACTCGCGTGATCAGGCGAAGGAAGCGATTCTGGTGCGCGGCGGCAAGGCTGCAGGGTCGGTCTCGAAGAAGACTGCGTTTGTCGTCGTCGGTGAAGCGCCCGGTTCCAAGCACGACAAGGCGGTCGAATTGGGTGTGCCGGTGCTCGACGAAGACGGCTTCCGGCGGTTGCTCGAAGATGGCCCGGATGCGGTCGCTCCCACCGATTTGGACGAACCAGAATGACTTTGTCCGATTTCTGAGATTGGTGTGCTGGGTGCGATAGTGACGCCATGATCGAGATTCGTGAAGTTCTACCGGCTGAGTTCGAGACCGTCGGGGAGCTGACTGTGCAGTCGTACGTGGGTGGCGGATTTGTCGCCGGCGGATCGCCGTACGCGGAGCGCCTGCGAGACACCGCAACTCGGGTGGAGCAGGGCCGGGTGCTGGTTGCGGTTCTCGGTGACGAAGTCGTGGGCTCGTTGACGATCGCAGAACCCGGCACGCCCTTCGCGGATGTTGCGCAGAAGGGCGAACTCGAGTTCCGCATGCTCGCAGTCTCGCCGCAAGCTCGGGGATCGGGCGCCGGAACCGCATTGGTTCGCGCAGTGATCGCCGAAGCCTACGACCGCGGCGATCACTCGGTGGTCATCTCGACGCAGCCCGAGATGGTCGATGCCCGTCGTATCTACGACCGCAACGGTTTCGTCCCCGATCCCGAGCGGGCGTGGGAGCCGATTCGCGGTATGGAACTGACCGTCATGGTTCGCGGCCTGGCCTGATCAGCCAGCCTGGTCAACCCAGTACCGTCGCCACGATTCCTGCGAGGTAGCCGAGGCGGGCTATCTCCGAAGGGCGGAATTCGGGCCCACCGGGACGACCGAGCATGAGGACTCGATTGCCGGAGCCGAGAGGTGCGGCAGCGAGGCTGGTGTTCATGTCGCGCCATACGTCCGGAACCCAGTCGGCCTCGCCGTCGAGGGCGGTGGGCTTGTCCAGTGGCATCCACGGAATGTCGGTGGCGTGGGTTTCCGGCGCGCCGGCGCTACCGACGACGCGGTACGCACCGTGCTTGCCGATGTCCGCGACGACGCACCAGCCGACTCGCAGTACACGCGGCGCGCCGTCGACGAGGACCTGTAGTCGATCGTTTCGGGCCGTCGCAACGGAATCTATGAGTTCGAGCTCACGGTGAGTGTCGAGAATCCCGGCGTAGGGGCGGATCGAATCGACCAGCACGTCCGGTAGATGCTCGGCAGCGGTGATCAAGGTGTCGGGCAGCGCGCCCGGTTCGACGTCGACCACGAGGTCGTCGATGGCAAAACCGTCACCTCGTTCCACGACGTCGAGGGAGAGGATGTCTGCGCCCACGGATCCGAGAGCTACGGCGAGCGCGCCGAGGCTGCCTGGTCGATCGGGCAGTTGGACGCGAAGCAGGTACGACACGTGCGTGCCTTTCGCTGATCGGTTCTCGCCCGGATCACGTCGACCCGGGCCTGACTCATCTTTGCACTTGCCCAACCTGCGATGGTGGGCGCCGCGGGGGCGTCACGCCAGATGCACATGCTTGTCACACGAGCGAAACACACTGCGGGCTTTCGGCGTGGCGATCGACACAGTGAGCGTGCTCGTCGTTCGATACAGCGGGCGTGCTTACAGGTCTGTCGCGGCGAGCAACTAGGCTGGACCGGCAATGTTCACGTCCTCTTCCGAAAGGGGCCCCGCGGTGCCTGCCATCTCCCGTGACGAGGTCGCGCACCTCGCGCGGCTGTCCAGACTCGCCCTGTCCGATGCCGAACTCGACGAGTTCGCCGGTCAGTTGGATTCGATTCTCAACCACGTCAAGGTGGTCACCGAGGTTGCGGCCGACGACGTCCCGCCCATGGCGAATCCCAATGCCGTCACCAACGTGACGCGCCCCGACGTGATCGTGCCCGGGTTGACCCCCGAGCAGGCATTGTCCGGAGCACCCGCAGTCGAACAGGATCGCTTTGCGGTTCCGCAGATCCTTGGAGAGGGCGAATGACCGATCTGACCACGCTGGACGCCGCTGAGCTGGCCGGCAAGATCCACTCGCGTGAGGTGTCCTCCGTAGAGGTCACGCAGGCGCATCTCGACCGCATCGCGGCCGTCGACACCGAGTACCACGCCTTCCTGCACGTTGCAGGCGAACAGGCTCTCGAAGCCGCCGCAGCAGTGGACAACTCGCTCGCAGGCGGAAACGAACCTGCTTCGGCACTCGCCGGCGTTCCGATCGCGTTGAAGGACATCTTCACCACGACGGACATGCCGACCACCTGTGCGTCGAAGATTCTCGAAGGCTGGGTCGCGCCGTACGACGCGACTCTGACCTCCAAGCTGCGCGCTGCCGGCATCCCGATCCTCGGCAAGACGAACCTCGACGAGTTCGCGATGGGCTCTTCGACCGAGAACTCGGCCTTCGGCCCGACGCGTAACCCGTGGGACGTCACCCGCATCCCCGGTGGCTCGGGCGGCGGTAGCGCAGCGGCGCTCGCGTCCCGTCAGGCCCCGCTGGCCATCGGCACTGACACCGGCGGTTCGATCCGTCAGCCCGCTGCGGTCACCGCGACGGTCGGAACCAAGCCGACGTACGGAACTGTCTCACGCTTCGGACTCGTCGCGTGCGCGTCCTCGCTCGATCAGGGCGGTCCCTGTGGCCGCACCGTGCTCGACACCGCTCTGCTGCACGAGGTCATCGCCGGGCACGATCCGCGTGACTCCACGTCCATCGACGCCCCCGTGCGTCCGGTGGTCGCTGCGGCACGTGAAGGTGCAGCCGGCGACCTGCGCGGCGTCAAAGTCGGTGTGGTCAAGGAACTTCACTCCGACAGCTACCAGCCCGGCGTCATCGCTTCCTTCGACGCTGCTGTCGAGCAACTCAAGGCTTTGGGCGCCGAAGTTGTCGAGGTTTCGTGCCCGAGCTTCGAGCATGCGCTCGCGTCGTACTACCTGGTGCTGCCCAGTGAGGTCTCGTCCAACCTGGCTCGCTTCGACGCCATGCGCTACGGACTGCGTGTCGACGACGGCAACATGAGTGCCGACCAGGTCATGGCGGCAACCCGCGCCGCCGGTTTCGGTCCGGAGGTCAAGCGCCGCATCATGATCGGTACCTACGCACTGTCCTCGGGATACTACGACGCCTACTACGGTTCGGCGCTCAAGGTTCGTACGCTCATCGCGCGCGATTTCGACAAGGCCTACGAGAAGGTGGACGTACTGGTCTCGCCGACCAGCCCATTCACGCCGTGGAAGTTGGGGGAGAAGGTCGGCGATCCGTTGGCCATGTACCTCTCCGACCTGTGCACGCTGCCGACCAACCTGGCCGGACACTGCGCGATGTCGGTGCCCTCGGGCCTGTCCGCGGACGACAACCTGCCGGTGGGCTTGCAGATCATGGCGCCCGCCATGGCTGACGAGCGCCTCTACCGTGTCGGTGCCGCCTACGAAGCAGCTCGCGGCCCGATCGCGACTGCAGTCTGACCTGTTTGCTGTGCGCCTTTATTAACCCCCCGCGGTTAATAAAGGCGCACAGCAGTTTCAGGAGCAAGTTCTCAGGGCCGTCCCCTGATCGGTTCCGTAGCGATGGCCGTGACCGGCGGGGACACCGAGCGAACCGAGCATGTCGACGGTGGTCTGCAAGAACGTGACACCCGGGATCCACTGCGGGATCGGTGCATCTTGCACGGCACGGCTCAGATCCGGTTTCTGTGTCGCGAGGGCAGGCGACCACCACACCACCGGGTCGGAAGTGTTCGCGAGGACGGTTGCGCCGTCCGTTCGTGTCGCGCCGGCCGGGGGACCTGCCCACAACACGTCGCACGCGGTGGTGGGACTGCCCTCGGACAAAGCCTCGGTCAGTGCGGCGCTGCCGCCGACCGCGCCGAGGCTCTGTCCGTAGAGGAACAGGTCCGGTCGATCCTCGGCGGGCATAGCGGCAATGTGGCTGCCGACGGCGGTGAACAGAGCGGTTGCCGATTCTTCGGCATCGTCGCGGCTGAACAGGAATGTCGCCCAACTGGGTGCGTCGGAGTATTGCTGCCCGACTATTGCGACGTCGCCGCCGAACCGTTGCTCGATACCGGCGACTGCATGCGTGTCGATCCACCCCGATCCGGTCGGAACGGCCACTACGACGCTGTTGCGGGCAAAGCCGCCGACGCGATCGAGTTCGCTCACCGCGAGAGCGGCACGTGATGCAGTGTCGGGTGCCGAATCCAAACCGGCGTAGACACGCACCGAGTCTTCGCCTGCTGCGACGAATTTGCGTCCCTCCGCCCCCATCGACGTCCACGAGATGAGAGATTCGGGGCTGCCTGACACAGAGGCCGAAAGTGGCTGTGTCAGAGCGGTGTCGATGTACGCGTTGGACTTGTCGAACGAATCGGCGAGGCCGTTCCACACGACGGGACCGACTACCAACTGCACCCCGAGAACACCCATGACCAGTGCGCCGACGCTCCGCGCGAAACCCATCCACCGCAGCGCCTTCGAAATTCCGATCCCGATGCCCCAGAGACCAAGTGCGGTCAGTGCTGCAATGCAACCCGCCTCCGCCCAGTGGAGAAGTCCGGCAGACGGTGCGCCCATCGCCGCTCGCAACGAGTTCTGCCAACCGGCGGCGGCGAACATCGCAACTGCGGTGCCGGCAGTCGACAACCCGAACGCGGTGATGCGCCAATGACGTTCGTCGAATCGGGCCTTGACCCGGTCGGGGACGAGCCGACGGGCTACCGCGGAGAACGCCCACATCGCCAGTAGTCCGGCCGCGACGAGCAGACCGCTGAACACCCCTTGTAGTACGGCTGATCGCGGCAGGAGTCCGGGAGCCAGCGAGATGGCGGACATCGCTGCCACGGCGACGCTCGTGGACACGCGGGGGAGTGCGAGCGCCCCGACTCGGGCGAGGACGGGGGTCCGTGACGCATTCAGAACGCTCATGCTGCAATCGCTTTCGGGGAGTAGGAGAACTCGTTCGACGGGTCGAGGCGCCGCGATCGCATCAGGGTGAAGCCGAAGGCGGAGACTGCCAGAACACCGGCCGTGCCGTAACCGAATCCCGATTCCGCGACCGGCGTCAGATAGCTTTGGCGCCAGGAGTTTCCGTTCACAGCCGTGACGGCTACATCGGCCATCGCGAAGCAATACCCTCGTGAGAGAAAGGACGTGCGGTCTTCACACGCGGCATGCATTCGCTGGTCGAGCTGACCGTCGAGGACCTGACGTGCCCACGGCCCCAGTTCCGTTCCGTGCGAATGCGCGTAGCGGAGTAGGTCGTAGCCGAGATCGTGCGCTTTGCAGGCCGAGTCGAATTCGTCGGGAAGTGGGACCGGCGACGAGCAGTCGCCGTGGGGATTGGCGAGGTATCCGTCGACGACGGCGGGGGTGTAACCGGCGAATGCCGCAAAGTCCGCCGGGATGGTGGTCGCAGCGTCAGCGGCATCCGCAGTAGTCACGGTGGCGATCGCCCTGGATGCGTTCGAATTCTCGGTGCGCGGCGACTGGGCTCCGCTCGCTCCGGCAGTGACCGTGATCGCTGCCGTTGCAGCCAGCGCCAGGGCCGCCCAGGTGCCGGCGCTTCGAGAGATGTCTTTCACCCGTGTGATCCGCATGCCGTTCACGCTATGAACGGACAATCCTGGCGGTCATCGCTCTGTGGAGGGGTTCTCCGACGCGCATTCGGGTGAGAATTCCCTCCCCTGTGATACCTCGGAGGTAGGGGGATCTCACTCTGCAGTATGAGGACTTTCGGGGTTCGCCTTCATAGGCTTGACGAGTGATCAAGGTCCGTAGGAAGAACAAGGGTGCACCGGATGTGCCCGCGCCGACATACGCCACCGCCGGGTCGATGCTGTCCGGCCTCGACGGGGCGGTCGTTCATTCGGAGAAAGTGCGTCGGGCAACCAGTTTCGTGGCCCGCGGTCAGTTCTGGAACATCGTCATCGTAGCGATCACTCTGATCCTCTATTCGATTGCCTGGCCGACACTGCAACTGACGCATCATGTTTCGCCGCCGATCATGCCCTTCGTCGCCGCGTTGGCTGCATTTCCGTTCGTCCTGATCCGGATCAACGCTCCGTTGGGGTGGGCGGTGTCGGCGGTCTCGGCGTTGATCATCCCGTTGGT
Source organism: Rhodococcus sp. T9N (assembly GCF_024436645.1). Lineage (NCBI taxonomy): Bacteria > Bacillati > Actinomycetota > Actinomycetes > Mycobacteriales > Nocardiaceae > Rhodococcus > Rhodococcus sp. T9N. The sequence goes on along the minus strand of NZ_JAMSKS010000026.1, from coordinate 28,317 downwards.
GTTCGACAACACTCCCGGTTACGACTACCCGTGGCAGGTCGTCCACATCATCGTGCTGATGTCGTTGCTGGCCGCAGTGAGTCTGCGGGCGCCCATTCAGGTTGTCGGTGTCGCCTGGATCGCCACGGTGCTGCTCTTTCTCGGCAACGCCCCGGGAAGCGACGGCGCCGGTTGGGCTGTCGGGCTGAGTGCCCTGGTCGTCTTCTGCCTGTTGATCCGCTGGTTGGTCCTCTCGCGCCGCCAGTTGGCCAAGCAGGAGGAAGTCAGCGAACTCGAACGCACTCGACGCACGATCCTCGAGGAGAAGGCGCGGATCGCGCGCGACTTGCACGACATCGTGGCCCACCACATGTCGATGGTGGTCGTGCAAGCTCAGAGTGCGCCGTACAGACTCGATGCAGTCACTCCGGAGATCCGAACCGAATTCGAATCGATAAGTGAGACAGGGCGAGCAGCGCTCAACGAGATTCGTGGTCTCCTCGGAGTACTGCGCAGCGACGGGGACCACATGGTGACAGCTCCGCAACCGGGCGTCGACCAGTTGGACGAACTGTTGCTCGGCAGTACCCGTGCCGGTTTGCCGGTATCGTGGCGAGTCGACGGCGATCGAGCGTCGGTCTCGGAATCCACGGGCCTTGCGCTCTACCGGATCATTCAGGAGTCGATCACCAACGCGGCCAGGCATTCGCCAGGCGGACCCATTGAGGTCGCCGTGGCCTTCGGTCCGCAATCGGTGAGCGCGCTCGTGAACAACGGACCTTCGCCATTGGGTGGCAATCAGCACTCGGCGTCGGAAACCACTGGTGGCAACGGAATCCGCGGAATGCGTGAGCGGGCTTCGGCGGTGGGCGGCATGCTGTTGGCAAACCGGCGCGAGGACGGAGGGTTCGAGGTCCGGGCCGAGTTGCCGTCGGTGCCCGCCTAGGCTGTCCGAGTGCCCATCACAGTATTCATCGCAGACGACCAGGCGATGGTTCGACAAGGGTTCGGAGCCCTACTCTCCGCCCAGCCCGACATCAGCGTGATCGGCGATGCGCCGGACGGCAAGATCGCCGTCGCCGAGGTCGCGCGATTGCGTCCGGATGTGGTCTTGATGGATGTTCGCATGCCCGAGATGAACGGACTCGACGCTGCCCGCCAGATTCTGTCCGCCGGATGGGAACCGCCGGTGCGAGTCCTCATGCTCACCACTTTCGACATCGACGACTACGTCTACGAGGCCCTGAGCGTCGGAGCGAGCGGTTTCATGCTCAAGGACGCACCGGCTGAGGAGCTGATTCGGGCGGTACGCGTCGTTGCCGAAGGGCAGGCTTTGCTGGCGCCGACGGTGACTCGGCGTCTGATTGCCGATGTGACCAGCCGGCGGGCGGCCCCGCGCGCACGGCCCGAAGCGCTGGACGCCCTGACCCCGCGTGAGCGCGAGGTCCTCGAACTGATCGCCCGCGGATTGTCCAACGTCGAGATCGCCGAGCGGCTGTTCGTCGCCGAGCAGACCGTCAAGACCCATGTCGGAAAGGTGCTGTCGAAGCTCGATCTGCGCGATCGCGCCCAGGCAGTCGTGTTGGCGTACGAAAGCGGGCTCGTCACGCCGGGTTAGGGGTCCCGTGCGGCGCGGCGTTGCGGCTCGGCAACGCCGCTATCCTGCGGCAATACCGTGACTGGGGGAAGATGGACACCAAGATCCACAATCCGGTCACGAGAGGTGCTGCACTATGCGAATCGGAATCCTCACGGGCGGCGGCGACTGCCCGGGCTTGAACGCGGTCATCCGCGCCGTCGTACGTACGTCGGCCGGTCGTTACGGCAGTACCGTGGTCGGATTCCGGGACGGCTGGCGAGGATTGCTCGAGGACCGCAAGGTCCCGCTCGACTCCGATGACCGCATCAACCGCATCCTCACCCGCGGCGGCACGATCCTCGGCACCGCTCGCGTGAACCCCGACAAACTCCGTGCGGGCCTCGATCAGATCAAGCAGACTCTCGACGACAACGGGATCGACGTCCTGATCCCGATCGGCGGCGAAGGCACTCTCACCGCGGCCAGTTGGCTTTCCGAGAGTGGCGTACCCGTGATCGGTGTGCCCAAGACGATCGACAACGACATCGACTGCACTGACGTAACTTTCGGTTTCGACACCGCCTTGGCTGTCGCCACCGACGCCATCGACAGGCTCCACACCACGGCCGAATCGCACCAGCGCGTCATGCTCGTCGAGGTCATGGGCCGGCATGCGGGCTGGATCGCGCTGCAGGCCGGACTGGCGTCGGGGGCACACCTGACTCTGGTTCCGGAACAGCCGTTCGACGTCGACGAGGTGTGCGCGATGGTCAAGAAGCGCTTCCAGCGTGGCGACTCCCACTTCATCTGCGTCGTGGCTGAAGGTGCGATGCCCGATCCCGCGTCGATGACCCTGCGCGAAGGTGGCATAGACGAGTTCGGCCACAAGATCTTCACCGGTGTCGCGCAGCAGCTCGGAAACGAGATCGAGCGCCGGATCGGCAAGGAAGTTCGCACCACCGTCCTCGGGCACATTCAGCGCGGTGGCACCCCGACGCCGCACGACCGCATCCTCGCCACTCGCTTCGGCGTTCATGCCACCGACGCAGCTCACCGCGGAGATTTCGGTCAGATGGTCGCGTTGCACGGAACGTCCATCGACCTCGTTCCGCTCGCCGAGGCGACCCGCAAACTCAAGACGGTGCCCAAGGAGCGCTACGAGGAGGCAGCCGCATTCTTCGGCTGAGCCGCAGACGCATAAACTGATCACCATGACTGCTGTCGATGCGCCCGACATCCTCGATTACGACGAAGTACTGACCAAGTATGAGCCTGTGATGGGTATGGAGGTGCACGTAGAACTCGGCACCGCGACCAAGATGTTCTGCCCGTGCCCCACCGAGTTCGGTGCCGAACCCAATACCCAGGTGTGCCCGGTCTGTCTGGGCATGCCCGGTTCGTTGCCGGTGGTGAACGCAGCCGCTGTCGAGTCCGCGATCCGGATCGGCCTTGCGCTCAACTGCTCCATCACGCCGTGGGGCCGATTCGCACGCAAGAACTACTTCTACCCGGATCAGCCGAAGAACTACCAGATCTCCCAGTACGACGAGCCGATCGCAACCGAGGGTTACCTCGACGTGATCCTCGACGACGGCACGACGTGGCGCGTCGAGATCGAGCGCGCCCACATGGAGGAGGACACCGGTAAGTCCCTCCACGTGGGTGGCGCTACCGGTCGTATCCACGGTGCCAGCCATTCGCTGCTCGACTACAACCGTGCGGGCGTTCCCTTGGTGGAGATCGTCACCAAGACCATCCACGGTGCCGGTGAGCGCGCCCCCGAGGTTGCTCGCGCGTACGTCACGGCGCTTCGTGATCTGCTGAAGTCCCTCGACGTCTCCGACGTCCGCATGGATCAGGGATCGATGCGCTGCGACGCCAACATCTCCCTCATGCCGATCGGTTCCACCGAACTGGGGACCCGCACCGAGACCAAGAACGTCAACTCCCTCAAGAGCGTCGAGGTCGCAGTTCGCTACGAAATGCGCCGTCAGGCAGCAGTTCTCGACGCCGGCGGTGAGGTCATCCAGGAGACCCGCCATTTCCAGGAAGGCGACGGCACCACCGCAGCGGGACGCCGGAAGGAAACGGCCGAGGACTACCGCTACTTCCCGGAACCGGATCTCGAGCCCGTCGCTCCGAGCGCCGAGTGGGTCGAAGAACTGCGCGGTACCTTGCCGGAGCTTCCCTGGATTCGCCGTGCGCGGATCCAGAAGGACTGGGGAATCTCCGACGAGGTCATGCGCGACCTCGTCAACGCCGGTGCCATCGATCTGGTGATCGCGACCACCGAGGCCGGTGCTTCGCCCGAGGCAGCGCGCTCCTGGTGGCTGTCCTACCTGTCACAGCAGGCGAACACCCGTGGCGTCGAACTCGGCGCTCTGCCGATCACCCCGGCGCAGGTTGCCCAGGTCGTAGCTCTCATCGACAGCGGCAAGCTCAACAACAAAGTGGCTCGCCAGGTCGTCGATCACGTCCTCGACGGCGAGGGTGACCCGGAGCAGGTTGTCGCGGCCCACCCGGAGTTGGTCGTCGAACGTGACGAAACCAAGCTCAAGGCAGCCGTCGACGAAGCGCTCGCAGCGAACCCCGACATCGCGGACAAGATTCGTAGTGGCAAGGTGCAGGCCGCCGGAAAGATCGTCGGCGACGTCATGAAGGCCACTCGTGGACAGGCAGACGCGGCTCGTGTGAAGGAACTTGTCATCGAGGCGTGCAGCTAGCGCACACTGAATTTCTGACACTGATGCCCGGCCGAATCGAATTCGGCCGGGCATCAGTGTTTTTCGCTGTCGTTTTGCCGCTGTCGGTCTACAGACCAGGGACCACAACCGCGCGGCCGCTGAGCGTTCCGGCGGCCAGTCGTCGATACGCTTCGGCGCCGTTGTCGAGACTGAAGGTCTCCACCGCGATGTCGAAGATGCCGGCGTGCGCCAGGTCGATCAATTCGATCAGCTCGTTGCGGGCACCCCAGTACGGAACTGTCACAGAAGCCTCGTAAGGACTTTGGAAGAACCCGACTTTGGCATGGGCCTGCCCGTCGCCGATCCCGACGATCGTGACGTCCGATCCGACGCCGGCGACAGCCATCGCGGTGTCGATGGTGGGCTGATAGCCGACGAAGTCGAGAACCAGTGCGGCGCCCTGACTTCCGGTGATCCTGCGGACGTTCTCGGCCGCGTCCTTGTCGGACAGAACCACTTCGTGAGCGCCTACCTTGGTTGCCAGTTCGAGCTTGTCCGCGCTCACGTCGAGTGCGATGACGGTTGCTGCCGAGAGGTGGCGGAGGAGTTGGATGGCGACATGGCCGAGACCGCCGGTACCGATGACGACGGCGTACGAGCCACCGCGAAGTTTCGGCAGTGAACGCTTGATCGCGTGATACGGAGTCAGACCGGCGTCGGTCAGCGGCACCGTCTTGACCGGATCGAGGTCGCCGATCGGGACGAGGTGGCGAGGTGAATCGACGATCATGAATTCGGCCAACGCGCCGGGTGCACCGAGACCAGGAGGATTGATGCCGAGTTCTTTTGCTCGAGAACAGTAGTTTTCGAGTCCTTGCGAGCAGTGCCAACAGCTGCCACAGCCCCAGGGTCCGTAGACGACGACATTGGTTCCGATGTCGAGCCCTTCGACGCCCTCGCCGACGGCGGCGACCCGGCCGGCGCCCTCGTGGCCGAGCGTGAGAGGAAGGCCGTAGGTGTACTGCTCCTCGGGCAGGCTCATGATGAAGTCGTCCGAGTGGCAGACGCCGGCAGCGGTGACTTCCAGGAGCACTTCACCTGGACCGGGCTCGGGTTTGGGAATCTCCGTGAGTTCGGGTTCTGCGCCGATTCTCGTGTACTGGATTGCCTTCATACCGACTCCTTTGTCGTGGTTGGGCCAACCGGTCCTGGCAAATGCGTGGTGTTTAGCCCCGCTAACAAAAGAGTACGCATCTGTGCATGTTCGGTCACGGGATCCGTGACCGAACAGACATGGCGGCTCAGTCGATCCCGCCGCTGCCACTCGGCATCGGGATCTTGACCACCTTGTCGTCGTTCGGACCCGGCTCGCCCGCGGTTTTGTTTATCGTGCTCGCCCACATCAAACCGTCGGATCCGAGTGCCAAACCGCCCAGCTGGCCGTACGTGTCTTTCGCCACTGCCGACGGCGCGGTCGTGACGGCACCTGTTCCTGGATCTGCGGCCAGCGCCGAGATCGCTTTGCCGGCCCCCAGCGCGACAGCTACCACTCCCTGCGCCGCGATGCACCCGCCGACTCCGGGTCGGTCGGGCCACGTCCACGCGGGGGATGTCACCGTGCCGTCGGCGCCGACGCGTTGGAGGCGATCCTCGAGAGTGGTTCGGTCCGTGACCCACGTCGCGATTCCCGGATCGACGCACACGCCGCCGCCGTTTCCGATTCCGGACAGAACAACTTCCGGGCGAGGCGGCGCAGCGTTGGGCGTCAGCGATCGGACCCGCAAGAGTTTCCCCGCCAACGAGGCGGGATCCTGAGCAACCGCGGGGTTTCCGGTATCGCCTGTCAGAACCATGAGCTGGTCCGGGGCCGCGAACTCCAGTGACCCGCCGTTGCCGCTCGCGCCGCGCGGGATTCCACCGAGTACTTCCTTGGCGGTGTCACCCGGAGCGATGCGGACCACCCGGTTGTCCGTTCCGGTGGTGACGTAGGCATAGATCAGGTTGTCTTCGACAAACGTGGGGGAGAGTGCGATGTCGAGCAGGCCGCCGTCACCGCTGCCGTCGACGTCGATCTTGGCTACCTCGACCGGTGTCGTGTTGGGAGCTACCTGCATGATCCGGCCGGTCCGCCGTTCGGCAACCAGTCCGGAGTTCCCGTCCGGGAGTGTGACGAGCCCACCCGTGGTGTCGAGACAGGTTGCGATCACGGCGGTGTCGGCATCCTGACACGGTCCGAGGGGGCCGGTCCGCGGCGCCGGCGGCGTGGTCGACGGCGGCGGGTTCTCCGGCTGCACTTCCGCGCTGGCCTGGTTGGTCGGTTCGGGTGTGAACGGCGAGGCAGTCGATTCGTCGAAGTCGGCGCAACCTGCGAGCAACGATGTCCCGAGCACCAGCGCCAGTGCGCCCAGCGCTGCATGCCTACCCGTAGTCATGCCCAAGACGTTACGTAATGCACGGCAGATGCCGCCACGCCGGACCAAGGTTCCCCGTCGAGTTCGTGAATCGGTCATAGGCTCACCTACGTGACTGACGAGCGAAAAGATCCCAGCGAGTTGTCGGATGCGGACAAGCCGACGGGCAATGTGTCCAGTCCGTATGATTCGCCCACCGAACAATTTCCGACGGTGAGCGCCAAGAATCCGTTGCCGCGGACCGACGACGATCTCGATTTCGGTTCCACGAACGCCAACTCCCTGACCGAACAGATACCGACATACCGAGCACCTGGCGCGGATCAGCCGACCGTGGCACTCGAGCGTGAGACGGCGTACGACGCTCCGATCGCCGCCGTCCCCACCGCCGAAGCCGTGGCAGGTACAACTGAGTCTCCGCGGGGCCGAGGCACTCTCGACCTCGGGTTGCTTGCACTGCGATTGGCCGTCGGTGGAACTGCGTTGGTGCACGGTCTGCAGAAGTTGACCGGTATCTGGAACGGGCCGGGGCTGAACGGGTTCGAGTCGATGCTGGCGGACGCCGGGTTCCAGCAGGCGAAGTGGATGGCGATACTCGGCGCCGTCGGTGAAGTCGCAGGTGGCGCCCTCCTGATCCTCGGGTTGCTGACTCCCGTTGCGGCAGCGTCGGTTCTGGCGGTGATGATCAATGCGTGGGCGCTGCGTCAGGCGAGCGCACCCGGCCTGGAGTACTTCGCCCCGGCCGGGACCGAGTACGAGATGCTGCTCGGAATCTGTGCGGGCGTCATCATTTTGACGGGACCAGGTCGTATTGCGCTCGACGGTCGTCGTGGCTGGGCAACTCGTCCGTTTATCGGATCGCTCGTGGTTTTGATCCTCGGTATCGCTGCCGGCGTCTGCACCTGGATCTTCCTGAACGGTGCCAATCCGCTCATCTGAAACTCGCGCCGTCGAACAAAACGAACCGCCGCTCTCCGAATCGGAGAGCGGCGGTTTGTTTATGAAGGATCAGTCCTTGACGAGTACCGGGTCGGCGTTCGCGGACGGGATGGCGGTTCCGTCCTTGAGTTTGCGACCGAGGACCGACTTGCGGTGACCGTAGGCGAAGTACACGAGCACACCGATGGCCATCCAGACGAGGAACCGGATCCAGGTCTCGACCGAGAGGTTGAGCATCAGCCAACCGCAGGCGAGCACGGCGACGATCGGAACGAACGGCACCAGCGGGACGCGGAATCCGCGCGGCAGGTCGGGGCGGGTGCGGCGAAGGACGATGACACCGACACAAACCAGGACGAAGGCGAACAGCGTTCCGATGTTGACCATCTCTTCGAGCGTGCCCATCGGGAAGAAGGCTGCCAGGACGGCGACGATGCCACCGACGATCAACGTGATGCGCATCGGGATGCCCTTGGCGTTGGTCTTGGCCAGGCTGCGCGGCATGAGTCCGTCACGGGACATGGCGAAGAGGACGCGGGTCTGGCCGAGCATCATGACCATGACAACTGTCGTGAGGCCGGCCAGGCCACCGAAGTTGATGGCGGTTTGTGCCCAACCGATTCCGTTGGCCTCGAATGCGGTTGCGAGGGTGGCGCTGGAATCGCCGACCAGCGGACTGCCGTCCTTGAGTTCGGTGTACTTGACCATGCCGGTCAGTACAAGCGTGACGGCAACGTAGAGAACCGTGACGATGGCGAGCGAGCCGAAGATTCCTCGCGGCAACGACTTCTGCGGGTTCTTGGTTTCCTCGGCGGTGGTGGCGACGACGTCGAAACCGATGAAGGCAAAGAACACGAGGCTGGCGGCTGCGAGCAATCCGTAAGCGCCGTAGCTGCTTCCGCCTGCGCCGGTCAGCCAGGAGAACAAGGTCTGATGGATTCCGCTTGCAGAACTCTCGGTTCCTTCGGACGGCGGGATGAAGGGGGAGTAGTTCTCCTTCTTGATGTAGAACGCGCCCACGACGATGACGAGCAGGACTACTGCGATCTTGATCGCGGTGATGATCGCGGAGACTCGCGAGGAAACCTTGGTGCCGATCGCGAGGATCAGCGTGATCGCGCCGATGATGAGCAGAGCGCCCCAGTCGAAGCTGATCGAACCGATGTGGGCGGTGGTGCTTCCGCTGGCCCCGATGACGTTGCCGAGGTACAGCGACCAGCCCTTGCCGACGACGGCGGAGGCGAGAGCGAACTCGAGAATGAGGTCCCAGCCGATGATCCAGGCGGCGAACTCCCCGAACGTGGCGTAGGAGAACGTGTATGCGCTGCCTGCGACGGGGACGGTGGAGGCGAACTCCGCGTAACACAGCGCGGCGAGGCCACAGGCGATGGCAGCGAGAACGAAGGCCAGTGAAATGGAGGGTCCTGCGACATTGCCTGCGGTTCGAGCAGTCAGCGTGAAGATGCCTGCGCCGATGACGACGGCGACTCCGAATACCGTGAGGTCCTTCGCGGTCAGTTCCTTCTTGAGCTTTGTCTCAGGCTCGTCGGTGTCCGCGATCGATTGCTCGACGGATTTGGTGCGCCATATGCCGACTCCGGGCATGTATTGCTCCTTGGTTGTTTCCCGTCGACCTTGTGGGTGACGGGCGGTGGCTGACTGTCGTCGTTGTGATGTGCGTCTCAGCGACCTGATGAGGGAACCACTGGTGAGCGCCGTGTGCAAGTCGGCTCGCTCGAACTGACCGAAATGATCACCTGACTGAAAGTCATCCCCCCTCATGTATCTGAATTGATCAGCTGGTGTCTGAAACCCTACGTCCAAGTGAATTCGCTCACGAGCCGGACGCGCGATTCGGTCTGAAATGTCTGATAGCTCATATCGTTCCGTTGGTGCTCCGCGTGTCGCCCGACTATTCGGTACCTGTCGGTCGGTCTTGCTGTCGATGAGTTGCACTGTCGCTGTACCAGCACGTCCCATTTCACCCGTATCGGGGCGACAGGCGAGAGGACCACCGCGTACCTGGATCCGGTCGAGCGTCCATCACGCGTCGTGGCAGAGTGTGTCGGCGACGGGATGATCGGATTGGGTTGTGGTTCAAGCTCATACAACACCGGAGGAAGTATGGCGTGTTCGGACGCAGTCGGTCCCGCGTTCTTCTCCGAGGTGAAATGAACCCGACTCTGTCGACCCTCTGTCGTGGCCCGTTGGCGAGCATTCTCGTGGAGCTGAGTTGGTTGCCGCACGTGCGCCTGCCCGAAAACCTTGTGTGACTGTCACATCGGCTACGGGCGTCTCGAGCCGCACGAGCGCTGACAGAAAAAATCCCCGGCCGAAAAGCGGCCGGGGATTTTTTCGATTCGTGGCAGAACTTACGGAACGTAGCGAACCGCGCCCTTGTCGGCGGACGTCGCCAGAGCGGCGTAGGCGCGCAGTGCTGTCGTCACGGTGCGCTGACGATCGACCGGCTGCCACGGGCGCTCCGAGGCCTCCATCTTCGCGCGTCGCTCGGCGAGGACGTCGTCGTCGACCAGGATCTCGAGCGTGCGCGAGGCGACGTCGATGCGAACCTGATCGCCGTTCTGGACGAGACCGATGATTCCGCCTGCAGCAGCCTCAGGGGAGATGTGACCGATGGACAGCCCGGAAGTTCCGCCCGAGAAACGACCGTCGGTGATCAGTGCGCATTCCTTACCGAGGCCTGCGCCCTTGAGGAAGGCAGTGGGGTGCAGCATTTCCTGCATGCCGGGGCCGCCCTTGGGGCCTTCGTAGCGCACGACGAGAACGTCGCCGGCCTTGATCTTCTTCTGCAAGATGACCGAGACGGCTTCTTCTTGGGATTCGACGACGAGCGCCGGGCCCTGGAAGGAGAACAGTTCCTCGTCGATGCCGGCCGTCTTGAGGATTGCGCCGTCGAGTGCGATGTTGCCGCGCAGGACAACCAAGCCGCCTTCGACGGTGTAGGCGTTCTCGACGTCGCGGATACAGCCGCCGGCCGCATCGGTGTCGAGGGCAGACCAACGGTTGTCCGTGGAGAACGGTTCGATGGTGCGCACGCCGCCGGGAGCCGCGTGGAAGAGTTCGATTGCCTCGTCGGTTGCCTTGCCGGAGCGGATGTCCCAGTCGTCGAGCCACTGGTCGAAGCTCTTGGTGTGCACGGTGGACACGTCGGTTTCGAGGAGTCCGCCGCGGCGAAGCTCACCGAGCAGGGCGGGGATTCCGCCGGCGCGGTGGACGTCTTCCATGTGGTAGTCCGAGTTGGGAGAGACCTTGGACAGGCACGGAACCTTTCGGCTGATCGCGTCGATGGTGTCGAGGTCGAAGTCGACCTCGCCTTCCTGCGCCGCAGCCAGCGTGTGCAGGACGGTGTTGGTGGAACCGCCCATGGCGACGTCGAGAGCCATCGCGTTGCGGAACGCTGCCGGGGTCGCGATGTTGCGTGGCAGCACCGACTCGTCGCCGTCGCGGTAGTACTTGAGGGCCGCCTCGACCACAGTGGTGCCCGCACGAGAGAAGAGTGCGTGACGAGCCTTGTGAGTTGCCAGCGTGGAGCCGTTGCCCGGCAATGCGAGGCCGAGGGCCTCGGTCAGGCAGTTCATGGAATTGGCGGTGAACATTCCGGAGCAGGACCCGCATGTCGGGCACGCGCTGCGCTCGACCTCGTCGAGGCCTTCGTCGGACACGGCATCGTTGGCAGAGGCGGAGATCGCGGTGATGAGGTCGGTGGGGGCTTGGGCCACGCCGCCGACGACCACTGCCTTACCGGCCTCCATCGGACCACCGGAGACGAAGACGGTCGGGATGTTCAGACGCATCGCAGCGTTGAGCATTCCGGGAGTGATCTTGTCGCAGTTGGAGATACACACCAGTGCGTCGGCCGTGTGGGCGTTTGCCATGTACTCGACCGAGTCGGCGATGATCTCGCGGCTCGGGAGCGAGTAGAGCATTCCGCCGTGGCCCATCGCGATGCCGTCGTCGACTGCGATGGTGTGGAACTCGCGAGCGACGCCGCCGGCCGCACTGATGGCCTCGGCAACGATCTCGCCCACGTTCTTGAGATGCACGTGGCCGGGTACGAACTGGGTGTACGAGTTCGCTACGGCGACGATCGGCTTTCCGAAGTCGGAATCCGTCATTCCTGTGGCGCGCCACAGGGATCGGGCTCCGGCAGCATTACGTCCGATGGTGGTGGTGCGTGACCTCAACGGGGGCATGGGCGTGTTCCTTATGTGATCGTTGCTGGTCCACTCAAATAGAAGCGAGGGCCTTTCAACGCTACTCGCGTGCTACGGGCGCTTCTCTTCGGGCTGGTCCTGTGTGTTCTCGACGAGCTCGGATTCTGCTTCTGCTTCTGCAGCTGCTTCTTCCTCCTCGGCTTCCTTGGCGGCGAAGGCTTCTGCGGCGGATGCGTAGGGATCGGTGATGCGGCCGCCGCTGGCGATCGCGATCTCGGGAAGCCTGACGAAGCTGACCGCAGGCAGGGGCACCTCGGTTCCGTCGGTGAGTTCCGCGCGCGCCCAACTCCGCTTCGGGAAGCGGAAACCCTTGACGTCGTCCCAGGCGAGGGTGCGCTTGGAGAACGTCGAGCGGACCTCGAGGCCGTCAGGGCTGACGGTGGTGCGCAGTCGCGCGACGAGATAGACGGCGATGATCGGAAGGATCAGCAACCAGCTGAAGGCGACGGGCCACCCGAAGATCGGGAAGCTGACCGCGAACAGAAGGAACGCGCACGCCATGTAAGCGAGCTGCGAAATGCGGATGACGTGCCGAAGTGGTTTCGGCGTGTGGGATGATTGAGCCCGTGGCACGGGCTGCTGCGAAGTTGACACCTCTACATCTTCGCATTGCAGCCGATGTATCTCAGATTCTGGGACGGTCGACTCACCAAGTTTGCCGTTCGCGACTAGCGCCTCTACTGTCGAGTGCGTGAAACAGAATGAGTTGCTCGTAATCGGCCGGCGCGTCGTCGCCTGAGTCGATTTTTCAACTCACCAGATAACGACGCGCCACCCTCGCTCAGCAGATGCTGACGGGGGTTTTTTGTTGCCCGGAGCCAGAATCAGAGGATTTCCCAGTGAGCGCACCAACAGCACGGCCTCAACCCACGCCGCGCAAGTCAGGGACACCGAGCCCGACAACCGCGGCTGCCGCAACCCAGACGGCCAACCGTCGCCAGCTCCCGCCTGAGCGGGTAACCGGCGCGCAGTCTGTGGTTCGAGCCCTCGAAGAGCTCGAGGTCGACACGGTATTCGGCATTCCCGGCGGTGCCGTGCTCCCGGTTTACGACCCACTCTTCGATTCGGTCAAGGTCCGCCACGTGCTCGTGCGCCACGAGCAGGGTGCAGGCCACGCTGCCACCGGTTACGCCCAGGCGACCGGCAAGGTCGGCGTCTGCATGGCCACCTCGGGTCCCGGTGCGACCAACCTGGTCACGCCGCTGGCCGACGCGCAGATGGACTCCGTTCCGATCGTCGCGATCACCGGGCAGGTGGCGCGCTCGCTGATCGGTACCGACGGCTTCCAGGAAGCCGACATCTCAGGCATCACGATGCCGGTCACCAAGCACAACTTCCTGATCACCGACGCGATCGACATCCCGCGCATCATGGCCGAGGCCTTCTACCTCGCGGCCAGCGGTCGCCCCGGCGCTGTCCTGGTCGATATCCCCAAGGACATCCTGCAGTCGCAGACCACGTTCTCGTGGCCGCCGGAGATGCGTCTGCCGGGCTACCGCCCGGTCACCAAGCCGCACGGCAAGCAGGTTCGTGAAGCTGCACGTCTGATCGCCGACGCCAAGTCGCCGGTTCTGTACGTCGGTGGCGGCGTCATCAAGTCCGACTCCTCGCCGGAGCTGCTCGAATTGGCCGAGCTGACCGGTATCCCCGTCGTCACCACGCTGATGGCCCGCGGCGCGTTCCCGGACAGCCACGACCTCAACTGCGGTATGCCGGGAATGCACGGCACCGTTGCCGCAGTCGCCGCTCTGCAGCGTAGCGATCTACTGATCACCCTCGGTGCGCGTTTCGACGACCGCGTCACCGGTCAGTTGAATTCCTTCGCGCCCGACGCCAAGGTCATCCATGCCGACATCGACCCGGCCGAGATCGGCAAGAACCGCTACGCGGACGTCCCGATCGTGGGCGACTGCAAAGAGGTCATCACCGAACTCATCGAGGCGATCCGTGCCGACATGGCCACGGGCACCACGTTCGACCTCACCGAGTGGTGGGCGTACCTGAATGACATCCGTCGTACGTACCCGCTGAGCTACGACCGTCCCACCGACGGTCAGCTGAGCCCGGAGTACGTCATCCAGACCGTCGGCAAGCTCGCCGGACCGGATGCCATCTACTGCGCCGGCGTCGGTCAGCACCAGATGTGGGCCGCGCAGTTCGTCGGCTACGAGAAGCCGCGCACGTGGCTCAACTCGGGCGGGCTCGGCACCATGGGGTACGCGGTTCCCGCAGCCATGGGCGCCAAGATGGGTATGCCCGACACCGAGGTGTGGGCGATCGACGGCGACGGCTGCTTCCAGATGACCAATCAGGAACTCGCAACCTGTGCCCTCGAAGGTATCCCGATCAAGGTTGCCCTCATCAACAACGGCAACCTCGGCATGGTGCGTCAGTGGCAGACACTCTTCTACGAAGAGCGCTACTCCAACACCAACCTCGGAACGCACGGCGCCATCCGCATCCCGGACTTCGTGAAGCTCGCAGAAGCATTGGGCTGCCACGGAATTCGTGTCGAGCGTGAAGAAGATGTCGAGGCTGCGATCCGTGAGGCGCAGTCCATCAACGACAAGCCTGTCGTGATCGACTTCATCGTCACTGCCGACGCACAGGTGTGGCCGATGGTCGCTGCCGGAACGAGCAACGACGAAATCATGGCGGCCCGGGGCATCCGGCCGCTGTTCGACGACGACGAGGCAGTTGCCGAGCCCGCCGTCATCCACGAAGCCATGTCACGCGAGCAAGCCGGACCCGCCGCGGGCACAGGGGAGGATCAGAAGTGAGCACCAGTCACACCCTCAGTGTTCTCGTCGAGGACAAGCCAGGCGTGCTGGCTCGCGTCTCCGCACTTTTCTCCCGCCGCGGATTCAACATCGAATCCCTTGCGGTGGGCGGAACCGAGATCCCCGAGATCTCACGTATGACCATCGTCGTCACGGTCGACGAGTTCCCTCTCGAGCAGGTGACGAAGCAGCTCAACAAGCTGATCAACGTCATCAAGATCGTCGAGCAGGACGGTGAAGCATCCGTCGCTCGCGAGCTCGTGCTCATCAAGGTGCGCGCTGATGCAAGCGTGCGCACGCAGGTCATCGAAACGGTGAACCTGTTCCGCGCCAAGGTGATCGACGTCTCTCCGGAGTCCGTCACCATCGAGGCGACCGGTACTCGGTCCAAGCTGGATGCACTGCTGCGGATGCTTGATCCGTACGGTATCCGGGAGATCGTTCAGTCCGGGGTCGTGGCAGTCGGTCGAGGGCCGAAGTCGATCACGGCCACCCGCTAGTACTTTTAGACACGTAAAAATCCAAGGAGAGGTTGAGAACTGTGGCAGTCGAGATGTTCTACGACGACGATGCCGATCTGTCGATCATTCAGGGCCGCAAGGTTGCTGTGATCGGCTACGGAAGCCAGGGCCACGCCCATTCGCTGAGCCTGCGTGACTCGGGCGTCGATGTGCGCATCGGCCTCAAGGAAGGCTCGAAGTCGCGTGAGAAGGCTGAAGAGCAGGGGCTGACGGTCGGTACGCCGGCAGAGGTTTCCGAGTGGGCCGACGTCATCATGGTGCTCGCACCTGACACCGCTCAGGCGAGCATTTTCACCAATGACATCGAGCCGAACCTCAAGGACGGCGACGCGCTGTTCTTCGGTCACGGCCTGAACATTCACTTCGACCTGATCAAGGCTCCGGAGTTCGTCACCGTCGGCATGGTCGCCCCCAAGGGCCCCGGCCACCTGGTGCGTCGTCAGTTCGTCGACGGCAAGGGCGTTCCCGCGCTCATCGCCATCGACCAGGATCCCAAGGGTGAAGGCCAGGCTCTTGCTCTGTCCTACGCCAAGGGCATCGGCGGAACCCGCGCAGGCGTCATCAAGACCACGTTCAAGGAAGAGACCGAGACGGACCTCTTCGGCGAGCAGGCCGTGCTCTGCGGCGGCACCGAGGAACTGGTCAAGACCGGTTTCGAGGTCATGGTCGAGGCCGGCTACGCACCCGAGATGGCGTACTTCGAGGTTCTGCACGAGCTCAAGCTCATCGTCGACCTCATGTACGAGGGTGGCATCGCCCGCATGAACTACTCGGTGTCCGACACCGCTGAGTTCGGTGGATACCTCTCCGGCCCGCGCGTCATCGACGCCGACACCAAGGAGCGCATGAAGGCGATCCTGGCCGACATCCAGTCCGGCGAGTTCACCCGTCGTCTGGTTGCCAACGTCGAGAACGGCAACACCGAGCTCGAGGGCCTGCGCAAGGCCAACGCCGAGCACCCCATCGAGGTCACCGGCAAGAAGCTGCGCGACCTGATGAGCTGGGTCGATCGTCCGATCACCGAAACCGCGTAATTCGCAGTTTCACGCTCCACGTCTCCACTGGCCTGATGCCGCGCCGGTTCAATTACGTTGAACCAGCGCGGCATTGGGCCGGAGTCGTTTTCCGGGTCGTCTGAGTCCGGATTCATATTCCGTCGAGAATTTGCCCGCGAAAGTGTCCACTATGTGGTATTGCCTACCGCGTTGTGGATTCCAAGTGAGCGCGCACTAAACTATCGGTGGTTAAACCACCTTCACACCCACCTAATCAGGGAGTTTGCACGTGAGCCAGCCTGGCCGTCCCGTTGTTCTGATCGCCGACAAGCTCGCGCCGTCCACAGTCGAGGCGCTCGGTGACGGTGTGGAGGTGCGTTGGGTCGACGGACCCGACCGCCCGGCGCTGCTCGCCGCGGTACCCGAGGCCGACGCGATTCTCGTCCGTTCCGCCACTACCGTCGACGCCGAGGTTCTGGCTGCCGGCACCAAGCTGAAGATCATCGGCCGCGCCGGTGTCGGCCTGGACAACGTCGAGATCCCCGCAGCCACCGAGCGCGGCGTGATGGTCGTCAACGCACCGACCTCCAACATTCACTCCGCTGCCGAGCACGCTGTCGCGCTCCTCATGTCGACCGCTCGCCAGATTCCCGCAGCAGACAAGACTCTGCGTGAGAACACCTGGAAGCGAAGCAAGTTCAACGGTGTCGAGATCCTCGGCAAGACCGTCGGTGTCGTCGGACTCGGCCGCATCGGCCAGCTCTTCGCGCAGCGTCTCGCTGCGTTCGAGACCACGATCATCGCGTACGACCCCTACCTGCCCGCAGCGCGCGCAGCGCAGCTCGGCATCGAACTGGTCACCATCGACGAGCTCGTCGAGCGTGCCGACTTCATCTCCGTGCACCTGCCCAAGACCAAGGAAACGGCCGGCCTGATCAACGCCGAGCGCCTCGCCAAGGCCAAGGACGGCGTCATCATCGTCAACGCCGCTCGCGGTGGTCTGATCGACGAAGATGCGCTCTACGACGCACTCGTCTCCGGCAAGGTCCGAGGCGCCGGTCTCGACGTGTTCAGCACCGAGCCGTGCACCGATTCCAAGCTTTTCGAGCTCGACAACGTCGTTGTCACCCCGCACCTCGGAGCATCGACGTCCGAGGCTCAGGACCGCGCAGGTATCGACGTGGCCAAGAGTGTTCTCCTCGCTCTGGCAGGCGAATTCGTTCCCGAGGCTGTCAACGTCTCCGGCGGCCCCGTGGGCGAAGAAGTTGCTCCGTGGCTCGAGCTCGTCCGCAAGCTCGGTTTCCTCGCTGCGACGTTGTCGCCCGAAGCTGTGCAGACCGTGCAGGTTGTCGCCACCGGCGAGCTGTCTGCCGAAACCGTCGACATCCTCGGCCTGGCTGCACTGCGCGGCGTGTTCTCCGCCAGCAGCGATGAGGCCGTCACGTTCGTCAACGCTCCGGCACTGGCCGAGCAGCGCGGCGTGACCGTGTCGGTCGAGAAGCACTCGGAGGCTCTTGCCCACCGCAGCGCGGTCGAGGTGCGTGCAGTTGCCGCCGACGGCACGGTCACGTCGGTCACGGGCGCACTCACCGGTCTGCAGCAGGTCGAGAAGATCGTCAACATCAACGGACGCAGCTTCGACCTGCGCGCCGAGGGCCACAACATCGTCGTTCACTACAGCGATCGCCCGGGCGTTCTCGGTGTCCTCGGTACCGTCCTCGGAAACGCGGGCGTCGACATCCTCGCAGCAGCACTGAGCCAGGATGCCGAAGGCGAAGGCGCAACTGTCATCTTGCGCGTCGATCGCGTCGTCGGTGACGCCGAGGTCGAGGCAATCGTCTCGCAGCTCGACGCTCGCGTCGCCCAGGTCGACCTTTCCTGATTGTTTTTGCTGTGCGCCTTTATCAACCGCCCGCGGTTGATAAAGGCGCACAGTTCTACTGAGATGAGGACTCCATGAAGCTTGCGGTCATTCCGGGTGACGGAATCGGCGTCGAGGTCACTGCCGAGGCGCTCAAGGTGCTCGGCAAGTTGGTTCCGGATCTGGAAACCACCGAATACGATCTCGGTGCCCGTCGCTACAACGCCACCGGCGAGTTGCTCCCGGCGGACGAGCTGGACCAGATTCGTCAGCACGACGCAATTCTGTTGGGCGCCATCGGTGATCCGCGGATCGTCGCACCCGGCATCCTCGAGCGTGGTCTGCTGCTGAACATGCGCTTCCAGCTCGATCATCACGTGAATCTTCGCCCCGCACAGCTGTATCCGGGTGCGCTGTCGCCGTTGGCGGCCCAGCCGGAGATCGACTTCGTCGTGGTTCGTGAAGGCACCGAGGGTCCGTACACCGGAAACGGTGGAGCGATCCGCGTCGGCACCGATCACGAGATCGCAACCGAGGTGTCGATCAATACCTGGTTCGGTGCCGAGCGCGTGGTGCGTTACGCATTTGCCTTGGCGCAGACCCGGTCCAAGCACCTCACCTTGATTCACAAGACCAACGTGCTCTCCAACGCGGGCGCAATCTGGACGCGTGCAATCGAGACCGTCGGTGCCGAGTTCCCGGACGTCGAAACCGCGTACTGCCACATCGACGCGGCCACGATCTACATGGTCACCGACCCGTCGCGCTTCGACGTGATCGTCACGGACAACCTCTTCGGTGACATCATCACCGACCTCGCCGGCGCCGTAACCGGTGGCATCGGTTTGGCCGCAAGCGGAAACATCGATGCCTCGGGTACCAACCCGTCGATGTTCGAGCCCGTTCACGGCAGTGCTCCGGACATCGCCGGCAAGGGAATCGCTGATCCCACCGCCGCGATCCTCTCGGCCGCACTGCTTCTTCGCCATCTCGGACGCGAGGACGACGCCGCTCGGGTAGAGGCTGTGGTCGCTGCCGACCTGGCTACCCGCGGCGAAGGTCCCATCTCCACAACGGAGATCGGCGACCGGATCACTGCAGCGCTGTAAGGAATTCTTTCACGAGACTGACGCGCGTGAGCCTTTCGGCTTGCGCGCGTCAGTCGTTTCCGGCACCCCGATAGACTGGCCGGCATGCGTCTTGGTCGAATTGCCAGTCCCGATGGTGTTGCGTTCGTCAGTATCGAAGGTGAAGAGGATGCCCTCGTCGCCAAGGAAATTGCGGAGCACCCGTTCGGGAACCCCACATTTACCGGCCGAAGTTGGCCGCTCGCCGATGTCCGTCTGCTGGCTCCGATTCTCGCCAGCAAGGTGATCTGTATCGGCAAGAATTATGCAGATCACATCGCGGAGATGGGCGGAGAGGCTCCCGCGGACCCCGTGATCTTCCTCAAGCCCAACACGTCCATAGTTGGCCCGGGTGCCCCGATCGTCTTGCCTCCCACCTCGAACGAGGTGCACTTCGAGGGTGAACTCGCGGTCGTCATCGGTCAACCGTGCAAGGACGTTCCGGCGGCGAAGGCGTTGAGCGTGGTCCTCGGTTACACGATCGCCAACGACGTGTCGGCGCGAGATCATCAGCGTCACGACGGGCAGTGGACGCGCGCGAAGGGCCACGACACTTTCTGCCCACTCGGCCCCTGGATCGAAACCAGTCTGGATGCGTCCGACGTCGACATCAAGACCGAGGTGAACGGTCAGGTCAAGCAGGACAGCAGCACGGCTTTTCTCCTCCACGACATTCCGAAGATCATCGAGTGGATCTCGGCGGTGATGACTCTCTTGCCTGGCGACGTCATCCTCACCGGCACCCCCGCCGGAGTAGGCCCGATCGTCGACGGCGATTCCGTGTCGGTCACGGTCTCGGGGATCGGCACGCTCACGAACCCGGTGACCGCCAAGAGCTGATCCTGACCCGGTTCGTTCAGTCACGCGACTACGGAGGCCCCATCCAACCGGATGGGGCCTCCGTCGTGGTGTGAGGTCGAGAGGTGTCTGTCGCAGAAAAGTTGCAAGATGGTAACTATCGCCAGTGGGGTGATCGGGATTGCCTACCGACTCGAAGAAATCAGGCTCCGGGACTGACCTGCGGGTTTCATGACCCAGGCGAAGCTTCGCTTCTGATCCTCCTGGCGTTATGTCGGATTTGGCCAGGTTGGGAGAGTTCGCCCCACGGTTTGCTGTCGCGGCCCGTAACAGACCAAATTCCCTGAAATGTAACGCTGAGCAGTAGGGTGACCGATAACTGGATAGAAGCCGATGGGGCAATCGAGTGGATTGCGCAGAAACGTGGTGATACATGACGACCTTCGCGGAAGCCTCCCGGACAGCGGCAGGGCAAGCGCGGAACGGGCAGCGGCCGGTGTGGCGAGACAAGAAGCGCTACCTGTGGCCACTGGGTTTGCTGGTTCCTCTCAGCCCGTTCGCTGCGTGGTTCCTGGTCGACAAATTCAGTCTCGGGCTCTTCTGGGCCATCGGGGCGTGGCTGATCGTCATCGTCATTCCCCTGATCGATCTCCTGGCGGGCGAGGACGGTAACAGCCCACCGGACGAAGCGATCCCTGAATTGCAAGAGGATCGTTTCTACCGCTGGTGCACGTACTTGTTCCTGCCCCTCCAATACGTCGGGCTGGTGTTCGTCGCGTGGTGTTGGGTGAACGCGCCGATGGCGGCGGGGGAGAAGTTCGCGCTCGCGATGACTGCCGGCGTGGTTGCCGGTGTGGGGATCAACGCGGCGCATGAATTGGGGCACAAGAGTGAGAAGCTCGAGAAGTGGCTCGCGAAAGTAGCGCTCGCGCAGTCCTTCTACGGCCATTTCTACGTCGAACACAACCATGGTCATCACGTCCGCGTCGCGACGCCGGAGGATCCGGCCAGCTCGCGGTACAAGGAAAACTTCTGGTTCTTCTTGCCTCGCAGCGTCATCGGCGGCCTGCGCTCGGGATGGCGGATCGAAAGCGCTCGTCTGAGGCGTCAGGGGAGACGGACGTGGAGTTACCGCAACAACATCCTGAACGCGTGGGCGATGAGTGTGGTTCTGTTCGGCAGTCTGATCGCCGCGTTCGGCTGGGAAATTGCGCCGTGGCTCGCCGTTCAGGCAATTGCAGGCTTCACGTTCCTCGAGACCGCCAACTATCTCGAGCACTACGGCTTGCTACGTGCGAAGCGGCCTGACGGCTCGTACGTCCGGTGCTCGCCCGAGGACAGCTGGAACAGCGACCACGTCGTCAGCAATCTGTTCCTCTATCAACTTCAGCGTCACAGCGACCATCACGCGAATCCGCGTCTGCGGTACCAGAGCCTGCGAAGTGCGGCCGAAGCGCCGCAACTTCCAGCGGGTTACGCAGTCATGATCGTCTGCGCGTGGGTGCCGCCGCTGTGGCGAAAGGTCATGGACAAGCGACTGCTGGCCTACTACGACGGCGACATGACACGCATCAACGTCCTGCCGGGTAAGTGATCGGCCGGATGGAGGAAGGGCTGCCGGACTAACCTGTAGTACGACCATCCATCATCGCCGAGCCAAGTGAGCCATGACCAACAGCGAAGTACGCGTCCGTTTCTGTCCGTCACCCACCGGAACCCCGCACGTGGGTTTGGTGCGCACCGCCTTGTTCAACTGGGCATTCGCACGACACCACGGCGGCACATTCGTGTTCCGTATCGAAGACACCGATGCGCAGCGCGACAGTGAAGAGTCCTACCAGGCCATCCTCGACGCCCTCCGCTGGTTGGGGCTCAATTGGGACGAAGGCCCGGAGGTCGGTGGGCCGCACGCACCGTATCGCCAGTCCGAGCGTCGCGACCTGCATCTCGACGTTGTTGCCAAGTTGCTGGCCGCGGGCGAGGCCTACGAGTCCTACTCGACCAACGAGGAGGTCGAAGCGCGACACAAGGCGGCCGGACGCGATCCGAAGCTCGGATACGACAACTTCGATCGCGAGCTCAGCGACGAGCAGCGCGCTGCCTACATCGCCGAGGGGCGCAAGCCCGTCGTCCGCCTCCGGATGCCCGATCACGATCTGACCTGGAACGACCTGGTGCGGGGCGAGACCACGTTCAAGGCAGGCACCGTTCCGGACTTCGCGCTGACTCGCGGCAACGGCATTCCGCTGTACACCTTGGTCAACCCGGTCGACGACGCGTTGATGAAGATCACCCATGTACTGCGCGGCGAAGATCTGCTGTCCTCGACTCCGCGTCAGCTCGCGTTGTACGAGGCATTGATTCGTATCGGTGTCGCCGATTTCACACCGTCGTTCGGGCACTTGCCTTTCGTGATGGGTCAGGGCAACAAGAAGCTTTCCAAGCGCGATCCCGAGTCCAACCTCTTCATCCACCGCGATCGGGGCTTCATTCCCGAGGGATTGCTGAACTACCTGGCTCTGCTCGGGTGGAGCATCGCCGACGATCACGATGTCTTCTCGCTCGACGAGATGGTTGCGGCCTTCGACGTCTCCAAGGTCAACTCCAATCCTGCCCGCTTCGACCAGAAGAAGGCCGACGCGATCAATGCCGAGCACATTCGTCTGCTCGAGCCGGCCGACTTCGCCGGTCGTCTGAAGTCGTTCCTGGTGGAGCACGGACACATCGGCGCCGACGTCGACGAAGCGACGTTCACTGTTGCGGCGGACCTCGTGCAGACGCGCATCGTCGTCCTGTCCGACGCGTGGGATCTGCTGAAATTCCTGTTCGTCGACGAGGCGTCGTTTGCTCTCGATCCGGCCGCGGCGGCAAAGAACTTGAAGGAAGATGCCGGTCCGGTTCTGGACGCGTCTCTTGCGGCGCTCGATGCCATCTCAGAGTGGTCGGCGGCCAGTATCGAGGAAGCACTCAAGAAGGCCCTCATCGAGGATCTGGAGCTCAAACCGCGTAAGGCCTTCGCTCCGGTTCGGGTCGCGATCACGGGCTCTCACATCAGCCCTCCGCTGTACGAGTCGATGGAATTGCTCGGTCGTGAGGTCTCGCTCGCTCGGTTGCGCGCCGGTAGGGCAGCGGTAACCGCCTAGATCGGACGGTCTTCCGGCCGAAAATGAAGCAAAAACCTCCTGTGACCATACGATTTGGTATTTGGGGCAGGGGTACTGGTAATCTTCTTTTCGGCCGGAGACGAGCCGCCGAGCACAACAGCGAAGCGGATCGGGCAAGGCTGGTGAGCAAGACCTTGGGGTATGGTGTAATTGGCAACACAGCGGTTTCTGGTACCGCCATTCTAGGTTCGAGTCCTGGTACCCCAGCGGAAATCCGGTCGATTTTGTGGCCGGACTCAGACAAGCTAAGCTTGCTGAGCATCCAAGAGCAAGACTGAAATACCACGTTTAAAAGCGTGTCCTGGCCCCGTCGTCTAGCGGCCTAGGACGCCGCCCTCTCAAGGCGGTAGCGCGGGTTCGAATCCCGTCGGGGCTACAAAGGAAAGACCCTCCGATCATTGATCGGGGGGTCTTTTCGTATGTGCGGGAAATGTTTCCGGCGATGCGAAAAACGATCACCCCCAGTCGAATTCGACTGGGGGTGATCGTCATCTCACTCTGTTGTCCGCGATCGGTTATCCGCTCTTACGGCGGAACTCTCGCTTGTGATCGGCGGGGCCATGCGTGTTGTGGACCTTGGACTGTCCGTCGCGATGGTCGGTCGATTTGGCGTTCTGATGATTCTTCCGTTCGAGGGCCTCACGGAACTTTCGTTTGGTTTCCTCCGATTGGGATTCGGGTTCGGACGGGGTGTTGCTGTCGAGATCGCTCATATGCTCACTCCTTGTTGTTGGGCCTGTTGGTGAAACTACGCCGGCCCGAATTCGATTGCTCGTGATTTTTCCGCTCACGAATCTCAGGGCTGCGGCGGCGGTGCGGTAGAGCCGGAAAGAGGCATCGCAGGCATCCCGAGCTTGCGGTGATCCCACGAACGAGTTCGATCGGGAACGAACCGTACCGCGACGCGCTTGTGGAGCATCGCGTCGACGGCCGGGCGGAGATCGTCGGTGTACGGGCCCGTGTATCGCTCCCAGACGCTGATTCCCACAGCGAAGAGGGCTTCCGGATCTTCGACGATGACCCCGGTACCCTCCATCGAGACTCCTCGGAGCGTGTCGTACGTCTGACCGTCTTCGATCAGGACGGACATTCGGGCGTCCCGGCGAAGATTGACGGCCTTCTGCGACTTGGCTTTGGTCTCGAACCAGATTTCGCCGTCGACTATCGCGAACCACATCGCGATCAGGTGAGGCATTCCGTCGGCGCTCAACGTCGCCATCGTTGCCGTACGGCTCTTTTCGACGAAGCTCGAGATTTCGGCCTCGGTCATCGTGATCTGACTACGCTGCTTTCCTGCCATGGTCGCGTCGTACTCCTACGTGCTCGAGGATCTGAAGGCCTTACTGTGTCACGAATTACAGACGCTTGTGGAGCGCTTCGGCAGCTGCGAGAAGGTCCGCCGCCCAGCGGGCTCCCGGTCGTCTACCCATCCGATCGATGGGGCCGGAGACCGAAATCGCGGCAATGACAGCGCCTGCCGAGTCTCGGACGGGAGCCGCGACGCTGGCGACACCGGGCTCACGTTCGGCTGCGCTCTGTGCCCAGCCGCGCCGGCGAACCTCGAGGAGCACTCGTTCGCCGAAGGACGCATCGGCGAGGACGGTCCGTTGGGTTTGTGGATCTGCCCATGCGAGAAGGACCTTGGCGCCGGATCCGGCGTTCATCGGCAGTCGGGCTCCGACGAGCACCGTGTCACGCAGGCCGGTCGGTGGTTCCATCGACGCGACGCAGATGCGTTGTGTGCCTTCGCGACGGTACAGCTGGACGCTTTCGCCGGTGATTTCGCGAAGGCGGGGGAGGATGAGTCCGGCCGCAGCAATGAGTGGATCATTAGCGGTGGCAGCGAGTTCGGCGAGTCCGGGCCCTGGGCACCACTGACCGTCCGAGTCGCGAGTGAGGAGTCGATGGACTTCGAGACCGACGGCGAGTCTATGGGCGGTCGCGCGCGGCAAACCGGTTCGTGCACAGAGTTCGGTGAGGCTGCACGGTTCCTCAGCTACTGCATGAAGCACGCCCATTGCTTTGTCCAGGACGCCGATGCCGCTATGCTGTCTCATAGGTCGATACCAGTTTCTCGCATAGTGGGATGCTACCGCATTTCCTGGAGGGATAGCGCATTTCCTCGGGACAGTCTGCATCTGCTGTGAAGGCTGGGGACCTACTTCACGCGCGGCGGGCCAGCCCGTAGTCCGCCGACGCGAGGCTACGTACAGAGGTGGAAGACATGGCACAGAAAGCACGCACTCTCGCCGAGAAGGTGTGGGACGACCACGTTGTCGTGAAAGGGGAGGGGCAGGATCCCGACCTCATCTACATCGATCTCCACCTCGTTCACGAAGTGACGAGCCCCCAGGCATTCGACGGACTTCGCCTGGCGGGACGCCAGTTGCGCCGTCCCGACCTGACGATCGCCACCGAGGACCACAACGTTCCGACGATCGACATCGACAAGCCGATCGCAGATCCTGTGTCCAAGACTCAGGTCGACACCTTGCGCCGAAATTGCGAGGAGTTCGGAGTTCGCTTGCACCGCATGGGCGATCTCGACCAAGGCATCGTGCATGTGGTCGGACCGCAGCTCGGCCTGACGCAGCCCGGAACCACCGTGGTGTGCGGCGACAGTCATACGTCGACGCACGGCGCATTCGGTGCGCTCGCAATGGGAATCGGCACCAGCGAGGTCGAGCATGTGATGGCAACGCAGACATTGTCGTTGCGCCCCTTCAAGACCATGGCGATCACGGTCGACGGCGAGCTGCCTCCCGGCGTCACGAGCAAGGACTTGATCCTGGCAGTCATCGCCAAGATCGGCACCGGCGGCGGCCAGGGCTACGTACTGGAGTACCGCGGCGAGGCCATTCGCAAACTGTCGATGGAAGCTCGTATGACCATCTGCAACATGTCGATCGAGGCCGGAGCCCGCGCGGGCATGATCGCACCGGACGAGACCACTTACGAGTTCATCAAGGGCCGTCCGCATGCACCGTCCGGCGCAGAGTGGGACGAAGCCGTCGCCGCGTGGGAGTTGCTCAAGACCGACGAGGGCGCGGAATTCGACAACGAGGTTCACATCGACGCAAGCGCATTGACGCCTTTCGTCACGTGGGGAACCAATCCGGGACAGGGTGCGCCGCTCGGCGACCGTGTGCCTGATCCCGAACTGATCGTCGACGAGAGCGAGCGTCAGGCAGCCGAGAAGGCGCTCACCTACATGGGTCTCGACGCCGGTATGCCGCTTCGGGATGTTTCTGTCGACACCGTGTTCGTCGGTTCGTGCACCAACGGACGCATCGAAGACCTGCGCGCAGTGGCGGAGGTGCTCGAGGGTCGCCATGTGGCAGAGGGCGTTCGGATGCTCATCGTTCCCGGCTCGATGCGGGTGCGGGCTCAAGCCGAAAGCGAAGGTCTCGGTGAAATCTTCACAGCGGCAGGGGCTGAATGGCGCCAGGCCGGTTGCTCGATGTGCTTGGGAATGAACCCTGACCAGCTTGCTCCCGGCGAGCGTTCGGCATCGACGTCCAACCGGAATTTCGAAGGCCGACAGGGTAAAGGCGGCCGGACTCATCTGGTTTCCCCGCTCGTCGCGGCTGCCACGGCGGTCCGCGGAACGCTCTCGGCACCGGCCGATCTGGTCTGACCCACTTACCATCTCGAGGAGAATTTCGATGGAATCCTTTACCACGCACAAGGGTATCGGCGTCCCGCTGCGACGCTCGAATGTCGATACCGACCAGATCATCCCTGCCGTGTACCTGAAACGGGTGACGCGCACCGGATTCGAGGACGGGCTGTTTGCAGGCTGGCGTACCGACCCCAACTTCATTCTGAATCTGGCTCCGTACGACAAGGGAAGCGTCCTCGTGGCCGGTCCCGATTTCGGCACGGGCTCTTCGCGTGAGCATGCCGTGTGGGCTCTCTCCGACTTCGGATTTCGGGTCGTCATTGCTTCCCGGTTCGCCGACATCTTCCGCGGAAACGCCGGAAAAGCCGGTCTCGTAGCGGCACAGGTCGAGCAGAGCGACGTCGAATTGCTCTGGAAGTTGCTCGAAGAGCAGCCCGGACTGGAATTGACAGTAGATCTCGAGAATCGGACCGTCAGCGCCGGAACTACGGTGGTGCCGTTCAATATTGACGACTACACACGGTGGCGTCTGCTGGAGGGTCTCGACGACATCGGACTGACATTGCGGCAGGTAGACGCGATTTCCGAGTTCGAAAAGTCAAGGCCTTCATGGAAACCGACTACCCTTCCAGCCCGAATTTCGCAGGGCTGAACCGAAATCCGCAACTCCGCGCGGGAAGAGAAATAGGTCACCATTTCGCAGTCACGTTGAATGAGAATTGGCGTGGCACATAGACTCTTGCCGTTATCAGGTTTACCGTGGTTCTCAGTCGGTCCGACGGTGGACCACAATTAGCGGAGGAATTTCAATGAACAAGGCAGAGCTCATCGATGTTCTGACTGAAAAGCTGGGTTCGGACAGGCGCACAGCGACCGACGCAGTGGAGCACGTCGTGGACACCATCGTCCGCGCCGTCCACCGTGGCGAGAGCGTGACCATCACCGGCTTCGGAGTCTTCGAGCAGCGTCGTCGTGCAGCACGTGTTGCACGCAACCCGCGTACGGGCGAGACCGTCAAGGTCAAGCCGACGTCGGTTCCGGCTTTCCGTCCGGGTGCGCAGTTCAAGGCTGTTATCGCTGGTGGACAGAAGCTTCCGGCCACCGGCCCGGCAGTCAAGCGTGGCGTAGCAGCACCGGCCACCAAGGCTGCAGCCAAGAAGGCTGCTGCCAAGAAGACCGCAGCCAAGAAGGCTCCGGCCAAGAAGGCTCCGGCCAAGACCGCAGCCAAGAAGACGGTTGCCGCGAAGGCTCCCGCCAAGAAGGCTCCGGCCAAGACCGCAGCCAAGAAGACGGTTGCCACCAAGGCTCCTGCCAAGAAGGCTCCGGCCAAGACCGCAGCCAAGAAGACGGTTGCCACCAAGGCTCCCGCCAAGAAGGCTCCGGCCAAGACCGCAGCCAAGGCTCCGGCCAAGAAGGCTCCGGCCAAGAAGGCTCCCGCCAAGACCGCAGCCAAGAAGGCTCCGGCCAAGAAGGCTCCGGCCAAGCGCGCAAAGTAGTCGCGTTCGGGTGAAAAACCCGATGCCGTAAGACAAAGAGGTGGGGGGGGGGGGGGGGGGGGGGGGGGGGCGCGGGGGGGGGGGGGGGGGGGGGGGGGGGGGGGGGGGGGGGGGGGGGGGGGGGGG
>NZ_JAMSKS010000025.1:0-83303 GCF_024436645.1 Rhodococcus sp. T9N | reverse complement strand
AGGGCCTTCGGCCCCGTGCGCCTTTCTGGTTGCGGGCACTACCAAAAAGGCGCACGGGGGTCAGCTCAACCACGTGTTGCCGAAGAGCAGAATCCCGTCCGCACTCGGGGTCACTCCGTGGACGTTCTCGCGCCACGGGATGAAGACCTTGCCGGAGTTGACCACGGCCATCGGCGCCGTCTCGTTGACCACGGTCTGAATATCGTCGATGACGGCTCGCCGCTCATCCTCGCCCGACGCTGTTTGCACCTTGCCGAGCAACTCGTCCATCCGAGCGTTCTTGTAACCGAGGATGTTCGACGGCGATTCGCTGAACAGGTTGCCGTACATACGCACGAACGGTGACTCTTCCAGCACGTTGAACGCGAAGTAGGACACGTCGTAGTCGTGCTTTGCGTACAGCATGGAAATCAGATCGTTGATGCTGGTTGCGTAGGTGATGTCGACCGTGAAACCCACTGCCTGCAAGAGCGACTGAAACGTCAGTGCGCTGCGCTGCGTCGCCGGATCGTTCATCCCGACGTACGTCAGTTTTCCGTCGTAACCGTCCGCCTTCGCCTCGGCGAGATACTTCTTGGCCGCCTCGGGGTCGAAGCCGTTCCCGGCCACCGATCCGTGCCACTGCGACCACGACGCGAACATGTCGGTGCCGGGTTCGCCGAAGCCGCCCTGAACTCGCTCGTTGAACGTATTCGGGTCCACCGCAGCGACAATCGCCTTACGCACGCGCTCGTCCTTCGCTGCCCGATCGTCGCGCTGATTGATTGCCAGAACTCCGGCCATGCTGGCCGAGTACACAAATCCGGGATCACCGGCTTCGAAAGCCTCGTGAATGAAGTCGGGAGACTTCAGATAGGCAACCTGGATTCCGTCGGTGTGCAATCCTTCCAGTTTGCTCTTCTCGTTGACGATTGCCGGAAAGCGCAACTTCTCGAGGTACGGCGCCCCGTCCCAGTACGTCGGACGGGCAGCGAGCACCAATTCGTCCTGGGAGGCGAACTTCTCGACGGTGAACGGGCCTGCCCCGATCGGGGTGAACGTGCCGGTAGCCATCGACGAGGGCGCGACGATCATGCCGGGACCGGTGGTGAACATGATCGGGAACTCGTCCCACGGCTGCGCCAATGTAAAGACGACCGTACTCGGATCCGGTGAATTCGTCTCGCGCACAGCGGTCTTCCACACCAGCGCGTGAGTTCCCTTCTTCTGCAGATAGTGATCGATGCTCCACAGGACTGCCGCACTGTCCATCGGAGTGCCGTCGCTGAAGGTGACGCCGTCGCGCAATTTCAGTGTCCACACCGTGTTGTCGCCGTTGGCCGACAACGACTGAGCCAAGTGGGGGACGTATTCGCCCGCCGACGTATCGAAGCGCATGAGAAGGTCGTAGATGGCTGCCATTTCGCTACCACCGGTAGCGCCGCCGTCCTGACGGTCAGCCGGATCGAGACTGCTGATCCCGTTGTAGGTGGCAAACGACACGGTGCCACCCGATCGCGGCTCTCCCCCGTTGTTCTGGTCACCGACAACTCCGACCGTCACGTCCGATGCATCCGTGGTCGTACCTTGGCTGCTACCGGCGCACCCCGTCACCACCAGCGTCGCCGACGCCAGGACAACCATCCAGATTCGAGCGCGGACTCGGTACGAGCGCTTCATTGCGACTCACTTTCACAGTTCACGGATACGTCGATCCCTGGATCGGACACCCGACATATTTGTAAGTGAATTCTAGGTAAGGTCTCGTCCTGCGTCTTCGTTTTCACAAAGCCGAAGCGATAATTCGCGTTCATGACAGCAGAAACAAGAACTGAATTCTAGGTTGCAACTGTTCAGCGAATTACCAGTCCGATGACGTCTTCGACGTTCCGCTGGGCCTCTGCGAATCCGATCCGGCCACTGGTCCACAGCGCAAGGGCCGTCAACATCGTGCCGCCTATTGCCACGGCCGCAACCCTCGCCGTCTCGGCCCGGACGCCGTCCATCAACTCGAACAGCATTCTCCGATGTGCCGCTGCGCGCAGATCCAACGACTCGATCACGAACTGATCCGAGGACGAATGGAGTTCGATCTCCAACCGAGCGAAGTAGGGCCTACGCTCGAATGCCTTCATCTCGCGGCGATGAAGTGCCAGAACCCGCTCGTACGCGTTGTTCTCACCACCGTCTGCCCGCAACTTCTCAGGACGACGGACCGATTCGAGACCGCTCCACGCCGTCATCGCCGCAGCCAGAAGTTGCTGTTTGGTCGGAAAGTAGCGATACAGCGTTCCGAGTGCGACACCTGAACGCTCCGAGACGTCTTTCATCTGGATTCGATCCGACGGCATCTCGGCCAGCATCTCGACCACCGCCGTGGTCAGTCGTCGTCTCCGCTCGAGTTGCCCCACCGACATGAGGTCGACGTCCAAGGGAAACTCGTCGCTGCGCGCAGTCACGCGCGTCACGATAGTTCAGAATCCTGACCGCAGTGCCGGGTTGCGAAGTTTCATCGTAACCCCGAGATCTAATACACGGATTAATCAACTGCAGATCGCGCTAGGGTTAGTCCATGACTGACCGGACAACCGATGACCAGCCAACCGTCGGCGTGCTGAACTTCTGGTCGTTCATCGAACTGGCCAACAAGCGACTGGCCACCGAACACGGCTTTCGCGACCTGCTGGCCACCGAGGTACTACTGACACTCAATCGGGCTTCCAACGTGGTCACCTACGATCTCGAGTCGTCGATCCACCGCCCTCGCGGCTGGTCATGGTCCTCCTTCAGGCTGTTGTTCGTCACCTGGCTGGCCGGTCCGATCGAGCCGAAGGCTGCCGCCGAGCTCACCGGCATGAGTAGGGCAGCGGTCTCCAATCTGTCCAAGTCGCTGCTGGCAGACGGATTGATCGATCGTCGGCCCACCGAGAACGACGGCCGTTCCGTCCAGCTGTACCTGACCGCCAAGGGCCGAGAAGCCATGGTCGAAGCCTTTCGCGAGCAGAACGAACGCGAACACGCCTGGGTAAGCGTCCTGAGCGAGGCCGAACAGCGAATTCTTGTCATGCTCCTGGACAAACTGATCACCAACCGCAGCCAGTTCGACGTACGCGGACGTAACTGACATAGACCCGAACCCCTTGGAGGGTTGCGCTCATCACATCATTTTAGTTAATGTGTTTACTATCTGGTGGAGGTGAGCCAGGCAGAACAGCACAGAAGGAGCCCCGTCATGGCGTTCTATCGACAACTCGGCAACATCCCACCGAAGCGTCACACCCAACACCGTGACGAGTCCGGCAACCTCTACTACGAAGAGCTGATGGGAGAGGAAGGTTTCTCCTCGGATTCTTCGTTGCTGTACCACCGCGAGATCCCGTCGGCCATCGTCGACACAACGGTCTGGGAACTGCGCGATCAGAGCACAACCCCCAACCATCCCCTCAAACCGCGCCATCTGAAACTCCACACGCTGTTTCCCGAAAGCACCTGGAACGAGACCGACGTGGTAACCGGCCGTCGTCTCATCCTCGGAAATGCCGACGTGCGATTGTCCTACGTCGTTGCGGCAGCGCCATCTCCCCTGTATCGCAACGCAATCGGCGACGAGATGGTCTACATCGAATCTGGCGAGGCGACCGTCGAGACCGTCTTCGGTGCACTCGAGGCCAGTGAAGGTGACTACGTCCTGATCCCGATGTCCACAACGCATCGATGGATCCCCAAGGGTGACAAGCCACTTCGTGCCTACGCCATCGAGGCGAACAGTCACATCGTCCCGCCCAAGCGCTATCTTTCCCGCTTCGGCCAGCTGCTCGAGAACGCACCGTTCTGTGAACGAGACCTGCACGGACCGATCGCGCCCATGATCGCCGAAGGAACCGACGTCGAGGTACTGGTCAAGCACCGAACGTCGGCGGGCATCGTCGGCACCCGAATGGTTTATCCCACGCACCCTTTCGATGTCGTCGGCTGGGACGGCTGCCTGTACCCGTACACCTTCAACATCTCCGACTACGAGCCGATCACGGGCCGTGTTCACCAACCGCCGCCGGCGCACCAGGCGTTCGAGGGGAACAACTTCGTGATCTGCAACTTCGTTCCGCGCAAGGTCGACTACCACCCCCTGTCGATCCCGGTGCCGTACTACCACTCGAACGTCGACTCGGACGAGATCATGTTCTACTGCGGCGGTGACTACGAGGCGCGCAAGGGTTCCGGCATCGGTCAGGGTTCGATATCTATTCATCCCGGCGGCCACGCCCACGGACCACAACCCGGCGCCTACGAGCGGAGCATCGGCGCCGAGTTCTTCGACGAGCTCGCCGTGATGGTCGATACGTTCCGGCCCCTCGAATTGGGTGAGGGAGCCCTGGCCTGCGAGGACGAAGCGTACGCCTGGAGTTGGGCAGGGCGGGGGCCTCGGCAATGACGATCATCTCCCCACTCCTGCGTGGCCTGTGCGACGACGCAGCACTCTTCCCACCCGGCAATGCTCCTCTCGCCGAAGCAATTCCGGCCCACGCCGCCTACCTGCAGGCGGATTACGACGCACTGGTCGGGCCTTTCGTTTTTCCCGCGCCGCGACTGGGCGAACTGGCTGCGTACGTTTCAGCGGACAGCCCGGTGACGCTGAGCCTGACCGTGCCGGCCGGCCCATCCGATACGGCGGCCGCACTCTCGAACGCGCTCGCCATCCCTGGTGTTCACGTCGCCGCCGTCGAGGTGGGAATTCCTGACGGGTTGGACGCCGATGCGGCCTTCGAGGAACTCTCTCGTGTCCATGCCGCTCATCCCGACGTCGACATTTTTGTCGAGGTGCCTCGAGGTGATCGGCGCGCGGGCTATCTCACAGCTCTCGAAACTGCCGGGCATTCCGCAAAGTTTCGCACCGGCGGGATTGTCGCCGAGGCGTACCCGAACGAGGAAGAGCTCGCCGATGCGGTGATATCCGTTGTCCGAGCGAATATCCCGTTCAAGGCGACTGCGGGACTGCACCACGGTGTGCGCAACACCGATCCGGAAACAGGCTTCGAGCAACACGGCTTCCTCAACATCATGGTGGCCGTCGACGCGGCGAGGCGGGGCGCCGATCGTTCGGAAATTGTTGCTGCACTGTCTCAGCGCGATGGAAAATCGATCGCGCAAGCCCTGGCCGACCTCACCGAGGACGAGGCCGGCGAGGTGCGTCGCCGATTCCTCTCGTTCGGTACCTGCAGCATCTCGGACCCTCTGAC
Source organism: Rhodococcus sp. T9N (assembly GCF_024436645.1). Lineage (NCBI taxonomy): Bacteria > Bacillati > Actinomycetota > Actinomycetes > Mycobacteriales > Nocardiaceae > Rhodococcus > Rhodococcus sp. T9N. The sequence continues at coordinate 78,087 of NZ_JAMSKS010000025.1, read as the reverse complement.
CGAGCTGGAAGGCCTCGGGTTGATCGTCCGCTCCGACAAAACCGAAGGAACTCTCGTATGACTGTCACGACCATCGACATTCCCGCCGACTCACTGTTCGGTCTCGACAATCTGCCGTACGGGGTCTTCTCCCCCGCGGGAGGGTTACCGCGTGTCGGTGTGCGCGTCGCCGAATCGGTGGTCGATCTCGCAGCGACACTAGGTGATTCCGTCTTCTCCGAACCGACTCTGAACGCGTTCATGGCTCAGGGACGAGATCAGTGGGTATCGGTGCGAAACCGGATCACGGAGCTCGTGACTAGCGAAATAGACTCGAATGCAGTGTTTTCCGTTGATTCGGTGACAATGCATTTGCCGATCGCAGTGGCCGATTACGTCGACTTCTACGCCTCGGAGAATCACGCAACCAACCTCGGGCGGTTGTTCCGCCCGGACGCAGCCCCCTTGATGCCGAACTGGAAGCATCTTCCCGTCGGATACCACGGGCGCTCGAGCACCGTCGTCGTCTCCGGCACCGACATCGTTCGTCCCTGCGGACAGCGGAAGGCACCCGATCAGGAAAGCCCGGACTTCGGACCGTCCCGGCGCCTCGACATCGAAGCCGAGATGGGATTCATCGTCGGAACTCCCTCGAAGATGGGCGATTCCATCACCCCGGACGAATTTGCCGAGCACGTCTTCGGCGCCGTCGTCGTGAACGACTGGTCTGCCCGAGACATCCAGGCGTGGGAGTACGTGCCCCTCGGTCCGAACCTGGGGAAGAGTTTCGCGACCTCCATCTCACCGTGGGTCGTACCCTTGCTCGCTCTCGAAGCAGCCCGAATCGACACTCCGGTGCAGGATCCCGAACCGCTTTCCTATCTGCGTGGTGAAGAGAAGTGGGGGCTGGACATCGACCTGGCCGTCGAATGGAACGGTCACGTCGTCTCCCGGCCGCCCTACGCCCAGATGTACTGGTCGCCTGCGCAGATGCTCGCGCACACCACCATCAACGGCGCAGCAGCGAGCACCGGCGATCTCTTCGCGTCCGGAACCATTTCCGGACCGGACAAAGATCAGCGCGGCGCCTTCATCGAGCTGACGTGGGGCGGCAAGGAACCCGTAGCTGTGGGCTCCGAGACCCGTACCTTTCTCGAAGACGGCGACACCATCGCCATCTCAGCCACCGCTCCCGGCGTCGGCGGATCACGAATCGGCTTCGGGGATGTTCACGCTCGGATCCTGCCTGCAACGCAAACCGAAAGATAGTGATTGACAACTGTTTGATTCACGCTGATCTGATGTCCGGAATTCCTTGCCTCACGATTCTCCGAAGATAAGCTGGACTAACCATCCAGAGCGATCGAGAGTCCTGGCTCCGTGACGTCGCAGCAACCCCCTCTGCTGAGGTGCGGGTGCTTTCTGCCAGGTCCGATGGAGGACTCGTGCCAGGCGATCGACCCCGTACCTCAGTGGGGACAGCAGCTGTCATCGTGATCGTGGGCGGTGGACCCCGCGGGACCGGCGTACTCGAGCGGATCCTCGCTCACGAATCGGTGAACGCCGATCCCACACCGATCGACATTCACGTTGTCGACCCGTATCCGGCAGGCGCCGGCCGTATTTGGCGAGGCAGCCAGGCGCCGCTTCTGTGGATGAATTCGACAACCGCGGACGTCACGATGTTCACCGACGAGACCACCGCCGTGATCGGCCCGGTGCTGCCGGGTCCGACCCTCGCGGAATGGGTCGCCGAGCGCTCGGCTGAGCTTGCCGAATTCCCAGAAATCGCAGCAGAAGTTCCGACGCTCACCCCGTCGTCGTTTGCATCGAGGTCACTGCAGAGCCGATACCTGAACTGGGTGTTCGAGACTGCAGTCGACTCCGCGCCAGCGCACGTCGACGTTCGAGTTCATCGACGATCCGTGGTCGACATCGTGAACGTCGGCGAGACACAGACAGTTCATCTGGACGACGGAGCTGTCATCGACGCGACGACCGTCCTTCTCGCACAGGGGCACCCCGATGCGTTGCCTGCCCCACGCGAAACCGCGCTGACCAGCTTCGCGTCCGATCACGGGTTGACGTATGTGGGTCCGGGCTACACTGCCGATCTCGACGCCGATGTCATTCCCGAAGGCGAACCGGTTCTGATCGCCGGACTCGGGCTGGCTTTCATCGACTGGATGGTTCTCCTCGCCGAGAGCCGTGGCGGCATCTTCGAACGCGGTGAAGACGGCGTCCTCACTTACGCTCCCTCGGGTCGGGAACCCCTGTTGTATGCCGGATCTCGTCGCGGAGTGCCGTATCATTCCAAGATTTCGTACTCGATCGCTGACGCGCGGCCACCGCTACCGCGGTTCTTCACCGCTGATCTCGTTCCCGGCGACGGACCGTTGGATTTCCGAAACGACATCTGGCCCTTGGCGTCGAAAGAACTGGCAGGCGCCCACTATTACGAGCTGTTCGCATCTCATCCGGATCGGACAGTGGGCACCTGGGAGGAGTTCGACGCCGAATTCGCCTCGCTGGCTTGGGGATCGCCTCGATTGCAGGAACTGGTCGAGAACGCAGTCCCGAAGCCGGAAGACCGTATCGATCTCGAGCGGCTGAACCGCCCACTCGGCGGTGAGCGCTACGACGGGCTTGCCGAGGTCCAGTCCCGGATCACCGAATACATCTCGGCAGATGTCGCGCGGAGGTCGGACCCGTATTTCAGCGCCGACGCGGCTGTCTTCTCAGCGCTGCTGTCGACGTACATGACCGTCGGAGAATTGTTGCGGCGCGGCAGAATCCCGGCCGAATCCGTCGCCAAGGACGTCGAGGGTTGGCTTCATTCGTTCTTCAGCTTCATCGCCAGTGGTCCGCCGCCCGAGCGTTTGGAACAGTTGGTCGCCCTCAACGAGGCGGGCATCGTCCAGTTCCTCGGGCCGGATTCGGTGTTCTCCACCGAGATCGACCCGGCAACGGGGGCTGGGATCTTTGTCGCGCGCAGCGCGTCGCACACCGACATCGTGGCCGCGAACACCCTCGTCGAAGCACGCTTGCCGGTTGCTTCCATCAGCGCGAGCGGTGACTCGCTCCTGCGGACGCTTCACCGTCGGGGCGAGGCAGTCGAACTTCGTGCGACCGTGGACAGTTCGGCGAAGCTCGCCGTCGACGGTACTTCACGAATTCTCGACCAGAACAACACTGCTCATCCCCGCCGCTTCGCCGCCGGGCCGTGGGTTGCAGGCCATAACTGGTCGGCGGCTTTCCCTCGTCCCCGTACCAATGCAGGGTTCTTCCGGCATAACGATGCCCTGGCGGCGGAGATTTTGGGTGCTACGCGCCTGTGAGCGGTTAGGGAGTCCTGGGACTCCCTAACCGCTCACAGGGGGCTGTGCCCCTAGCTGAACACCAACTCACCCTCGTCAACCGCGACGGTGATACTGCCGCCCTCTTCGAGGAGATCGTCGAGCAGCATGTCGGCGATCTTGTCGTCGACCACACGCTGAATCGAACGACGCAACGGGCGAGCCCCGAACTCGGGTTGATGCCCGTGCTCGGCGATCCAGTCCACCGCGTCGGCAGTGAACTCGATCTCGATGCCCTTGGACTGCAGCCGCTTCCGGCTGTCGTCGAGCAGCAGATCAGTAATCCGGTGCAGTTGCTCGGTGTCGAGCTTGCGGAAGATCACGATCTCGTCGATACGGTTGAGGAACTCCGGCCGCATCGATTCGCGCAACCTGGCCATCACGCGGTCGCGCAGTGGCTTCTCCGCCGACTCTGCGTCACCCGTGGTGAAGCCGAGTCCACCGGACTTGCTCGAGATGATGTCCGAGCCGAGGTTGCTGGTCATGATCACGACGGTGTTCTTGAAGTCCACCGTCCGACCCTGACCGTCGGTCAGACGGCCGTCGTCGAGCACCTGGAGCAAGGTGTTGAACACGTCCGGGTGTGCCTTCTCGATCTCGTCGAGCAGGATCACCGAGTACGGGTTACGACGCACCTGTTCCGTGAGCTGTCCGGCCTCGCCGTAGCCGACGTATCCGGGAGGAGCACCGACCAATCGGCTGACCGTGTGCCTCTCACCGAACTCACTCATGTCGAAGCGCAGCATCTTGTTCTCGTCTCCGAAGAGTGTGGCAGCCAGAGCTTTTGCGAGCTCCGTCTTGCCGACGCCAGTGGGTCCGAGGAACAGGAAGCTACCGACGGGACGATCCGGATCGCTCATACCGGTCCGGCTACGACGCACGGCACGCGCGATTGCGCGAACGGCGTCATCTTGCCCGATGACACGACCGTGCAGTTCCTCTTCCAGACGGCGCAGGCGATCTTTCTCTGCCTGAGTCATCTGGCTTGCCGGAATACCCGTTGCGCGAGCGACAACTTCGGCGATTTGTTCAGCGGTCACGTCCGGCGTTTCCTCGGAAGGAACCGAGGATCCTGCCTTCTCGAGACGCTTTGCGACGCCGTTGATCTCGTCACGCAGGGTCGACGCCTTCTCGTACAACTCGTCGGCGACGGCTTTCTCCTTGTCGCTCTCGAGCTGCTCGAGACGCTGCTGCAGCGCAGCGGTGTCTACCGTGGCCGTCTTCAAGCGAAGCCTGGCGCCGGCCTGGTCGATCAGGTCGATTGCCTTGTCCGGCAAGAACCTGTCGCCGATGTAACGTGCCGACAGCTCCACCGCAGCGGTGATCGCCTCGTCGGTGTAGTGCACCTTGTGGTGATCCTCGTACCGACTGCGCAGTCCGCTCAAGATCGCGATTGCGTCCTCGATCGACGGCTCTCCGACCTGTACGGGCTGGAAGCGCCGCTCGAGCGCGGGATCCTTCTCGATGTTCTTGCGGTATTCGTCGAGCGTGGTGGCGCCGACGATGTGCAGTTCACCGCGAGCGAGCTTGGGCTTGAGGATGTTTCCGGCATCCATCGCACCTTCGGCGCCGCCTCCGGCACCGGCGATGGTGTGCATCTCGTCGATGAAGACGATCAGCTCGTCCTTGTGTGCGGTGATCTCGTCGATCACCTTGGTCAGCCGTTCCTCGAAGTCTCCGCGGTAACGGGTACCCGAGACCATGCTCGAGAGTTCGAGCTGGACGATCTTCTTGCCCACCAACGATTCCGGGACATCCCCGTCGACGATGCGCTGGGCCAGTCCTTCGACGATGGCAGTCTTGCCGACGCCGGCCTCACCCACCAGGACCGGGTTGTTCTTGGTGCGGCGGGAGAGGATCTCGATGGTCTGTTCGATCTCGTCGGCGCGGCCGATCACGGGATCGACGCCGCCGTTGCGGGCGCGATCGGTGAGATCGACGCCGTACTTGTCGAGCGTCGGTGTGGTGGACTCTTCTTCGACTGGACCGGCTGCAGGGTTCTGAACCGCTGCCTGCAGCTTCTCCGGCGTGATGCCGGCCGAAGCGAGCAGACGACCCGGAACATGATCGGGGTCACCGGCCAATGCGATGAAGAGATGTTCGGGGTCGATGTACGTCGATCCCAGGGCTCGGGCCAGTTGATGAGCCTCGAGTAGAGCGGTTTTCACGGCACTGCTGAGCGCAGGAGCAGAGTAGCCCCCCTGCTCACGGCCTTGTGGCAGCCGCAGGTCGACGGCGTCGACCACGGATTTCGGGTCGGCTCCGGCGCGCTGCATGAGCGTGCGGACCGGATCCTGCTCCGCCATGACGCGGAGAACGTGCAGTGCATCGAGATCCGAATCACCGCGAGCAGCCGCTACACGTGCAGCGTCAGCCATGAGTTGCTGGGTGGCCCTGCTCATGAGCCGGGAAATATCGATGCGACCGGGACCCTCGGGCCCGAAGAATGCTGGCATTCCGAAGCCTCCTTGCAGAAAGTTGAGCGTTACTGACTCAATTAACGTGCATGGGGCTCGATCAATTCCCGCGGGCTCAGATTTGTTTCAACACCTTCGGGCCACAGATCGTTCTCAACTACCGAAGGATCCGGTAGATCGACCGACCGGGTACGCCTCGACGTGCATGATCACCGATCCCCCGCAGGGACCACTCGCGATGTCGGTACGCCACGAACCTTTCAGACTGCCATCGGGCTGAGGTGTGTAATACGCCTCGGAGTGCGCCGGTGCCCACACCTTGGGCACGCCTTCCCCCTGGTAGCAATCCCACTCCCAGTCATAGGGGTGCACCCAACTGGTTCCGTCCCAGGTGTATCGCGCAGGCTGCGGCAACGTCGGATTGGCGGGAGCCGGACCGCCGACCACTGTGGCGATACAGACTCCGCTCGAGCAGTCCGTCTCGAACGTGTATGTATCGGAGAAATCCGGCTCCCACTGGCTGGCGGCCAGACTTGTGCCCGTCTTGGTCGCGGCGAAACGCTTGAGCGAGTAATCACCGGACCAATTCGCATCCGCAGCCCCCGCGGGCATCGCTCCGGCGACAAACCACGTAGCAACGAGCGCAACCACCAGCAATGACTTTCGCATGCGTGAAGTGAATCACAAGCTATGTCCGAATTGTCGGATACTGGCCACAAGAACACCGACGACGATCAGCACCAGCGAAACCAACGGCAACGCTCCCGCACCCCTGTCCGCCAAGATCAGCCCGCCCACGACGCCGCCCGCTGCGATCGCCGCATTGAAGATCGTCACGAAAACCGATTGCGCAGTGTCCACAGCGTCGCCCGTCGTATCCGCGAGCGCAGTCTGAAGGAGAGTGGGAGCGCCTCCAAATGCCACGCCCCATGCCGCAACGCTGAGTGCGATCACTGCGAAGCTGTCACCGCCGACGCCCAACGCCGTCAAAGCTGCGGCAAAGACCACCAAGCTCAGCACGGTGAGACTTCGAAGGGCCCGGTCGACAAACACCCCGACCACACCGATGCCCACGAAGGCGAAAAGTCCGAACACGAACAAGACGATTCCCAACCGATCGCCGAAACCGATGCGATCCAGAAACGCCGCCAGATACGTGTACACGATGTTGTGCGCGAGGATCCACAAGAACGCGACAAACAGAATCGGTCGTACGCCAGGCAGGACCAGGACTTTCCGCACCGGCAGCTGCCGATCCGCTTGTTGCCCGGGAAAGTCCGGCATCACCGTGAGTATCCACGCGACCAGAAGTAGCGCAGCAACCGACATCACGGCGAAGACGACGCGCCAATCGGCCAGGGTCCCGAGCCACGCCCCCATCGGAACGCCGATTGCCAACGCGATCGGCTGTCCGACGGAGGCAACCGCAACGGCCCGCCCCTGCAGGTGAGGGGGCGACATCCTGCGTGCGTACCCGGCAAGCAACCCCCACACCACACCTGCCGCCATACCGGCCAGAAACCGAACACCCAAGGTGAGAACAAGATTCGACGAAAGCGCTGTCACCAGATTGAAGACACCGAACCCCAGAATCGCCGACACCAGGACAGCACGCCGTCGCAATCCTCGGGTCAATGCGATCAGTGGTACCGCCCCGACGACGGAACCCAATGCCTACGCGGTAACCAATTGCCCTGCGCCGGAGACTGATACGGACAACCCTGACCCGATCTGCACCAGTAGTCCGGCCGGCATGGTTTCGGTTGTGATCGCTATGAAGCCTGCCATTGCGAGTGCCGACAACCCGGCCAGCGGTAGTGTCCGGACGGAATCGGTCTCCGCCAGTGCCGAAGTCGCCGTCCCGTCCGAGTTCGAGCTCACCTCGTCGGTGTTTCGGGACTGCCTTCACCCGACTGGCCGGAACGGACCAGTTCTGCAATAGACGCCCAGTCCATCTCGCCCTGACCGTTCGCCAGAGCCTGAGCGAGCACGCCTCGAAGTACGCCACCGAACGGCAAATCCAGATCGACGCTGTCGGCGGCGTCGAGCGCAAGCCTCAAATCCTTGAGGCCCAGAGCTGTGGTGAATCCTGCAGGCTCGTACTGACGCGTCGCGACGAGGTTTCCGTAGCTGGAGTAGACCGGCCCCGGGAAGATCGTCGAGGTCAGCAGTTCTACGAGTTGGCTTCCGTCCACACCTGACCTCTCCCCCAATGTGATTGCCTCGCCCAAGGATTGAATCGCGGCGAGGATGAGGTAATTGCCGATGATCTTGACGATGTTGGCCTGCTCCGGACGCTCACCTTGTGGCCACGTGCGAGCACCGATGACGTCGAGGAAGGGTTGCACTCGCTCGAGGAGGGAACTGTCGCCGGCGGCGATGATGTTCAACTGGCCAGCCTGAGCAACAGAAACGCGTCCGAACACCGGCGCCGCGATGTACCCGATGCCGTACTCGGCGTGCAGTGCGGCGGCGCGCTTGGCAAGGTCGACGCTGACGGTGGCCATGTTGACGTGCACGGTTCCACTCGGAACGGATGCGAGGACGGCGGGATCCAGAATGGCCGAAGACACGGCCGAATCATCTGCCAACATCGACAGCACAACACCGGACTGGAACGCCTCGGCAACGGTTTTCGCGCCGATCGCCCCTTCCTCGACCAGTTCGGCTACCGCTTCAGGGCTGCGATTCCACACCGTCACGTCGAAGCCTGCGCCCAGTAGATTTCGAGCGATGGGACGGCCCATCGCGCCCAAGCCGACCACGGAAACAGAAGTCATGGATTTCCCTCTCGAAAGTGCTGAACCATCTAAGACGGTTCAAGACTCTCACACGGGTACAGTTGCTGTCGAACCGGTTGAGATGGTTCGCCACGAAGGAGGATGAAAGTGAACGAAGCAGGAGCTGATCAATCCGCTCGGGACGTGTTTCGACTCGACAACGACACGCTCGCCTTCCGCTTCACCGCCACCCTCACCAATCGGAACGGCTCGAGGTTCGAACGACTCACGAGCCCGCAGCGACTCGAATTATGGTTACGCGCCAACGATCTGATGGACGCCCCCGCAACCGCGACAGAAGACGACCTCCGCGGCGCGCAGGATTTACGTGAGGCCATTCATCGCATCGGAACCGCCGTATGCGAGGACCGCCGCGTCTCACGCGCCGATGTCGGGATCGTCAACACCGCATCCGAGCTCGGTGATGCCCACCTCGTCCTCGAGAGTGGCCGGGCCCTCTGGAAATCAGCCGGAGACAATCCGATCCGCGACGCTTTGTCGATAGTGGCTGCCGACGCGATCGCGGTGCTCGGTGGACCCGACCACGACCGCGTCAAAGCCTGCCAGGGCGACGGGTGCACCGGCCTCTACGTCGACACCAGTCGCGGCAACAACCGACGCTGGTGCTCGATGAACATCTGCGGAAACAAAGCCAAGAAATCCGCGATGACCGCTCGCGCCGACTAGCTCATGTCACCTTCACCACGACTCCATTTCGCCGCCACTCGGTTCCACAGCTTCTCGATCGGCGTCGACAGCAGGAGAAGAAGCAGCGGGAAGTACGATGTCACCGGAACGAGCACACTGACGAGCAGCGCCACCACCATGATCAGGAAAGTGACGATTTCAGCGGTGAAATGCGGCTTCGCATTCTCTTCGCTCAACGAGGGGTTGCGAACCAGACCCCACGCGACCACCGCCAGGCACGCAGCACTGGCTGCCATTGTCCCGATGTAGAGAGCCCTGGTTCCGAGATCCTGCGACGGCGCTGCAACGAGCGCAGTCGGAAATGGCAAGAACACGATGGTCATCACCCACAACCCCAGCCCGCGCACAACCACCTTGTCTCCGTCGACCACAAAACGAAGCAGCCGATGCTGCGACCACCAGAGACGGAAGATCACCAGAAAGCTCAGGGCGAACGAATAGAACTGCGCAGCGTGATCGCGCAGGAGTTCCGACGTGGTGCCGTGGTGGTCACTGGTGAGTTCGACCAGCGGCAGTACGAGCAGCGTGATCGCAATGGCGACAATCGCGTCGATGAAAGTGACGTAGCGCTCGAAGTAGCGGGTGCGTTCCGCAATCTCAGCCATTGCGGAAGCATAAGCCTCACAACAGGAAACAGACCGGCGACGCCACTTTCCGGAAGCAGGTATCCGGAAACATACAATTAACGAATCAAATTCGTTAGATCTCTTGACCGTGGCGGAGCTCATCCCCATACTTAACGAATCACATTCATTAAGTGACTCGCATCACGACACCAGGGGTCGGTTCAGCCACCCCCTTCAGGACATGGGGTTGCCCTAGTGCCGATCAACGCTTCGACGAATACGCAGTCCGACCGGGTTCCACTCACCGCCAACCGCGGTATTGCCGTCTTCAGTATCGGCGTCATGGGGTTCATTACCGCGAACCTCATCCCCCTGATGATCGTGGCAATGGTCGAGGACCTCGGTGTCACCGAATCCGCTGCCGGTGCCGTTCTGACCGCATCGCTGCTGGTCTGCGCCGTCACCTGCCTCGCCACCACCCGAATCGCCTCGGGCCGGCATCGCCATCTCCTCGGCCGCGTCAGCCTGATCGCGATGGCAGCCGCATTCGGCGTTGCGGCCATCGCACCGTCCACGACGATCGCATGCGCCGCGATCATCGTCGGCGGTATCGGCGCTGGTGGATCCGCATCCGTTGGCGGAGCGGCACTGGCCGCGCTCACGAACCCGGACCGGGCGTCAAGCATCAGCGGCCTCGTGAACCGTGTCGTCGTCACAGCCGTCCTCGCTCTCATACCCATCCTCGGCACACACATGACCAACGCATTCGGCATCGTCGCAGTCCTGGCACTGGCTACCGCAGCAACGGTCACCTGGTTGCCGTCGTCCCCGGTGAAAGAGTCGCCGGAGATGGCGAAGTCCGCCAATACGACCACAGCTCTCCCCGCCGGGGTCAGCGCGAAACGTCTCACTTTTGCCGGAACCGCATTTCTCGCGATGCTTGCAGTCTGGGCGATCAGCGAGGACTCGTTGTGGGCAGTACTCGGCATCATGGGTTCCGAGCACGCCGGGCTCTCGGATCAACAAATGAGTCTCGCACTGAGCGCATCAACGGCGGGTGGTGTGCTCGCGGCTGTTACCTTGACCGCGTTGGGTTCTCGGGTCAGTCGGACAGTATCGATCTCCGTGCTACTGATACTCGGGGCAATTCTGAAGCTGTCTGCCGGCCTCACCACCGATCCCACGATCTACCTGGTAGTGGTCATCGCTTGGAACACGATCTACGCGGCCACGTTCATCGTCCTGGTTGCCATCTCGGCCGCGCTCGACGCGGCCGGCCGATGGTCGGCGCCACTACTGGGCACCTACCTCATCGGCTCCGCGTTCGCGCCGCTGTTCGGAACTTCGGTGACGGCCGGCCTCGGGTATCCGACCTTCGGAGTCATCATCTCGGGGATCAGCTTCGTTCTACTGGTCCCGTTCGCCTTGGTTTCCCGACTCTCTGCACATACCGAAGGTGCGTATCGTCACCACAGCGCCGCCATCACTACTACCGTCATCGCGTAAGGATCACGTAGAAGTCATGAATGACAGCATCACTCACTACCGCAACGGAAAGATCTTCACGGCTGCCGACGACGGATGGGCCGAGTCGATAGTCGTCGAGGACCACAAGCTCAGATTCGTGGGCGAAACCGTCTATGCCGATATCCTGGCTCCAGACGCCGAGGTGATCGATCTCGAAGGTGCCGTCGTGCTACCCGGTTTCGTCGACGCCCATACGCATTTGGTGATGATGGGATTCGCGCTGCAGAAGTTGGATCTGCGTGATGCCGCCGATCTCGCCGACATTCAGTCCAGCATCAAGCAATTCGCGGAATCGAACCCGGACGCACCACGACTGCTGGGTCGCAGTTGGTTGTTCTCCGCGCTGGATGGAGGGCACCCGACGCGAGAGATGATCGACGCCGTCGTACCCGATCGCCCGGTGTACCTCGACGCCAACGACTTACATTCGGTCTGGGTGAACACTGCAGCACTGCGAGAACTCGGCATCGACGCGGACACTCCCGATCCGATCGGCGGTCGTATCGGCCGGGATCCGGACACCGGAGAAGCCACCGGAATGCTGTACGAGACCGCCATGATGCTCTACGTCTGGCCGAAACTGGCGGAGCTCGCATCCGACGAAGACCGGGACGCCGCCCTCGCTCTCGCCTTCCGCCACTATCTCGAGGACGGCGTGACCGGTGCGGTCGACATGGCACTCGGCGCGGACGAATTAGCCTCGCTGGAAAGAGCATTGGACGCAGGAGACGGAACACTGCCGCTGCGTGTCGCGGCTCACTGGCTGATGACCCGCGAGGACAACGAGGCCGACAACGTCGGACAAGTTCACGACGTGATCGAACTCCACGAGCGCGTCCAAGGTCCGTGGCTCCGTATCGCCGGAATCAAGATCATCATCGACGGTGTGATCGACAGCTGCACTGCCGCAATGAAAGAGCCGTACTCGGACGGCACCAACGCCGAGCCCATCTGGGATCTCGAGTCCTTGATCCCCGTCGTGACAGCCGCTGACGCCGCAGGCCTGCAGATCGCGATGCACGCGATCGGCGACGAGGCGTCGGAGATCGGATTGACGGCACTCGAGTACGCGATCGCCGCCAACGGAGACATTCCCCGCAGGCACCGAATGGAACACTTGGAGTCCATCACCCGGGACAACGTCGAAAGGCTTGCCCGCCTGGGAATCATCGCCTCGATGCAACCGGTTCACGCTGACCCTGCAATCCAGGAGAACTGGCAGGCGATGCTCGGCGACTACCGGGTCAATCGCGCGTACCCCTGGCCCGAATTCACCGAGGCCGGAGCGGTTCTGGCGTTGGGTTCGGACGCTCCGACCGCTCCCCACCCGCCGCTGCCGAACATGTTCATCGCCACCACCCGTCGATCCGCAATCGATCCGTCACTGGCACCCAACCTGCCGAAGTACGCACTCCCCCTCGCGGACGCGCTGGCTCACGCAACTCGCGACGCTGCCTACTCGTGCCGGTGGGAAGATGTGACCGGCCAGCTGGTTCGGGGTAAAGCAGCCGATTTTGTCGTACTGAAACAAGATCCGTTCACCGAAGGGGTCGATTCTCTCCTGACCACAGAGATTGCGATGACCGTCGTTGCTGGATCCGTGCGATACGACGCGGCCGGGGCCAAGAGCACCGAAGCACGGAACACCGAGTCCGATAGCTGATCGTTACCGGTTGTTCGATAACGCACGCATGCGGCCCGGCGACAGAACGAAGGAGGGACTTGAACACGTGAACCCATACACTCTGGAGGACGCATGCGCAGGAAAGCTCCGATTTCGGCCGCCGTCGCAGCCGCTGCACTGGTGACGGCCACTGCCCTGACGGTCGCCGGTTGTGGGTCGACCGAAGGAACACCTGAAGCGGCGGCGAGTTCCACGGCAGCCAGTTCAACGGCGTCGGCGACATCGACGGCAAACGAAACCGAGACGACGGTAGCGAGCTCTCCCCCGCCACAATCGAACACCCGCACAAATGCATCCACGACGGCGACTACGACAGCAATCCCCGCTTCGGGTCCCTGTCTCGACGTCGGCTCCTCGCTCGTCACCGACGCCATCGGCACGCTGGGCACCGACATCAACGGGGGCAATTGGATACCGAGATCCGCGAGCGAAGAACAGATCGGGAATTGTCCTGACCTGCTCTGGGTTTCGGTGGACGGCGACGGCGTCGGCGATGCGACTTACCAGTCACACGTCCTGTTCTTCCACGACGGAACATACCTGGGCACGGCTACCAGTGAGCCGTACTCGTACACACACGTCATCGACAGCAACAAGGATTCGGTATCCGTCCAATACCGTTGGCTGCTGGACGACGATGCATTCTGCTGTCCCCAAGGCGGACCGAACATAGTGAACTTCACGTGGAACGGCAGCGCCGTGGTTGCCGACGGCCAGTTCCCGCCCTCCTGAACCTGCCTGGGTCCGAGAAGGCCCTGAATGCAACTGTGCCCCAGCGACGACGGTCACTGGGGCACAGTCTTGTTCGATCTACTCGCCGGCGCTCCTACTCACCGACACCGAGTTCGCGCAGGCGAGTCTTGTACAGCTCGATGTTGCCGAGCTTGATGTCTTCGTAACCGCGAACCACGTCCGGCAGTGCCGCGATCTCGACGGCGCGATCGTATCCGTCGGTTGCGAGCGTACGAGAGAGGTCAGCGATCATGGCCTCGTACTCGGCGAGCAGTTCACGCTCGACCTTGCGGACGTGCATGTAGCCGAAGGGGTCGAGCTTGGTACCGCGAAGCTTCTTACCCTTGGCCAGAACCTTCAGTGCAACATGCGACTTGGGTCCGAGACCGATCTTCTTCTTGCGGCCCATCACTCGAAGGATCGGCGGGTGGAGCTTGTAGGTCAGGTTCTCCCCGGCCGGCACCTGAGACTTGACGTCCTCGATGAATGCGGGGTCGACCAGCATACGAGCAACTTCGTACTCGTCCTTGTACGCGGTGAACTTGAACAGGCCGCGGGCAACAGCCTCGCTGAAATCGGTCCGCTCGGTTGCGGCACGTTCGGCGGTCCAGACTGCCTGAACCTGATCGATGTAACGCTGGGCGATCTTGACGGACTGGAACTCGATGAGCTGCGCTGCACGCAGTTCCACCAGTCGCAGGGTTTCACCGGTGAAGGTGGTTCCGGCGAACATGTGAGCCGGTGCGACAACGGGTTCGCGGACGGACTTGGCCGGCGTGGTGACGGCCGAGAACGCTGCGGTGTCGGCAATTGCTGCACGACCCCAACGGAATGCCGCGATGTTCGCGTCCACGGCAACGCCGTTGATGCCGATCGCTTCTTCGATGGCCTCGGCCGGCAGACGAAGTCCACCGCTCTGGTAGGCAGCACCGATCAGCAGGAAGTTGGCCGCTGCGGTGTTACCGAACAACTCCTGCGCAGCGGCGAGTGCGTCGAACGAACGCAGGGTGCGCGACACCTTGTCGAGACGGGCGAGGAGTGACGTCTCCTCGGGGTAGCGAACAGCCTTGTCGTAGACCATGTCTCCGGTCGGCGTCTGCGACGTCGAGGCGATGGAGACCGTCTTCTCGGCGTTGCCGTAGTCGAGGTTCTTGTTGTCCGTCGCGGTCAGCAGGTCGAAGGCGACGATGCAATCCGCGCTGCCCGGAGTGAGGCGGTTGGACGGCTCGAGCGCGCTGGAGCTGAAACGCAGGTGCGAGACAACCGGTCCGGCCTTCTGGCTCAGTCCGATCTGGTCAAGGCTCTCCACCTCGAGGCCGGCGCGCAGTGCAGCCGTTGCGAGCACCTGGTTGACGGTCACGATGCCGGTGCCGCCGATGCCCGCGAGGAACACGTTCTGCGTGCTGGTGAGCGGTCCGAAATCGGGGTCTGCGACGACGGGCGGGACGGGACGTGCGGCCTTCGGAGCCTTCTTGCCCGGTACCAATTCGACGGTCACGAACGACGGGCAATCGCCGTCCATGCAGGTGTAATCGGTGTTGCAGGACGTCTGGTCGATCTTCGTCTTGCGGCCGTACTCGGTGTCCACGGGCTGGACCGAGAGGCAGTTCGACTTCACACCGCAGTCACCGCAGCCTTCGCACACTGCCTCGTTGATGACGACGCGAGTGTTGCGAGTGGGCAGCGTGCCACGCTTGCGCTGGCGACGAGCGTCGGCCGCACAGTGCTGGTCGTAGATCAACACTGTGACGCCCTTGATCTCGCGAAGCTCCTTCTGGGCCTCGTCGAGGCGATCGCGGTGCCAGAGCTTGGTGCCCTTGGCCAGAGCGCGCTTGTTGTGACGCGAAGGCTCGTCGGCGCAGATGATGATCTGCTTGACGCCCTCGGTGGTCAGCTTGTGGCTGAGCTGAGCAACGGAGAGGGCACCTTCCGCGTCCTGTGCACCGGTCATCGCCACTACTTCGTTGTAGAGCAACTTGTAGGTGATGTTCACGCCTGCGGCGATGCATGCCTGGACAGCCAACTGACCGGAGTGGAAGAAGGTGCCGTCGCCGATGTTCTGGAACAGGTGAGGCACGTCGGTGAACGGTGCCTGCCCGATCCACTGGCTGCCCTCGCCGCCCATTTGCGTCAGGCCGGTGACAGCGCTGTCCTCACGGCCGGACATGGTGACGAGTGTGTGGCAACCGATTCCGCCGCCGCCGATGGAACCCTCGGGAATAGCGGTGGAACGGTTGTGGGGGCACCCGCTGCAGAAGTACGCGGTTCGCTTGGCGGAGAGCACGTTGAGCGACAGCGGGGCCGGGAGGGTGCGCTTGAGCTCGACGTGCGGCTTCAGTACGCGGCGCAACGGGGCGAGCAACCGGCCTGCGGTCAGTTCACCACTGGCAGGCATGAGCAGACGGCCCTGGCCGTCACGCTTGCCGATGATGCGAGGAGCATCGTCGGTGCCGTACAGGACTTCCCGGATCTGAGCTTCGATGAACGCGGTCTTGTCCTCGACCACGACGATCTGCTCGAGGCCTTCGGCGAACTCCTTTATCTTCTCGCCCACGACGGGGTAGCACATTCCGATGCGAAGGAGACGGATCCCGGCGCGGTGCAGCGCGGCATCATCGACGCCGAGGTCTGCCAAAGCTTGACGGACGGAGTCGAAAGTTGTACCGGTGGCGGCTATACCGATCTTCGCACCGGAGGGGTTGACCTCGATCACATCGAGGTTGTTGGCAGTTCCGTACGCGTGCACAAGATCCCATCGCGGGCCGTACAGATCGGCCTCGGCGATGACACTGTCCGGCGGCGCGGCCATCTGACGCTGCTTGTAGACGAAGGGCTTGCCCTCGAACTGCACTTCCGGAACCACGATGTCGAAGTCCGCGATGCTGCCGTCGATCGTCCAGGCACCGTCTGCGACGTCGGCGACGATCTTCAGCGCTACGACGCAACCGGAGACACGCGAGAGAGCAACGGCGTGCATACCCATCGTGATGATCTCTTCGGCATTGCGTGGGAAGAGAACCGGCACGCCCATTGCGGCAAGCGAGCGCTCGCTGACGGCCGGAACCGTGGAGGACTTCGACGCGGGGTCGTCGCCCACCAGGAGGACGACGCCGCCCTTGGGGTTCACGCCGTACATGTTGGCGTGGCGAATGGTGTCGGTAGCGCGGTCGACGCCGGGGCCCTTGCCGTACCAGACGCCGGTCACGCCGTCGTGGGTCGCGGTTCCGGCGGGGAGATCCGTCTGGCTTCCCCATACCGCCGTGGCGGCGAGCTCCTCGTTGAAGCCGGGGATGAAGGTGATGTCGTGCTCGGCGAGAACCTTGGGCATGCCGTGAAGCATCTTGTCGACGCCACCGAGGGGGCTGCCCTGGTAACCGGAGACGAAGGTGGCAATACGCTTACCTGCCCGAATGTCGCGAACGTGCTGCTCGACGAAGCCGCGTGCAATTGCCTGAACACCGGTCAGCAACACCGGTCCCGATCCCGACCGGTACCGATCATCGAGGTCATAGGGCTTGGCCTGGGCTACGCCCGACACCAGTTCAGTCATCGTGGACCACCGTTCCGTCTGCAGTGCATTTCAACTACCGTGCATTTTCAACAACCGCGTAACTCGATCTGTTCAGATGATCGTGGTCGAGGTATGTGAAAGCGTCAACAGAGGCTTGTTCAACTATTCAAATTGACAATTTGTGAGCCAAATCACGTGACCTAGGTCATCGAATCAATCAGTTGGAGACCCGTTCGTGGCGATACGACGAAACGGACATAAAACGTTCCCGCCAATGCACACCGAGAACTTTCTTGACATTGACGCAACGTCAACTTGCATGCTGAATGAGCACAACCGATCCGAGAGTAGGAACTCCACGTGAGCGAATGGTCCATCCAAGAACTCGCCAAATCCGCAGGTACCACCAGCAGAACGCTGCGTCACTACGGCGATTTGGGACTCCTGGAACCGAGTCGCATCGGCGCCAACGGCTACCGCTTCTACGACGAAGACGCCCTGGTGCGACTGCAACGCATCCTTCTACTTCGGGAACTCGGACTCGGATTGCCGGCCATCGCCGAAGTCCTCACCGGCGAACGCGATACGGCCGCCGCACTGCGTACGCACCTCGAACTCCTCGAGCAAGAGCGCACGCGGATCTCGAGACAGATCGAATCGGTCAACAGGACCTTGAACAAGACGAAGAATGGTGAATCACTCATGCCGGACGATGTTTTCGACGGGTTCGACCACACCCGATACAAGGACGAGGTCATCGAGCGTTGGGGCAAGGACGCCTACACCAGCGGCGACGACTGGTGGCGGTCGATGTCGGAGCAGGACCGTAAAGCTCATCTGCAATCTCAAGCCGACATCGCAGCGGCATTCGGAAAAGCACTGACAGCGGGGCTGTCCGCGGAAAGCGACGACGTCCAGACGATTACCCGAAGACAGTTCGAGTGGATAAAGATCGGTTGGCAGGGAAGGACTCCCAGCGCCGACGCCTTCACCGGACTCGGCCAGATGTACGTCGACGATCCCCGCTTCACTGCAAACTACGACAAGTACGGAGAAGGCACCGCTTCGCTGGTCCGTGACGCGATGAAGGTCTACGCCGAGCGCAATCTGCACTGACGCCGATCAGTCCTGCCCACTGCCGAGGAGGTTGTGTCGGTGCGCTGCCGCGACAGCCTCTTCCCGGGAATGCGCACCGAGTTTGCGATACAAGGCTCGGAGGTGACTCTTCAGCGTGTTGTTGGATACGAACAACCGCCGCGCGATCTCACCGATCGGAATGCCGAGACCCAGTTCCACGAGAACGTCCATCTCCCGTTTCGTCAATTGGACCCGAACGATGGCCGCCGGATATATCTGCGCCGCTTCGGATTCGAGAAAGGTCGCGACGGCACTGCTCGAGCCCTCGGCCCCATCTTCGAGTTGCCTGATCAGATCACGCGGTATCGTCGCCAGGGCCGACAGGACACCGGAGGTTTCGAGCAGTCCGCGAGCTTCCTCCCATGTACTCGCGGCAGCGGGGATCCTGCCCAGTTCACACAGAGCAGCGCATTCGATCAGCAGGGATTCGAGCCGAAACCTCGTGAGATACTGCCCGCTCCAATCGATTTCGCGGCACAATTCCAATGCCTGGGACGGCGACCCGGTCAGAAGATGCGTCCGCGCCACGGAGACCGTGACAACTGCAAACGTATGTGGCGCAGCGACTGATTCTTCCAGCGCCTTGGTACCCTCCCCGGACGCCAACAGAAGATCGATACGTGCCGCGGTGAGAAGCGCGTCACCGAGCGATCGTTCACACGGATTCACGTGCCCGTGCGTTGCCACTGCGCGCTGGAGGGAAATCAGCCCCGAGAACGGGTCCGATTGCAGCAGTGCAAATCTGGTGTAAGTGTAGGCCGCGAACGCCCACAGGTCGCCCGGCGGTGTGACCTCGGCGAGTGCGTCCATCGCGGCAGCTCCGGCGTGCAGGTCCACGCTGTCGCACGCCACCAGTGCCCGCGCGATCGCTCCCCCCATGTGCGAGGGCGGTCCCAACCATCCCGAAACGTCCGGGTGTGTGCTTTCCAGGTGCAGCCAGTCTGTCGCGTGCGCGACGTCCCCGATCAGCGCGGAGTTGAGCGCGGCATTGCCTGCGGCGTGACGCAGGACGAACTCCGGACCATGTTGCACCGCACCTTGATAGGCGAGTCGCAATTCCACCGCGGCATCACCGAGGTCACCGGTCAATTGATGCGAGACCCCCCAGATCAGCCGCAGGGCGGGCAGTTGAGACCCCAACGCGCCCAACGACTCGTCGCCGAGTCCGTACACGACGTGCGCCAATTTGCGCGTGATCTCGGTCGAGCGTTGGTACTTACCGGATGTTCTCAGCACCACCGATTGGACAGTTCCGACGTTCAACAAGCTGTGCGCATGCGGACTACCACCTATCGCACGCAATTCCGCCGGTTCCGTCGGTAATGAATCGCCGTTGATCAACTGCGGCCGCAGACGTGATTCGAGCAGGTCACGACCCACCAGAATCGAAGGGTTCGAACTGAGTACGTCACCGGGTATGGATTGCAACGCAGTCCGGACCAATCCGGTGTGATCGACCAGAAGATCAGCCCAGTGGCGCTCGAGTATGTCGAGCACCCTGGTCCACTTGCGTCCGTCCAAGGCGTAGTGAACGGCACCGGCTATATCCGAAGTCCCGAGAGCGTGATCGACGAGTACCTGGAAGGGATCTTCGAATCCATCCCCTTGTTCGGCCCGTATCTGTATGAATGCCAGTCGAACTGACGGCGCGAAGTACCAGGACGGTTCTCCCTCGAAACCATTCCGGAAGATCAGACCGAAAGACTCGAGCAAGTCCAGTTTGCCCTCCACGTCAAGATCGTCGGACAAGACACGAGCGATCTCTGGTGTCACCGTGCGGGCAGCGGCGATCGTAGTCGCGAAGTCGAACAACTCGAGCGACTTGCCCGACCGAGGAGCGGTCCGACTGACGTACGCGTGGATCGCCTGGTCCACTCGCTGCTGAACGCGTTCGCGTCCACGGCTCGGTTCACTCAGCCCCGCAACCGCACTCAGAGCAACCTTCATCAGCACGGGAACGCCGGCGACGCGTTCACAGATCGAATGGACGATGCCCGAGGGAAGGTGAATCCCTGCCTCCGCGAACAGAACGGTGGACTCGTCGAGCGTGTATCTGAGGTCGTTCGCGCACAGGTACTCGTCCACGCGGACGTCTTCGAGCAAGTCCGTCGCAGACCGATCCTGCAGCGTGACGATTACTTTCAATCCGGGAAGCCGCACGATCAGATCCACGATTCGGCGTCCCACCTCGTCACCCTCAACCAGGTCGATGCGGTTGAACACCAACACGAATGGTGCGGGTGACGAGTCGAGGAGTGATTCGATCGCGCCCACTGGATCCTCGCGCATTCGTGGCGGGGCCTCGAGTGATTCCAGCGAATCCTGAATTACTGCGAGCGCGGTGTTCCAGTACTCGAGGGGGGTCATCCGATGCGATGGCGCCGGCACCCAGACTACCGGTCTGCTCGGCACCTGCCCGAGAGTCGTGAGCCACAACGCGGCGAGTTCCGTCTTGCCGAACCCAAGTGGCGAATCGATGACAGTCAATCCCGCCGAGCGTTCCATCAATCCGAGGAGGCGGGGACGAATCGCCGTGGCTCCACGCCCGGCAAGCCGCCTTTGCAGCGTGCCCCTTCCTCGAGGATTTCGCTTTGCTCGAGATAGCTGCGATCGATTCGAAGTGGACGTCATGATGGCCGACAAACGAGCAGTCGATCCCCGCCGAACTCGAGATTTCGTTCGAGCATCGAACTCCCAACCTGTCCACCCATAACGAACAACATAGACAGCTTCGCCGCGACACGCGAGCACTGGCCGTCTCACAAATACGCCCGATTTGTCTCATTATGTGGGCTCGGTCACTATTGACGTCTATTTGCGGGAGAGTGACTGCGACCTGCGGGATCTGACATATCATGCCCGCGTGTCGATGAATTCCGCCCGCATCCGCGTGTCGACCCGATCGGTCGATCCTGCGGACGCCGACGACTTCTGGCGCAGTGTCACACGTCCGTTCTTCGTCACCGACCGAATTGACCCTGACACATCTCTCGAAGGCTCGATCACAGCGCTTTCCATCGGAACCTCGTTGATCGGTCAAACTACCTTCAACGCACAGAAGTACACCCGAAACAATCGGCTGATCGCCGAGAGCGGACTCGACGATGAATACATGGTCCAGGTCGTCCTCGACGGGCAGTTGAGCGGCAACGCCGACGGAGTCGATTTCGTCGCACGTCCAGGCGATGTCACATTCTTCGACCTCGGGCGTACCTGGACCGCCGACGCGGAGGCGGAATCGACAGGGCGCACCATCACGCTCCTCGCACCGCGTTCCCTCGTCGAGGCCGAGTCGAAGGGTCGTTCTCTACACGGGACGGTACTGCGCGGAGTTCCTGCCGTCGTGCTCGCTCAGTGCATGCAATCGGTCGTACTCGCGCTACCGCATCTCGATCCCGATGCTGCGGCCGGCTACGAGGACGTCGTCGCTTCCCTCCTTCGTGTCAGTTTGGGTATCGCCGAACCTGATCTGTCGCCGCGGCCCGATCACTCTCTCCGCGATCGTGCGTACGCCTACATCGCCGAGCATCTCTCGGAGACCTGGCTCGGCCCGACGAGCATGTGCGCAGCATTGTCCGTCTCCCGGGCACAGCTCTATCGCGCATTCGCATCCGACGGCGGAATAGCTCTTGTCATTCGGCGGAAGCGTCTCGAACTCGTCTACCGCGAATTGACCAGAACCGAGATGCCGAACGAAACGATCGAAGCGTTGGCCCTGCGATGCGGCTTCACCTCGAAATCCCAGTTGGCGCGAGCGTTCAAGGACTTCTACGGGATGACCCCGAGCCAAGCCCGAACCGACGGCAGACGCACGATCGGGGACCCGTCGATCGCACGCCTGCACCGCCGACTCGAGTTCTTCAGCCCCTGAATCCGAGATACTCCACAGCCTCGCGAGCGTGCCTGTGTTCTAGTTGATCCATGAGCTGGGTCGACAAGGAACTGAGTCTGGCTGCGCTCACAGGTGCGGTCACAGGTGTCGCCGTGATGATCCCGATAGTCGGCGATGGAGCCTGGTCCTGGGTAGGACTGTTCATACCCGCCTTCATCGGAGCGCTGGCAGGGCTGATTGTCGGCTCGAGCGCTGTTGCAGGTGGGCGCTGCGCCCTGAGAACAAGCCACACATGGCCGGCGCGCACAGTCTGCTGCTGGAAGCATCGGTTCGCTGCGTGCTCTGCCTTGGCGGTGACATTGCTGGTAATCGGAGTGTCCATGGCGGCTGTCGTCGCTACTGGTGACCCGGTGCGAGATGCCGCAGGGTTCCCGATGTCCTTGATCGTACTGGCGGTCATCGCCGCAGTTACGTACGTGTTCTCCTACCTGCTCGCCCCCGCCCAGGCCTCCCAGACGCCGTAAGAACCTCTATTTCATCGCAATTCATCACTCGAACCGCGGAAGCGACGACTGAACTATCCGCACCCGGCAACGAGCTCAGATCACTTCAGCTGGAAATGAACCGGAGAACAAACTGCTCGATGCCTTCCGATATGACCTTGGTCAGCGCGGTGAAGTCGTTCGACCAGCGTTGAATATCCAAGCTGCTCATCACTTTCCTCCGTTCTTCGTCCCGCTGCCCGTGACGCACAACGTAAGCGGGACATTGGGGCGCATTGGAACTATCTGCGAGAACACGGTTTCCGTTACCAATTGACCGATCGAACAGCGACGCAGGTTCATTCGAACCTGATACTGCAACTTCGCCGAACGGTTGCAACAACGCCGAGCAGAGTTCGAGCGAAAAGCACTATCCACCAGAAGTATTAGCTCGAAAGAACTACGATTAACTCGATTCCTGGACGCACCACACCAGACGCGCCGACTTGCGATAAGGGCGAGCTGACAGGCAACAACCGGGACAAAGCCATCCGACGATCATGCACGAAATACGGCCACGCCGCTCGAGGAATAATTCGAAGTCTTCCAAGGGATCGGCTCTGCTCACTCACTTCGCTGATTTCGCCTGGCGACGATGGCGAAGTTCAACGGTATCCGCGGAGAGTGGCTCGGCAGAGTCCATCCGTTGGCGCATGGAACGAGTTCGGGGAAGGCCGGCCAGTCCATATAGGGAAGTTCCGAAACTGATTCGATATGAAGACCCGCATCCAGCAAGGAACCAATGACCTCGCCTAGGTCGTGGCGCCATTCGTGGTTGGCAGTGTGCGCTATCTGCCCATCGGAGGTCCCGGTGTAAGTCGCCGAGTCTTCGTACGATCGCATGCCGCCTCCGGAGAGGTAGTCGTCGGTGATCATCCACGGCTCGAACGCCATTGCGCCGAGGATCGGATGATCGTCCCGGATCTGAAACACCCCACCAGGCTCGAGGAGGTCGTGGATCGACTGAGCCCAAGCGGTGAGTTCCGGCAACCAGACGATTGTTCCGGCACTGGTGACGATCGCGTCGAAACGTCGGTCGATCAGCGTCGAGGCGAATCGCGCATCACCTTCCACCCAGGTGATCTCGCGGTTGTCTGCCTTTGCGATACGAGCAGCGTGGTGCAGAGAGTTGGGTGACAGATCAAGCCCGTGTACGTCGATCGCACCAAGACGCGCCCAGGAGATCGTGTCGATCCCGATGTGGCACTGCAAATGCAGGAGCGAGTGACCTTGCACTCCTGACTGTGGCAGATGCGGGGCCAGAATCGACAAGTCGTTCTGCACAACTGTGGAAATGGTCGCTCTGTTGGCGAGAAACCCGCCGACGTCATACATTTCGGAGCGCACATGCACATCGGCGCGATCGTCCCAATTTGCCTTGTTTCCGGCGATGGCTTCGGCCTCGTGCTTCGCTGCTGCCCCTTGCATGACTACCCCTCCGAGATCGGCCTGAACTGCCTTTCTAACACGTCTGTAGTCGTGTTCGCCGTCGTGTCTTCGAGGACACTTTCGTCTACCGGATCAGAAGGTAACTTCTTCGACCGGTTTCTCCTCGTGGCTCGCCGCGCCGAAGACGGCCACGGCGACGGCACCCGCGATTGCCCCGACGAAGCCGACGACGGCAAGCCATTCCAGGCCCGGTCTCGACGCGTCGCCGAGCACCACGACGCCAACGATTCCCGGAACCACCGTCTCGCCGACAACCAGAGCCGCTGTCGCTCCGTTGACGGATCCCAGTTGCAGCGCCACCGTGTGCAGATAGAAACCGCCCAGGCCCGAAACGAGGATCGCCCAGCCGGCCGGATCGCGGAGCATCGTACCGATTTCGAACGGATCGATTCCGTAGACCACGCGTACGGCAATGGCCAGACAGCCGAACAGCACACCCGAGATCAACCCGGCGACAACTGCTGCGCGTGAGCCCAACCATCGGATCAAACCGATGCCGATCAGCAAGATCAACGCCGAGCCCACGAGGACACCCCAGTGGACGACGTCGTTGGAACTCCCCCCGCCCGCGTGACCTGACGACAATCCGAGCAGCAGGAGCGATCCGATCACCGCAGCGATCGCGAACCAGTCGCGACGATGCAACTGGATGCCGAGGACCACGGTCCCCAGCACTGCCGTGATGACGAGATTGGCACTGACCACTGTCTGCGACAAGAACAGTGGAATGAGCCGCGCGGAGATGGCACTACCGGCGAATCCGACCGCATCGAGCACGGTGCCCAGGATGAACGACGCCGTCAGCGCGGCCGCGAACGTCGAACGCAAGGTCGGGCCACCCGACGCCGTCACGTGTCCGGCCTCGCCACGCTGCTCGGCGGCAGCTGCCGACTTGCGCGCGCCGTAGGCTTGCAGCACGGATGCAACGCCGTACCCGACGCATGCCACGATCGCGGCAATCAGTCCGATCAGCATCGAAATTCCACACGAAGTTCCCGGGCAATGGTCATGGAGATAGACCCTGCCCTATTTCCCCAGGCCTGACATCACCCTCAGGTATTCGAACAAGTGCTACCCGAGAAGTACACCGACCGCCCCTGACCGGTACCTGGGGACACCCCGCCCCCTAGTGGAATTGCTTGAGAGCCCTGATCTTGTTCATGACGTCGAGCGCCGCCACCTTGTACGCCTCGGACAGTGTCGGATAGTTGAAGACGGCGTCGACAAGGTATTCGACGGTCCCGCCGCACCCCATCACCGCTTGGCCGATATGCACGAGATCCGTTGCACCCGAGCCGAAGATATGAACACCGAGCAGTTTCAGGTCATCCGTCGACACCAAGATCTTGAGCATCCCGTAGGTGTCGCCTGCGATCTGCCCGCGCGCGAGTTCGCGGTATCGGGAAACGCCAACCTCGTACGGCACCGATTCCTTGGTCAAATCGACCTCGGTGGCGCCCACGTACGACACCTCGGGAATCGAGTAGATGCCGATCGGCTGCAGATCCATCAGCTTCGCGCCTGGTTCGTCGAAGGCATGATAGGCCGCGAGTCGACCTTGATCCATCGACGTCGCCGCCAACGCCGGGAATCCGATGACGTCACCGACGGCGTAGATGTGTTCGACCTTGGTGCGGAAATTGTCGTCGACGTAGATACGGCCACGTTCGTCGGCTTCGAGCCCGGCGTTCTCCAGCGCGAGTGGCGCCGTGAGGCCTTGCCGTCCAGCCGAGTACATCACGGTCTCGGCGGGAATCTGCTTGCCGCTGCGCAGCGTCGTAAGCGTTCCGTTCGCTCCGACGTCGACGGCCGTCACTTCTTCACCGAATCGGAAAGTGACCGCCAGATCGCGTAGATGGAATCGAAGCGATTCGATGACCTCGGGGTCGCAGAAGTCCAGCATCGACGTCCTCTTCTCGACGACGGTGACCTTGGTGCCGAGTGCCGCGAACATCGATGCGTACTCGATACCGATCACTCCCGCGCCCACGACGACCATGGTGGTCGGGATGGAGGTCAGATCGAGGATCCCGTCGGAGTCGAGCACCCGGTGACTGTCGAAGGACACCCCCGCCGGGCGAGCAGGCAACGTTCCGGTCGCGATCACGACGAACTTCGCCGTGATCGTCATCTTGTCTCCGCGGGAGGAGTCCTCGACGAGGATGGTGTGCTCGTCGACGAACGAGCCGACCCCTATCAACAATTCGACGCGGTTGCGCAGGAGCTGAGATCGAACGACTTCGATTTCTTTGGTGATGACATGCTGGGTTCGCGCCAGCAGGTCGGCCGGAGTGATGTTCTCCTTGACGCGGTAACTCGCGCCGTACAGTTCGCGTTGGTTCATCCCGGTGAGGTAGAGAACCGCCTCACGCAACGTCTTCGACGGAATGGTGCCGGTGTTGACGCACACACCCCCGAGCATGTTGCCTTTCTCGACCATCGCTACCCGTTTACCCAGCTTGGCCGCCGCGATGGCAGCCTTCTGCCCACCCGGGCCGGAGCCGATCACAACCAGGTCGTATTCCATCGGATCAGTCATCGCTTAGAAATACCGTCTGCATACGACCGGCAGATGCCGAGCATGTCAATACTCGGTGAACAATCCGCGCGCCGAAACGACACGACGGCAGTACACGAACCCTGTTGCAATTAAAAGAGATACAGCCGAATCCATACGAAACTTGCTACACATAAACATATTCCGACGTTCGCATGCGCACATGCTTCGTCGCCGACGGAATTCACAACGGTCTGTTGAAATTTGTTTCACCACAGAGTGATTGATCGATCAACTGACAGGTGACCAGAGCCGTAAACCGGATGTCCAGTATTCGAATTGTCCGAAATAACGAGCGGAATGTTCCTCGTCACATCCCGCACCGAAGCAGTTGCGCGGAGCCTCGGGCCGCGTTCTACTTGCCTTGACTAATCATCTGTCACTCTCGGTTACAAACATCCGCCCCGTTCACGATCCCCACCTTTCGCCATCTCGAGAGATCAGGTTTCCCAATGGAATTCACGGAACTTGCCGACTATCCCCTACCTCCAGGGACCGTCACCGAGTGGACTCCCGCCGCGGTGAATCCGCCCGAACTGTGGCCTGTCGACCAGCGTCCCGCCAGCTACATACACGAGGCACACTTGAAACATGCCCAGCAGGCGAAACGGCAGGTGCACCATCAGACCGACGTGTGCACTCCGTCGTGGCTGGGTACCTCGTTTCGCATCCACGACCGACTCGACCGAAGGATCTGGGCGGCCGCTCTCGATCACTGGATCGATCGCCACGAAGTGCTCCGAACACACGTCGCCGTGGAGGGCGAAACGATAGTCCGACGCACCGCGGCGTCTGGAGACGTCCGGATTCTGGGCACCGAGGTCGGACACCTTGCGTCCTCGATGTCTGTCTTCACGCATCTGCAGCAACTGCTCGACCGATCGACCGATCCACTTGTCTGGCCTGCGTATCAGTTCGCGACGATCGAAGGCCCCAACCACTTCACCGTGGTTTTTGCCGCTGATCATGCTCTGCTGGACGGATATTCGGTGGCGTTGACCGCGCACGAACTGCAGACGATCTACCGATCGTTGAGCGAGGGAAGCCCTCCCTCGCCGCCGGAGACCGGAAGCTACATCGACTTCGGCACCAAGGAACGAGATCTCGTGGGACACGCGGACCGCTCTCACCCGGCAGTGCAGACGTGGCGCGAGTTCTACGCGCAGGGCGAGGCTCCGTACTTTCCAGCGCTACCCGAACCGGTCACCGGACGCCGAGTCCCTCAGCAGAGCCTGTCCGCCTGGCTTCTGAGCGCCCGGGGAGCCGAACGCCTGGCAGAAGCGAGCAAGCGCAGCAACCAAGGATTCCTGGCCGCGATACTCGCGTGCGCGGCCAAGGTGACCGGCGATCTCACCGGTGCAGACGAATTCCGCGTCGTCGTGCCGCAACACACCCGTTCGGAGCTTCGATGGGCCGCGTCGCTGGGATGGTTCATCGGTGTTGTGCCGGTGAGGATTCCGATTGCCCCCGCCGCAACCCTGAGCGATCTGGCCAAGGTTGCCGGCACGGAGATACGGCGCGTCCGCCCCGCCGCGGCACTGCCGTATTCGAAAGTGTGCGAGCTGATCGACTCCCCGCAGCACCTGCCGTTCGTGCTCTCGTACATGGACGTTCGTCACGTTCCTGGTGCCGAGCAATGGACGAGCTGGCAGACCAGGGGCCTTCGTAGTCGAGATCATTCGGGAACCGACGTCTACATCTGGCTCACGCGGACTCCCGAAGGGCTCAATCTGGCCATACGCCACCCGGGCAACGCGCGCACGAGCCGCCACATCCATCAGTTCGCGGGACTCCTACGCCGCGAAATGGAGGACTTTGCCTTCTCGACCGACACTTTCGCACCTCCGACCAAAACCGCTGCACCGATCGAGGAGAACTCTC
Source organism: Rhodococcus sp. T9N (assembly GCF_024436645.1). Classification (NCBI taxonomy): domain Bacteria; kingdom Bacillati; phylum Actinomycetota; class Actinomycetes; order Mycobacteriales; family Nocardiaceae; genus Rhodococcus; species Rhodococcus sp. T9N. Next base: position 49,429 of record NZ_JAMSKS010000025.1, on the reverse strand, counting down.
ATGGAAATGACACCCATCGATCTCTGGGCACCGAAAGCCGGGACGCTCACCGAGTTCAGGCCTACTGAACAATCCCTGGCGGCGGCATCCGGGGCACCGCGGAGCGACCAACCGCTCTCGTTCCTACAGGAAGGACACATTCGTACCGCCGATCACAAGCGCGCACAAGGCGTCGACTGGTCACCGTGGATCGGATTCACGTTCACTCTGCCCGGTGATCTCGATCGGGAGGCACTGCGTCGGGCGGTCCAGGCGTTTGTCCTGCGGCACAACACACTGCACAGTTGGTTCGAGGTGAGATCATCCGAAGATCCCGACGGTAGCGGGGTCATCGACCGTCACGTGGTGGATGCGTCGACGATCGAACTCACGCCGCACAGCATCGGTTCTCTGAACACGACAGATGCGGTTCGCGAGCATGTGAGCCGAAGTTTCGCCGGCGATACCAGCCCATTGCAATGGCCCTCGTTCATCAGTGGCGTCGTCGAGCACGGCGCCGGCTTCACCGTCTACTACGGCGTCGATCACTCGCACACCGACGGCCTGTCGTTGATGCTGGGCGTCGAAGAACTTCGTGCGCTGTACATCGCCGAAAGCGCCGGCATCGACGCTCAACTTCCCTCTCCCGGCAGCTACGTCGAGTACAGCGGCGAGGAACGGACATCCGCGGGGAACCTCGACCTGGCCGCAGCGCCTGTGCAGCAGTGGATTTCGATTCTCGCCGCCAACGCCGGCCAACTCCCGACGTTCCCCCTCGACCTCGGTGTCGCGCGGGGCGAACAGACCCGGTCGACCCGCACACATATCGACGTTCTCGACAGCGACGAGTCAGCCGCGTTCGCAGCGCTGTGCAAGTCCAATGGCGTCGGCTTCTCCACGGGGATCTTCGCAGCCCTCGCCCTCACCGAGATCGAAGTTGCGGATCGAGCGAACTACTTCGCGCTCAACGCAGTCGGCACTCGCTCCGATCCGAGATACCTCTATTCCCAAGGCTGGTTCATCAATCTCGTCCCGGTCTCGTTCACGCTGAGCGGTGTCACGAACTTTACCGATGCACTCCCCCTTGCCCACGCTGCTCGCGCTGCGGTGAAGGGACTCGCGGACGTGTCCATTCACTCGGTGATCGCCCAGGTGTCGAAGTTGACCGGATCCGACATCGGTGGAACCTCGGTCCCGCCGATGGTGTCGTACATCGACATGCGCCTGATTCCAGGTGCCGAGCACCATGACGAACTCGAAGCGCGGGCACTGGGTGGGCCAGGAACGACGGGTGATCTGTCGATGTGGATCAACCGGAAGGAAGACCGTACGTACGTGATGGTCAGTTTTCCGGACACCGAGCAGGCGCACACATCGGTGAATCGGTACCTACGACACCTTCGCAACGTCCTGAGAACGGTCGCTGATACCGGCGACTACCGTGTCGTGCGTCAGGCGGATGCACGTCAGGAAGTGGAGACCGCCTGATGCACATCACGTTTCTCGACAGGTTCGAGGCACGGCCGGGCCGCATTCTGCAGTGGACGCCGAGTGAAATCTCCACCGGAACGACGTATCCGGTTCCCCCGACCTCCAATCAGCAGCTGCATCTTGCCGGCAGCCGCGGCGATACGACTTGGCTCGCTGCTACTTTCGACGTTCCCGGCCCCATCGACACGGACGCACTCAAGGCCAGCTTCGAGGAATGGACGTCCCGTCACGACGCCCTGTCGTGCTCGTTCTCCCAGGCCGAAGAATCGGGTGAATCCTCGGCACTGTTCGTCGACGTCGCCGACGTCGGCGATCTGCGCCTGCGTGAGGAAACAGTGGCTGACGCGCGAACACCGGAGCAGGTGCGAGAACTCTTGGGCGAGCGCTTGGATCGATGGTGCAATCCTTTCGCGTTTCCCGCGTACTTTCTCGGTGCCATCACCCGCGAGGACCAGTCGACAGTGGTCTGCGGGTTCGACCATGCCATCTGCGACGGCTGGTCCATGAGCATCGCAATTACCGAGATCAGCACTCTGTATCGCGAATACACGCGGGCGGACCGTGATCCGATCGCGTCTGATCTCCTTCCGGAGCCCGGGAGTTTCCTCAACTACTGCTTCCGGGAATCGGCAACCGCGGATCCAGAGCCCGGCGACCACCGGATTGCGGGTTGGCGGTCCTTCCTCCGAGCATGCGGGGGTGACACTCCCCATTTTCCCGTAGATCTGGGACTGCCCGCCGGGGCGATGTCGCCCCAGGGCACAGACACCCGAATGCTCCTCGACGCCGACGAAGCAGAGTTGTTCGACCAGAACTGCGCCGATCATCGGCACTCGTCGTTCGGTGCAATTCTTGCGTCGATCGGTTTGGCCACAACACAATTGACCGGCAAGAGGGACACGCACCTACTGTTCCCTGTTCACACGCGTCGGGAACCGCGACACAACCACACCTTCGGATGGCTGGTAGCCAATGCGCCCATCACCGTGACGAGCATGGACAATCTTCACAGCACTGCCCGGGCAGTCAATCTCGCTTTCCACGAGTCACTTTCACTGTCGTCCGTCTCGTCGAGGCAGGTGTTGCGGAGCTTGGGGCCCGAGGTTTCGCCCACTCGCAGAGACATCTTCTCGGTGTCCTACGCCGACTACCGAACCATGCCCGGTGGATCTCGCCCCCGTCAATCAAAGTCCAGCGAATCACAGCCTGCGCCGATCAATCCGCAGCAACTCAGTCGCGTCTCGAACGCCGACGACGTTCAGTTCTGGTTCTCACGAACTCACGACGGATTGGCAGTGCGGACCAGGTTTCCTGCGCCCGCTGCCCGGACAGTGCACACCTTCCTCTCGCATGTCTCCGAGATCCTGTCGACGCCGTAGACGAACGGCCGCCTATCCGTAGATCTATTTGACACTTCTTTGTTGTGCACAACTTAACTGTGCGCTACAGTTGTTCTCGTGACCAACCCACTCGCTCTCGAACGCCAGGTCTGCTTCGCCCTCTATTCGGCGTCGCGGGCCACTACGGCCGCGTACCGGGCAATGCTCGACGACCTGGGAATCACGTATCCCCAGTACCTCGTCCTGTTGACACTCTGGGAACGAGACGGCCGGGGCGTGCGTGAGATCTGTGAGGCACTCGATCTCGATACCGGAACTCTGTCGCCGCTGCTCAAGAGGCTCGAGGGTCTGGGATTCATCGAGCGCCGACGCCTCACCACGGACGAGCGTCGCGTCGAGATTCACCTGACCGAGGCGGGTTCCACCTTGCGTAGCAAGGCCGAGGACATCCCGGCCAAGCTCGCAGGCGCCACTGGTCTGAGTAACGACGAACTCACCGAACTCCGAGACGTTCTCACGCGTCTCGGTGAGTCACTTCAAGCATCCAACGCCCACTCCGACGGAAAGAAGAAGTCATGAACATCGTCTACACCGCAGAAGCACTTGCCACCGGCGAAGGCCGCAACGGTCACGCTCGCACCTCGGACGGACGCCTCGATCTCGGCCTCGCCATTCCCAAGGAAATGGGTGGCAGCGGCGAAGGCACCAACCCCGAGCAGCTCTTTGCCGCCGGATACGCAGCATGCTTCCACTCCGCTCTGCAGATGGTCGCCCGTGCCGAGAAGGCCAACGTGGCTGATTCCGCAGTCGGCGCGCGGGTCGGCATCGGCCCCAACGGTGCAGGAGGCTTCGGACTCGCTGTGACGCTGGAGGTTTCACTCCCCCATCTACCCCATGATCAGGCCGTCGAGCTGACGGAGAAGGCACACCAGGTGTGCCCGTACTCCAATGCAACTCGCGGCAACATCGAGGTCACCCTCGAAGTAAGTAAGGACGACGAATGAGCACTACCACTGTCAGCCGGGAAATCCGTCTCGCTTCACGCCCGAACGGTTGGCCCACGTCGGAGAACTTCGCCACCGCCGAAGTAGAACTCCCCGAACTCGAAGACGGCCAGATCCTGGTCCGCAACATCGCCATCTCCGTCGACCCGTACATGCGCGGCCGAATGAACGACGTGAAGTCCTACCTTCCGCCGTTCCAGGTCGGTGCGCCGCTCGACGGTGGTGCTGTCGGCGAGGTCGTCGAATCCAAGTCGACTGATCGCGCCGTGGGCGACGTCGTCGTCCACGGCCTCGGATGGCGTGAATACGCCATCCTCGACGGATCCGCAGTGACTCCGGCCGACACGTCCATCGCGCCGGCGACGGCCTACCTGGGTGCCCTCGGCATGACTGGCCTCACCGCGTATGCCGGCCTCACCGCGGTTGCGGAGTTCAAGGAAGGCGATACCGTATTCGTCTCCGGCGCAGCAGGTGCCGTCGGATCGCTCGTCGGTCAGATCGCCAAGTTGCTCGGAGCGAAGCGAGTAATCGGTAGCGCCGGTTCACCGGCGAAGGTTGCCCGACTTCTCGAACTCGGATTCGATGCGGCATTCGACTATCACGATGGCCCGATCACCGAACTACTCGCCGCTGCCGCCCCTGACGGCATCGACGTGTACTTCGACAACGTCGGTGGCGAGCATCTCGAAGCCGCAATCGATGCCATGAACCAGGGTGGCCGGATTGCCCTGTGCGGAGCCATCGCTCAGTACAACACCACCGAGAAGCCCACCGCTCCCCACAACCTGGCACTGGTGATCGGCAAGCAGCTCACACTGCGCGGATTCCTCGTGGGCGGCTACCGTCACCTCGGTGGCGAATTCCGCACCCACATGGCAGGGTGGCTCGCCGACAACAAGATTCAGTGGGACGAGACCATCGTCGAAGGCCTGGAGAATGCACCGCAAGCGTTCATCGACCTGATGCGCGGCGCGAACACCGGCAAGATGGTTGTCACGCTGTAACCCGAACAACATCTAGCTCGAACGGATATGAAGGTGGCCGCGAACTTCTCGAAGTTCGCGGCCACCTTCATATCTCAATCAAATCCCGAACGAGACTCCGGTCAACTTCTCCGACAGTGTCCACAAACCCGAGGCTGTCTTCGTATCGTGTGACTTCTTGTTCGACCCCACGACCTTCGGATACCCTCGCTGCTCGAACGGACCGTCCGGTCCGATGTAACTGCCGCCGAAGGCATCCGGCGCGGTTGCCGCCCACAGTTCGGGAAGGGCGCCCGTCTCCGCGGACTGCGCGAAGATCGAATTGCCGATTCCCATCAGCTTGTCCTGGATCGACTCGGTGTGCCCCTGCAGGTTCGTCGACGCGTACCCCGGATGCGAAGCGAGCGCTTTGAGCGAAGATCCCGACGCCGCGAGCCTGCGTTGAAGTTCGTACGTGAACAACAGATTGGCAAGCTTCGACTGCCCGTAGGCCAACCAGCGGTTGTACTTCCGACGCTCGAAATTGAGATCGTCCAGATCGACACTTCCGAGCTGATGCAGGGCACTGGACATCGTCACGACACGATCGGTGAGCTTGTCCTTCAGCAATCCGGTCAACGCGAAGTGTCCGAGATGATTTGTGCCGATCTGCATTTCGAATCCGTCGACCGTCCGGCGGAACGGAACCGCCATCACGCCGGCGTTGTTCACCAGGACGTCGACCTTCTCCGTTGCGTCGGCAAAGGCTCGTACCGACGACAGATCCGAGAGGTCCAATTTGCGGACAACCGCGTTGGGCCCGATCTCGGCGGCTACGGCGTCGGCCTTCGTGGTGTCACGACAGGCGAGGACGACGTCGGCCCCGGCTTTGCCCAGCGCTCGTGCGACTACCTCACCCAGTCCGCTGTTCGCCCCCGTGACGACAAATGTGCGGCCGGTCTGATCGACTACGTCTTCTGCGGTCCATTTGGTCATGCTTTCCAGCGTACGTGCCTTACTCGCCGGTAGGGAGGGGTCGCTTTCCGTCATCGCCTGCGCTTGGCGCGGATGGGCTTGGCGCCCGGCAGCGGCGGTGCAGCCACTCTGGGCGACGGGGGCGCGGTCATTCCGGGAGTCGGCGACGATTCGGCTTCCTTCTGCTCCGCAGCGATGCGTCCGTACACAAAATGCTGTTGTCCCAGCGTCCAGCAGTTGTTACTCACGAAATACAGCAGGATCGCCACGGGCGCGAACGCACCGAAAGCGATCACCCCCACCGGAAACACCCATAATGCGAGCTTGTTCATGATCGCTGTTTGAGGGTTGACGGTTCCGGTGTCCACTTGGCGCGCGATGGATGCCCGCGATGTGAAATGTGTAGCGACGGCGGCAAATATCATCAGCGGTACAGCTACCAGAATGATGGAGATACGGCTGACGTCGCCGAATGCTTCCAGTTGTGCTGCCGGGCTCGAAATCATGGCGGACAACGGTGCGCCGAACAGTTTGGCGTCGAGAAAAGACTGCACATCCGAGGCACTGAAGAAGTAGTTGGCCGTGTTCGCGTTGTCCGCCACCGACATCGGTTCGGTCGGGCTCAGAAACGGGACGTGCGATGCCGCTCCGGTCCGATTGAACGATCGCAGGACGTGATAGAGACCAATGAACACCGGTGCCTGAACCAGCATCGGCAGACAGCCGAGCAACGGACTGTAATTATGTTCTTTCTGCAGCTTGGCCATCTCTACAGTGAGTTTCTGCCGGTCACCCGAATACTTCTTCTGCAACGCCTTGATCTGAGGTTGCAGCTTCTGCATCACCAGTTGAGTGCGGACCTGCTTGACGAAGGGTTTGAACAGCAGGGCTTTGAGCGTGAAGACGAGAAATACGACCGACAACGCCCACACGACGCCGTTGTCGGGTGATCCGGAGACCAGTGAGAAGACCTTGTGCCAGAACCAGAGGATTCCGGACACGGGGTAGTAGACAAAATCGAGCATGACGAATGAACCTCACCGAGAGGCACGCTCAGAGAGATGAGAGCGCGGGAATGGTTGTGGACGCAAGACGTCTGACCGACCTACGACGAGTTCACACCCGTCGACTGCCGATCTACAGACCGATTCCCGGAGCTCGAGGTTGCGGACGACCGGGCGCGTCCGGGCTGCTCTGCCTGCGGAAAGCACCACGCAGGCAGCGTTCGTCATCAGACGGGCCAGTGGCCGAAACCGCGCACAGTTGCAGAAGTTCGTACTTCGAGGAAGTTGCGAGCGCAGCGACCACGAAGACGGCAATCGCAGTTCCCAGCACCGCGGCGCTACCCGAGGAACCAAGCGGAGGCACTGCGAGAAGAGCGATGAACGGCAGCAGAAGCAGCAACAGTGACCGTGTCACCGTTCCTGTACTCCGCTGTTGCATGACTGCGAGAGTACAGAACGTCTGCCGAATCCAGCCAGACGCTTGCCTCACGTACTTTTTCGCGCAGCCATTTGTGCGCAGGATCGTGGTCCATCCGACCGTGCCACTGTTGAGCGTTCGGCGCTCCCGCTGCGAATCGCCTGACCGGAGCCGGGGGACGCCGGCCGCCGTGCCCTCCTTGATTCGGATCACGAAAGTCCGTCGAAGTTCTCGCGATCGATCAACAGGCCTTGCACCCACAATGCCGCTCGAAACAGGTATGCACCCCGTCCAACTGACCGGTGCGAACACGTCGAGGCGCAACCAGGCTGAGTGTCGCAAGCCGAAGCCCGATCACACCCATCTGGACACCTGCTTCGGGACGCATCGACGCAAAGGCAACACGCGAAATGTCGCACCACCGATTCACCGACCCCCGCACGAAGAAGCATGCACTCGGAAGGGCGCTTGTCGTCGGCGTTCTTTCCCTGACAACCCTTGCCGTGAGTATCGACACCGCGAACGCTCAGGCCCCCGTGCTTCGGGACTGGAACATCGCCGCAGTTTCCGTCGACACGAATCCGGCGAAGGTGTCAGCTTTCGCTTCCTCGGATACAGGCCGCGTATTGGCAGCCGCAGAGTCCAAGATCGGCGCTCCGTACGTCTGGGGCGCGACCGGGCCGGACTCGTTCGACTGCTCCGGTCTCGTTCAATGGGCCTATGCACAAGCGGGCGTTTCGATTCCGCGAACCAGCTACGACCAGGCGGTTGGCGGCACTCCAGTTTCCCGGGACGATCTACAGCCGGGTGACGTGGTCCTGTACTACGGCGGGGAGCATGTGGGGATCTACGCCGGAGGCGGTGAGATCGTTCACGCCCCGACGTCCGGGGAGTCGGTCGAACGCGCACCCGTGGACTCGATGCCGTACTACCTCGCCCGACGTTACTGACATGAATCCCGCAAGCTCGATGAAACAGCGTGTATCGCGGCGATATTCGAATCGCTCGTCGCGAGCCGAACGATTGACACTCCCCCATTGCGCGGAATGTGATGTCATCCTCTCACCCGCGAGCGCGGTCTGCGCCAGGTGTCGTGGGGCGCGGTTGGACGTGACGCGGTGTTGCGGAGACGGCACTGTCGTGTCCTGGCGAACGGTTCACGGCGACCCCTCGACCGTTCTCGCCATCGTGGAATTGGACGAGGGGCCGTGGCTGTACACTTTCCTCACCGAATCCCCTCGCGCGGATGCGCCTGGACCGCTACGAGTGTCGTTTCAGGGGCGTGAAGAAGGTAAGCGCTACCCGGTGTTCTGCTTGTGCGGCGACGACCGTGGTGAACTGCTATCGGACGTCAACTCCGGCCTGCTGAGCCATTGACCTCACGCGAGTCACGCTCCTGCGCGGTCGAGACGTACCACGCTGCGATCTGCGCTCTGGAACTGAATCCCAGTTTTGTCAGTACGTGTTCCACGTGTCCCTGAGCGGTGCGCAGCGAGATTACCAAGTGCTCCGCAATCGCGCGATTGGTCAACCCTTGGGCAACCAGTTCCGCAACTTGCTGCTCACGAGGAGTGAGGTGAGGCCCTTCAGCCGACGACGCAGTCGTGACACTGGAGCGCTTGTCGAGCGCATATGCGACAGCTTCACCCTCGGACATCGCAAACCCGCTGCGAAACGACTTGTCGAAAGCATCGTCACCCATGGCTTTGCGAGCAGTCTCTGCAGCAGTGTCGTGATGAGCTGACAAACCCGGCAGGCCCGCCAGCCGTCCCCCGACCTTCTGCCAATACATGGCTGCCGCGCCGAGCAGAACCGCTGCATGCTTCCAATCACGTTGCGCTGCAGCAATCCACGCCAACGGCTCGATACACCACGCCGAGTTCATCGGGGCATCGAGAATTCTCAGACTTCGAGTCAAATAGTCACTTGCGGCCTCCAATTCACCTCGGAGCCAGCTCACGAGCCCGAGAGTTCCCAGCGCAAATGCCTGGAACATCATCTCGTCGGCGGGCACGGTGATCGCGAGAATCTCTTCGTTGCACTCCACAGAGCGATCAAGAGCGCCGGACAGGAAGTACGCGACTCCCAAGGTGTCCAGGCCGATCACAACATGCAGCAGATTCTTGTCGAGTCGAAACAGCGTCAACGCGGATTCCAGCTTGGCTGTAGCGGTATCGAAGTTACCTCTGAAGGTATCGACGTATCCGTCTCCCCACGTCGCCAAGCCGCGCGAGCGCACATCCGCCAAGTCGTTTGCCAGGCGCCAACTCTCGTCGACCAACTCTTCTGCCCGTTCGAGTTCCCCCTGCATCGCGTGATTCACGGCGTCGATGGCCAAGACATCCACTCGGAACGGATCCAGCTCTCGATCCTCTGCATTCAAGGCTCGATCCGTCCAGTAACGCGCCTGCACAAGTAATCCACCTGCAAGCCAGAATCTGTACAACGCACCGACCATTCGCGTTGCAGATCGCGCCTCTCCGGCAGTGGAAATCGAGTACTCCAACGCATCGTTGACGTTGCGCTGTTCACGACCGAGCCTTGCGATCCAGGCAGCTTGCCGGCCACTGATCCACTCGGCTTCCGCATGAACGACCAGTGCCTCGAACCAATCACGATGGCTTCGACGCAGAGCGGAATACTCACCGGCGGACTCCAACTTTTCATGTCCGTACTCCCGGAGTAGGTCGAGGAGGTGGTACCGAACATCCCCGTCGGTTTCCTCACGAATCAGGATGGACTTCTCGACCAACGCGGTGACGAGATCGAGCACTTCGGTCGAATTCATGTCCTGCCCACACACGCCCTCAGCGGCGTCGAGGTCGAACCCACCCGAGAACACCGACAACCTCCCCCACAACTGCTGTTCGGTTGGCGAGCAGAGGTCGTAACTCCAATCGATCGACAATCGCAGCGTCTGTTGACGACTCGGAACGTCGCGTCCACCCGTTGTAAGAAGTCGGTATCGATCCGAGAGCCTGTTCATGATCTGCTCAGCAGACATACCACGCAGGCGAGCTGCCGCCAGTTCGATCGGAAGTGGGAGTCCATCCAAGTCGTGACAGATATGCGCAACGGCGCGCTTGTTCTCCTCGGTGAGGGTGAAACCAGGTACGACGGAAGCCGCACGCTCGGTGAACAACGACACCGATTCGTACTGGGCAATTCCCTCGAATTCGGGCGGCTGTTGCTGCGGTGTGGTGAGTGAGGGAACGCGCATCGTCACCTCACCGCCCAGGCCCAGCGATTCGCGGCTCGTCGCCAGGATCTTGACGCCGGCACATCGCCGTAGGATCGCGCCTACGAACACAGCGACGGCATCGACCAGATGTTCACAGTTGTCGAGCACCAACAGCAGACTCCGATCGGCGCAGTAGTCGATCAATGCCTGCAGCGGGTCCGCCGACGAGACCGACCGGACACCAAGGGTCACGGCGACATGATCTTCGAGGAGATCCGAATCTGTCTGCTCCCCCAGTTCCACCAACCAGGCACCGTCTCGAAACACCCTTTGCAACGCGCCCGCAAGTCGGATCGCGAGCCGTGTCTTGCCCACGCCACCGATCCCGGTGAGTGTCAACAAACGGGACGTCTCGAACAATCTCCTGGCGTCGGCCAACTCACGCCGACGACCGACGAAACTCGTCAGCTCCAAGGGCAGGTTGCCGACAACTCGCTGGTCGGCTTCTGAGCGCACAGCGGATGCCATCGACCGACTCGCTTTCTGCCATACCACTACACAACAACGCTACCCCCACGATCGGCCTCCCGAGCAGCACTCACGCGAGCATGTGATCGGAGCCCACTTGTTCTCCCCCGAGTGCGAGATGCACGACGGCCACACCGGTGTCACGCAGACGAAACAACGTATTCCTACTCTGGCAGACAGACGAAGGGAGAGCGACATGCCGCCGCGCCGTAGATCGGTACTGCTGACGCAACTGGTAATCGATGCTCCCGGAAGTCCCCAACAAACGATCCTCGACGAACTGCGGCGAGTGATTCTGTCGGGTTCGGCGCCTCCGGGTACCCCGATTCCTCTCGGCGACGTGGCTGATGTGTTCGGTGTCAGTCGAATACCTGTGCGGGAATCACTGAAAACACTGGTCGGAGAGTCCTTGGTCGACCATCGACATCAATTCGGCTACACCGTTGCTCAGCTGACGCCGGCAGAACTGCGAGAGATGTACATCGTCCGCGAAACTCTCGAATCAGCTGCATTGGCCGTCGCCGTCGAGCAGGCAACCGAAGAGGATCACGAACACGCCGTCGAGGTGAACTCCCGTTTGGAGATCGCGTTGCGCTACGACGACTCTCAGTCCTATCACTGTGAGAGCCGAAACTTTCATCTCGCACTGACCCGACCGTCTCAGATGCTTCGACTTCTGCACATGTTCGAAGCTGCCTGGAACATCACCGAACCTGTACAGCCGATGGTCCATGTTGCCGGCGTCGATCGCCAGGTTCTGCACTCCGATCACACCGCGATGCTGGACGCATTCCTGCGTCGGGACGCATCCGCACTTCTGAGCGCTTCCGAAATCCATCATCGCCGACTCGATACCGTGATCGCGACTCTACCGACAGACACCGGTCTATTGGCCGAAAAAGATATACCGATCGCGCAATAGTCGTGCAACACAGCATCGATACCTTTCTCTCAACACAGTTTTCATCACTGACGCTGAGAGCTCGTGGCACCGTCCGCTGATTTCCTGCACTGACGCACAGGAGCTGTCATGACCGACATTCTTCCGTCCCGAACGACCACTACCCCCACTCCCCCAAAGGAAAGCGGATCGGGTGACCTTGTCGAAGCCGCGGGTCACCCTGTCGGAAGCGGCCTGATCAAGCCGGGCTACGACCCTCGTTTGACCAACGAGGACTTGGCGCCGCTTCGCAACCAGACCTGGTCGTCGTACAACATCTTCGCCTTCTGGATGTCCGACGTACACAGCGTCGGCGGATATGTCACTGCCGGTAGTCTTTTCGCACTGGGATTGGCCAGCTGGCAAGTACTCGTCGCCCTGCTGGTCGGTATCACGATCGTCTACTTCTTCTGCAATCTCGTCGCCAAGCCCAGCCAAGTTACCGGCGTGCCGTATCCGGTGATCTGCCGCAGCGTGTTCGGCGTCCTCGGCGCGAACATCCCGGCAATCATTCGTGGCCTGATTGCCGTGGCTTGGTATGGAATTCAAACCTTCCTCGCTTCAGCAGCCCTCGATGTCGTACTGATCAAACTCTTTCCGTCACTCGCGCCCTATGCCGTCGTCGAAGACTACGGATTCGCCGGACTCTCCGCACTGGGCTGGGGAAGTTTCATGCTCCTGTGGGTACTTCAGGCCTGTGTCTTCTGGCGAGGCATGGAATCGATCCGCCGCTTCATCGACTTCTGCGGGCCGGCTGTGTATGTCGTGATGTTCATGCTGTGCGGCTACCTGATCTACAAGGCAGGCTGGAGCGCCATCGATCTCACGCTCGGCGACGTCAAGTACTCGGGTTTCGACGCCGTGCCGGTCATGCTCGGTGCGATCGCTCTGGTTGTCTCGTACTTCTCCGGACCGATGCTCAATTTCGGCGACTTCTCCCGCTACGGAAAGTCGTTCGCTGCCGTCAAGAAGGGCAACTTCCTCGGTTTGCCGTTGAACTTCCTCGTATTCTCGGTGTTGGTCGTCGTCACTGCATCGTTGACGCTGCCGGTGTACGGCGAACTGATCACCGATCCCGTTGCGACCGTTGCACGAATCGACAGCACCTTCGCCATCGTTCTCGGCGCACTCACCTTCACCATCGCCACGATCGGCATCAACATCGTGGCCAACTTCATTTCCCCGGCCTTCGACTTCTCCAACGTGAGTCCGCAGAAGATCAGCTGGCGCGCCGGCGGAATGATCGCAGCGATCGGCTCGATCCTCATCACGCCGTGGAACTTGTACAACAATCCGGACGTCATTCACTACACACTCGAAACCCTCGGAGCCTTCATCGGTCCGCTGTTCGGAATTCTGATTGCCGACTACTACCTCGTGCGCAAGCAGAAGGTCATCGTCGACGAACTGTTCAGCATGTCGCCGACCGGAACCTACTGGTACAGCAAGGGATACAACCCTGCTGCAGTGATCGCCACCGTGGTGGGAGCCGTCGTCGCGATGGTCCCGGTCCTGGGCAAGGACCTCACCGGGATGTACACCGCAGCGCAGTACAGCTGGTTCATCGGTTGTGGGCTCGGATTCACCGTCTATTACCTACTCGCCGCGCGCTCTTCCTCAGCTGTCCGGAATGCTTCCTCTCCCGACACTGTGACGGTCGACTGATCGTCATGAGAATCAAGGTGATCAACCCCAACACCACGTGGGCGATGACCGCCAAGATCGAGGAATGTGCCCGGACCGTCGCAGGCTCAGGCACATTCGTCGAGGCTGTCAGCCCTGCCATGGGTCCCGCGTCGATCGAAAGCCACTACGACGAAGCTCTCAGCGTCCCCGGAATCCTGACCGAGATCGCCGCCGGAGAAAAGAACGAAGTCGACGGCTACGTCATCGCTTGCTTCGGTGACCCAGGTCTTGATGCAGCCCGAGAGTTGGCCAAGGGCCCCGTCGTAGCTGTTGCCGAAGCGGCCATGAACTACGCAAGTTTCCTGGGTCGCGGATTCAGCATCGTGACCACTCTCGGTCGAACCCGCGGCCGCGCAGCCGATCTGGTGGACCGGTACGGCATGCAGGCTCGGTGCCGGGGTATCCACTCCTGCGAGATTCCGGTTCTGGAACTCGATCGTGATCCCGACGCGCGAAAGGTGATCTTGGAAGCCTGTTTCGACGCATTGGAGCAAGACGACTCGGACGTCCTCGTGCTGGGTTGCGCCGGCATGGCGGACCTGTGCCAGGACTTGTCCGACGAACTGGGTGTCCCGGTAGTCGACGGCGTTGCCGCTGGGGTCACGATGGTTCAGTCGTTGGTCACCCTCGGGCTGTCGACCAGTTCGCGCGGCGAGTTCGCACGCCCACTTCCCAAGAACTACACCGGTACACTGACACCGTTCTCGCTGTGAGCGTGCCTGAGCGAGAGTCGAACACCTGTCACCAGCAGCGCCAGGATCGCGAACAATACTCCAGCCCAGACTAATTGGCGGGTTTCGAAATGCGCGAGAAACAGTCCACCGACCGCAGTGCCGAGCGTGATCCCCAGGTTGGAGAACGAGATGAAAAGGCTGTTGCCGAATTCAGGCGCGTCGACTGCGTCTCGCCCCATCCAGCTCTGCGAAACCACCAGTCCACCGGAATGCACTACACCCCAAACCAACACGGCTACAACCATCGCGCCGAAGTACGGGCCCGCCAGATAGAGCATCACGTAGACGACGATATACAGCAAGGGAAAAGCCACAACCGTGCGCACCACCGCCTTGGCGAGCAGAGCCCCGAAGACGAAGTTGCCGAAGATCATCACGACACCGAAAGCCAAGAGCATCGCGCTGATCCACGATCCGCTCATGCCGGTCACTTCGCCGAGGTATTCGGCAAAGTATCCGTACACCGAGAACATGGCTGCGAAGACGAAGGTGACGGAAAGAATGGTCAACCACACGCGCGGCCGGCGAAGTATCCCGACCTGTGCACCGTACGACAGGCGTTGTGTCACAGGAGCCGAGGGCAGAAGTACGACAATCCCGAAAAACGCGAGAACGTTGACCACGGCGCCGAACACGAATGCTGTCGACACCGAAAAGTTCTCGGCCAAATAGGACGTCAAGGGCACGCCGAACGCGAATCCGACTGTGACGCCTGCAAATACCTTGGTCACCGCGGCGGTCGCCTGTTCCGGCGATACCAGACGAACCGCACTTGCAAGCGCGACAGCGAAGAAGACCGGATGAACCACGGCGGGGATGATCCGAAATGCAAACATCACCTCGAAACTCGATGTGGTCGCATACACCACATTGGAGACCGCAAAGACTGCAATCGCCACCAACAGAACGGTTCTCCTGTTGATTCCCGAGGTGATCAGCGTTGTGAACGGACCGGTCACCGCCACGACGAGTGCAAACACACCGACCAACCATCCGGCAGTCGACGTGGTGATACCGAACTTTTCGCTGATCTGAGGCAGAACCCCGATAATGCCCATCTCCGTAGTGATGATTCCGAATACACCCAACGCCAGAACCGGTATCAACAATTTCGACTTCACGACACACTCCTCACTACTTCGTCACACAAGAAAGTTACATATCTAGATATGTAGATATATTTGGTTGAACAACCCAGCCGACGAGGGCAATTCGGCCGCTACAGCTTTTCGCGAACGAATTCCCTGAACTCGCCGATCACGGATTCGTTTCGTCGGTAATACGTCCACTTCCCGATGCGCTCGGACTCGAGCAGACCCACATCTTTCATGCCCTGCAGGTACCCCGAGATCACCGACTGGGCAAGTCCCGATCGCCCCTGGATGTCACCGACACAGACTCCGATGTGAAACCCGAGATCCTGCTGCGTATACGAGTCCTCGTCGAAGTACTTCGCCGGGTGCGCGAGCCACTCCATGATCTGCAGGCGAGTCGGGTTGGACAGCGCCTTGAAGATCGCCAAAGCATCCATGGACCACACCCCTCTGCACGACAACCGGAACGCATCTACTTTTATGGATATGTTTGGCGAAGTCAAGCCCGATCCGGACCGAAAGCCGTCTGTATCACATCGAAGCATTCGAAGTGAGCTGCGACACTTACGTTTCGACGACCTGCGGAAATCTCAGCGCCGACTTTCTATCTGTGACGACTTGTTTATAGTTATCGCCAACAACGAATTGCCGGAAGTTTTCGGTTCACCTCAGAACGTCCGTGGGTGAACACAATTCGCTCAACACCAGCCGTACCCGGCTTGTCATTCGGGAGTCGAACCATGAACACACCGCATCAGTTCAGGGTCGTCACCTCATGGTGATGTCGAAGCTCGCCAAATGGCAGCTGGTCGCCCTCGTCGTGGTTGCACTCCTGGGCTTGATCTATGTCGGAGCGAAATACGTACGGCTGGACAATCTTCTGGGATTCGGCCAATACACGGTCAAAACCGAACTGGCGACGTCCGGTGGCATCTTCACCAACGCCGAAGTGACCTATCGCGGTGTACCCGTCGGACGCGTCGGTGACATGTCGCTCACGTCCGACGGAATCGAAGTCGACCTGTTGATCGACAGCAGTGCTCCTCAGATTCCCGCATCCGCGCGGGCCGTGGTGGCCAATCGCTCAGCCATCGGCGAGCAGTACGTCGACCTTCAGCCCGATACCGACCAGGGCCCGTTCCTCGAAGACGGCTCGGTGATCGCCGTGGGCGACACAACCACGCCGATCCCGATCGAGAATGTCTTGACCAGCGCCAACGGTCTGGTGCACTCCGTTCCGGTCGACGCACTCCACACCGTCGCGAAAGAACTCGGCGCGGCATTCAACGGCAAGGGCGAAGATCTGCAGGTACTTGCCGACTCGCTGTCGGGGATCTCCCAGTCGGGCCTCGACACCCTTCCCCAGACCCTCGGACTGATCCGCGACAGCCAGACGGTGCTCACGACCCAGTCCGATCAATCGTCGGCGATCAAGCAGTTCAGCACCGACCTCGACGCACTGACGGCGCAATTGCGCACCAGCGACCCCGACATCCGACGCGTGATCGACAACGGCATACCGGCCAGCGAACAAGTCGGCTCTCTCGTCACCGAAGCCGGCCCCGCGCTCACGACCAACCTCTCCAACCTCTCCGCCGTTGCAGCGGCAGCCGCACCGACACTGCCCTCGCTGCAGCCCTTCCTGCTCTTCCTGCCTGCGCTCGCCGGGGCGGCGCCCACCGTTGCACCGGGAGACGGCACAGTACATCTGGGCTTGGTACTCGAGACCAACAACCCGCTCTCGTGCACCGTCGGTTACGAAGGGACCATGGCGATCCTCGACGAGATGAAGCGCAAGGACCCGAACTTCGACGACACGACGCAGAACTTCCCGTTGAACACTGCCGCCAACTGCCAGGCACCTCAGGGCAGCGAAACGGGGGTTCGTAGCGCCAACCGCATCGCGTTCGCCGACCCGAACACCTCGCAACCGTGGGACGGCAAGCCCAAGGTGGACCCGGACAAGCTCAACCTGAACCCGATTGCCACTCAACTCGCACCGATGCTCGGCGCCACCCCGAAGTAGCCGTAAACAACTGGCACCGTCGACCCTCCGCGACGATGATGATGTGATGTCGGAAGGAACGCCTGAAGGCGAGTCACAGAGCATGTCACGAGGTTTCGACGAACTTGTCGCCGAAGCGGAATCCGCCTCCGTCGACGGGTGGGATTTCTCGTGGCTCGACGGACGCGCCACGGAGCAGCGTCCGTCGTGGGGGTACCAGAGGCTGATGGGTGAACGTCTCGGCCGCGCCGGCGCCGCATTGGACATCCAGACCGGCGGCGGCGAAGTCCTCGCCGCTGCACCGTCACTCCCGCCGGTGATGGCAGCAACCGAATCCTGGCCACCGAACATCGCCAAGGCCACCGCCCTTCTGCGTCCCCGAGGTGTGGTGGTGGTCGCGGATCAGGACGAGCCGCCGCTACCGTTCGCCGATTCGGCTTTCGACCTGGTGACCAGCCGACACCCAGCGACGGTGTGGTGGACCGAAATCGCGCGGGTACTCGAACCGGGAGGAACGTACTTCGCTCAACATGTGGGTCACGCCAGCGTGTTCGAACTGGTCGAGTACTTTCTCGGTCCTCAGCCGCAGGCTCGTCGCGGACGGCACCACGAGGACGAAACTGCCGACGCGATTGCGGCCGGGCTCACCGTCGTCGACCTTCGTTTCGAGCGTCTGCGCATGGAATTCTTCGACATCGGCGCCGTTGTCTACTTCTTACGCAAGGTGATCTGGATGGTTCCGGGATTCACCGTCGCGCAGTATCGGGACCGGCTCCGCGAACTCGATCAGCAGATCCGTCGCGACGGATCTTTTGTCGCCCACTCGAGTCGATTCCTGATCGAGGCACGCAAGAGCTGAGCGCACCGCGACGGGCCGCACATCCCGAACGTGATCGATGCTGCTAGTCGGACTCGTCGGCGTCGCTCCGCGAGCCGATCGCAGCGGCAAGATAGTCGCCGAGTTCACGCTGAAGGTTCGCGTCGAGTGCCCGGGCCAGTGCCGAATGTACCGACGCCACACCGAGTTCACGCATCGTCTGGAGCATCTCGGCTGTTCCGGCAACCTCGTCGCCCTCCGGGAGCCAACCGACCCCGTGCTGATCGACGATGCGATCCTTCGCCGCCTGAATCAGGTCTTTGGCGATCCCGTCCACAGCGTTGTGAAGCTTTTCGTGCACATCGACCAGTTGATCGAGAGTGAAACCGTAGTCGAGGAGACTCGAAAATCCGCTGAGCAAAGCAGGATCGGTGAAAACGCAGTTCTCTCCTTCGATCTGTACCAGTCCGAGATCTACGAGACGATCCAGTTGACCATCTGAATCTCCCCCGAGAAACTCGCGTACGACGGCCATCTCGATACTCACGGTGTCGCTGCGGGACCATGGTTCGGTGACCGCGTGCTGCAGACCCAGCACCTCTGTCAGGTCTTTCCCGCTTTCCCACCCGGTGATGAAGTCGTCGATATGCGCAGTGGTGAAACCTCGTTGAAGAAGCGTGTCGATCAGCTTGAGGCGTTCGAGGTGCGCGTCGCCGTAGATGCCTACCCGCCCACGCTTCTCCGGCGGAGGAAGCAATCCACGTTCCTGATATGCCCGTACATTCCGCGAGGTGGTGCCCGCAGCGCGCGCTAGATCGTCGATGCGGTACTCGGTCACCGCCTCGTCTCCTCTGCCGCGTCGGTCGTCACGATTCCAACTTAGTGGCAACACCAGGCCGATCAGAACCCGGGATCAGGTCTGCGCAGTGTCTTTCTCGCGCACCGTGCTCGTGTAGTCCCGAAGATCCACCGATTTCAATTGGTTCACGTACTGGGTCGCGAAACCGGGAAACATAGTGGCATTGAATCCTTCGTCGGTGAGATACCAACTCGAACATCCCGAGTTCCACGTGGTCTTCGACAGCCGACGCTGCAACTCGACGTTGTACGCATCTTCGACATCTTGACGAACATCGAGTGCCTTGAGGTCGCGCTCGAGAACGATCTTGATCGCTTGGGCGAGATAGTCGAGTTGCGCTTCCATGTACACAAGGGCGGAGCTGTGCCCCGGACCCGAGTTGGGTCCGAAGGTGAAATACAGGTTGGGATAACCGGATACCGCAATGCTCTTGTACGCACGCGCCCCGGATTTCCACTCCTGAGCGAGCACACGTCCGTCCCGGCCGATGATCGGGACCGGTGTTCCGGTCTTGCAAACGTCGAAGCCGGTGGCGAAGACGATGCAGTCGAATTGATGCTCGATCCCTTCGACCGTGCGAATGCCATGTGGCGCCAATCTCGCGATCGGCCAGGTCACGAGTGTGCAATTGTCTTGCTGGAGAGCCGGGTAATACTCGCTGGTCATCAGCAACCGCTTGCACCCTGCCCGAAAGTCGGGAGTGAGTTGTCGCCGCAACCACGGGTCCTTCACCTGCATGCGCAGATGAAGACGCCCGACTGTTTCCACCACCCTCGTCAACGGGGATTCCCACACCACCCCGAGAGCAACCGATTCGTGTCCCCAGTACCAAGCCCGACGCGCCAGAGTCTGGACGACCGGATGACGGCGGTACAGATCCTTCGTGCGAGATCGGGTGCGTAGGTTTGCCCGCGGCAATGCCCATCCCGGTGTTCGTTGGAAAACCTTCACTGATCGTGCAGTTTTCACGAGTTCCGGGACGATCTGGACGCCACTGGCCCCGGTTCCGATCACTGCGACCCGCTTGTCGGTGAAGTCGTAGTCATGGTCCCAGCGAGCACTGTGAATCTTGTGTCCTTCGTAGCTCTCCAAACCCGGAACAGCGGGAAAGCTGACGTTCGCCAGCGGACCGGACGCCATGACGACGGTCCGGGCAATGACCGCTTCACGGCCCTCGAGCGCGATCGCCCAGACACCTGTCTGCTCGTCCCACTCGACGCCCGTGACGTTGCACCGAAACCGAATCTTCGGCTCGAGGCCGAACTCTTTCACCATCGTTCGGATGTAGCCGAGGATCTCCGCGCTGGCCGAGTAGGTGTGCGACCAGTCCGGGTTCGGGGCGAAACTGTACGAGTACAGACGGGACGGAATGTCGCACGCAGCTCCCGGATACGTGTTGTCGCGCCACGTCCCGCCGACCTCCGTGCCGCGTTCGAGAACGACGAAGTCCTCGATACCGTTCTGCTTCAACCGAATCGCCGCTCCGATTCCTGCGAAACCTCCACCGATGATCGCCACTGACAGTGGCTCGGCAGTACTCATGCGAGTGGCTCGTACGTAAGTTCCTTGGCCCAGGTCGGCTCGGAATTGAGCCTGCTGCCGGAAAGTCGGCCAGTGACCTTGACCATCCGATCGGCAAGCAGATGGTAGGGATGGTTGCGATTGATGACCATGTTGCCGTGCCACTTCACCACCCGATACATCGGGACGCGGAGCGCGGCCGGACTCCGTTCGCCTACGTTCCTGAATCGCTTCATCGCGGTGTAGAGCCGTTCCTCGTTCACTCCCATGTCGACGATGTTGTCGCGCATCTTGTTCAGCAGCGGGATGTAGCGAAGTGTCCCGATGATCAACGCCGGATTCATCCAGGCGCCGACGGTTTCGACAACGAGCTTGCGCGTCGTCGAGTGCCCGAGCATCTCGATCACCGCAAAATCGACCGCCAGATGCCTGGACTCGTCTGCATTGATCTTCTTGAACACAGCCTGACAGACCGGATCCTCGATCTCGTCCATGATGAACTTGACCAGGGCTCCGTCGAGCGCCACCTCGAGCATCGGTATGACGGTCCCGAGAATCGAGAGCGACAAACCGTCGGAATGCTTGTCCAGCCAGTCGATGACGAGCTTGACGTTGATGTTGGGCTCGGGCATCTCGTCGCCGTCCAGCATTCCCCAACGACGCATCAGCGCGAGTTCGGCGTTGGCGTGCTTCTGTTCCTCGGCGTGGAAATGCCGATAGATGTCTCGGAGAGTTTCAGTCGGCGCCTTGAGAGCCATCGCAGCGAAGCCACGGGCACCGACGTTCTCGATCCACATCAGGTCCGACATGAACGGTTTCAGCTTCGCATGAAGCTCTGGACTGATCGTCTCGGCGCCCGGAGCATCCCAGTCGATGTCCACCAGAGCCCATTGGCGGTCCTTGATCTTGTGCAGCATGCCGTCGAAATCGAAGGACATGTCACGCTCCTTTCGTGCTCGGCGAGTTCGTCTCCGGCGCCGCCGAAGTTCCAGATGAACCCGACTTCTGTTTCGGTGCAAAGCGATTGAGAACTCCACAGCCCCAGGTGTATGCAACGGGTAGATACCGTTTGAGTCGCCAGATCACCTTCGCATCGAACTGCGGCACCACGTAAAGTCGACCCTTGTCGTAGGCGTCGAGAGTGGTGACGGCGATGCGCTCCGGCGAAAAGCCGGTTCGCCGCATCAACGCTTGCGCCAATTGTGTTGCTTCCGCGGTGATTCGGCCGTCGAGAGCAACATTTGTCTTGACGAAGGTCGGACACAGCACCGTCACCCGCACTCCCGTACCGGCAAGTTCAGCGGACAAGGTCTCCGAGAGCGACATCACGGCGGCTTTACCGACGTTGTAGGGCGCCATCAGTGGCGCAGCCGCAAACCCAGCAGCCGAGGCCACGTTGATGAATCCCCCGGCCCCACTCGCACGCAGTTGTGGAGCGAATATCTCACAGCCGTGCACGACACCCCACAGATTGATCCCGAGTGCCCACTCCCAATCGTCGAAACCGATCTGGCCCACAGGTTTTCCACCGATACCGACCCCGGCGTTGTTGATCACCAGCGAAAGCGGACCCGCAAGTTCGAGTTCCGCGAACAACGCCAGGTCCTGAACCTGCTCACGAATTGACACATCGCATTTGACGGCGTGCGCGGTACCACCGATCTCATCGATGAGTGCCACTGTTTCCTTGGCCCGTTCCAGCGAGATATCCGCGCAGATCACCTCACCGCCTCTGCGCGCCAACTCCAACGAAAAGGCACGGCCGATTCCGCTGCCGGCGCCGGTCACCACTGCGCGGGCATTGTGGGACACCTTCGATCCGCGGTTCTTGGTCGGTTTCTTGGTCGGCACCGGTCGGCTCACCTTGAAGACGCTTCGACTGCTGTGTGTTTCTCCATCTCCAAAGAGTCATCCACAACCGTGCCAGTTGTCAATGGCCTAGAATTCGATGGCGGAATACGCGGCAGTCGAACCAGTACCCGGACTGCTCGAATGAAGTCTTTTGTCGACCGACCGTGATCTAAACGGGGTGCGCGGTCTTCCAGTGCTCGGCGATGTCGATGCGCCGCGCGATCCAGACCTTCTCGTGTGACTGCACGTGGTCCAGAAATCGCTCGAGAGCGGCCGCACGGGCAGGGCGGCCGACTATGCGGCAGTGCAACCCGATCGAGAGCATCTTGGGCGATCCGGCCGTCCCCTCCGCATACAGCACGTCGAAGGCATCGCGTAGGTGCGCAAAGAACTGATCACCGCTGGGAAATCCTGCGGGAGAGGCGAAACGCATGTCGTTGGTGTCAAGGGTGTACGGAACGACCAGGTGCTTCACCGATTCTGCGCCACGCGGAACGTCGACCCAGTACGGCAGATCGTCGGCGTACGAATCGGAGTCGTAGACGAAGCCGCCGTGCTCGACCACCAATTCGCGGGTGTTCGGTGAATCGCGCCCGGTGTACCAACCGAGGGGCGCCGAACCCGTCAGATCTCGCAGAATCTGCACTGCCTCGGCCATGTCTGCGCGTTCGCGCTCGATGTCCACGGATTGGTAAGACTTCCAACGTAATCCGTGGCACGCGATCTCGTGGCCCAACTCCTGAAAAGCACTGACTGCTTCGGGGTTACGCTGCATCGCCCGCGCCACCGCAAAGACTGTGAGAGGCAGGTTTCGCCGCTCGAAGGTTCGCAGTACACGCCACAACCCGGCCCGGGAGCCGTACTCGTACAGCGATTCCATGCTCATGTGTCGATTCGGAAATGCCTCTGCCGGAGTCATTTCCGACAGAAATGTTTCCGAAGCCGCGTCCCCGTCCAGGACGTTGTTCTCGGCTCCCTCTTCGTAGTTGAGCACGAACTGAACCGCTATCCGCGCGTCGCCGGGCCAGTGCGGATGCGGCGGATGAGGGCCGTACCCCACCATGTCCCGGGGATAGTCGTCGCGCGGATAGTCGCTCATGCCAACAACTTTACCGTCAGCGCCCGGAGATCACAGCGCGAGCAGCGTCGGTGAGTACGCCGAAGACTCTCAGCCGCGCCAGGCCACCGTCCGGGAAGATGTCCAGACGAACATCGGCGACCTGGACTTCGGAATCGATCGGAAAGCGATGGCGCGTATCCGGACGCAGCGTCGTGCGCGGCAACAGTTCGATCCACTCCCCCTCCGACGTCCGCCCGGTCAGAGCACCCTCACCTGGACTGTTTCCGAGGAAGTACGAGGTGTCGATCTCGACGAAACTCAGCACGCCTTCACCCGCGAGTTGTACTTGCACCCAGTCGTTTCCGTTGTCGCGGCGCCTGGCGGTCTCCCACCCGTCACCCATCGAAGCAGCGCGTCCGGGAAACAGGATGTTCTGCGGTGAGCTGTAGAACATGTTGGAGCAATCGGTCACGCGGCCACCGTTTTCGAGTGCTGCGAGGTCCAACGGCCCGGCATCGAGGAAACGCGGGTCCGGCCGCGCTTCGCCGTGAACACGGAATCTCGCCACGCCGCCGTCCGGGTAAATGGTCAGCTTGACGTGCGTCCACCGCTCCTCCGACGCCACCGAGAACGGATTCTCCGAGTCACCGTGCACGGTCGAGCGCTCGACGATGGTTGTCCACTCGCCGGATCCGGCCAGGTCGGCGGGATCCGGATACCCGTCGACCGAGATTGCTTCCACCGAGATCTCGGGCGGGTAATTGCCCTTGAACCACGCGGTGTCGACCACGACGCCTCGCACCACTCCGGGAACACCGAGTCGAACGATCGCCTCGTCATGGCCTGCCACCCGGCGGCGACGCGTCTCCCAACCGTCGTACACCTGCCCCTTGTGACCGAACGTCGCCGGCTGGTACCCGGCCTTGCCTGGGCGGATCAGGGCCTCACGCTCGGCAAACGCCTCGTCGTTCGCCCAGATGACGGCTCCGCCGAGGGTGCGCAGTGCGAGATCGGGCAGCAAGGTGAATTCGGTGGTGCTCATCGGTCAGTGTTCTCCTGTGATCGGTGTGGTGCGTCCTACGAGGTGACGGAGTGCGTTGGTGTCGGCGCTCGGGGCGAGTCGGAGAACTTCGGATTCCGGATAAGCCCCCGCGTCGAGCCCGCGCAGTACCACCGCTGCGAGCGCCTGGGCGGTTGCAGGTTCGTCCATCACGTCGCCACCTTGGCGCCCCAAGTACGACTGGATGCGCGGGGCAGCGGCGCCGAGCGCGTTGCGATAGAAGCCGAACGTGGCGAGCCAGCGGGTGACCAGATGCCCGGGGTGCATGTCCCACCCCTGGTAGTAACCGCGTTCCAGGGACCGCGTGACGAGGCGATGGTGCCGAGTGATCGCGTCGCGGATCGCCGTGGCGCTCCCGACAGGCGCGACCTGAGTCGACCCGTCGCACACCCAGACACCGGTCTGCGCGGCAGCAGCCAACATGACAGCCTTTGCGTGGTCTGCCACCGGATGTTCGAGCGACTGATGACGCGATGCAATTCCGCAAGCTGCACTGTAATCGTAAGTGCCGTAATGCAAACCGGTCAGACGACCGGCACCGCGATGGATCGCCTGAGCAACTGCCACCGTTCCGTCGGCCGCGATGACCGCCTGCGGGCTCTCGATCTGCAACTCGAACCGAAGCGAACCGAGCTCGAGTCCGTGCGCCTTCTCCAGCTCTTCGCAGAGCAACACCGTCGCCGTGACCTGCTCCACCGCGCGCAGTTTGGGAACGGTGAAGACAAATCCGTCCGGCACTCCGCCGGCCGCGTCGAGCACAAGCTCGAGCGTCCTGATCGAGCGCCGACGCTCACCGGCCGGCAACCCCTTGAACCTGATGCCACTCCAGTTCGGCCCGGCAGGATCAGCGCTGAGCGCGGCAAGCGTCTGTCCGGCCGACGTCGCTGCATCGTCTTCTTCTTCGTCGCTGCGGCGTCCGTACCCGTCCTCGAAATCGATCCGAAAGTCTTGGACCGGCTTGCGGCCGAGTTGAACTCGCACATCAGCGAGCGCATTCTCCGTGTCGAGATCGGCGAACACATGAGCATGGGAATCGAGAAGCGCGATCGCCTGCTCACCCCAGAGTCGAGGGGTGTCGACGGTTGCATCCGCAGCACTGACGTAAATCGTGTGCACGGGTTGGATCTCGTCACGGTTTCCCGGGTACTGCGCCGCGAGCCGCTCGTCCACCGGATCCAGAAGTCCGTCCAGACGATCGTGGACGGCGGCGGAGAGTCGGGATTCTGTCATCGGACGATCTTCTCAGAACGTCCGCGAGCCCGCAGGTTCTCACGCCGCCGATCCAATCCGAGTCAGCGGCCCCCGACGAACGGAACGTTGACGAAGCTCGGCCGGTCTGCAGCCAACTCGATGTGCTGCGGTTTGAGTTGGCTGTCGGCGAGCATCGGGCCGAGCGCCAGGTATCGCGGCACGCTGGCAGCGTAGACGTCGACGCGGAGCCGGTGCCCCGGTTGCAGCACTGCGTCCGTCGGGAGCATGTTGATGTCGACGGTGGTGACCTCACCGGGAACCACCGGCTGACGCGTGTCGATCGTCAGATAGTGGTGCGGTTCACTGTAGTCACCGTTGGCCGAGCGAGTGCTCTTCGAATCGTCGACTGCCCGCAGCGACGCAGTCAGAGCGCCGTTCGTGATCGGTGTCGATGTTCCGTCCGGTGCTACGTCGTTGACCGTCGCTGCCCAGAATCCGTCCGTCGCGTCCAAGACTGTCTCGAGATGGACGTTGATCGGGCCCGAGAGTGAGGTCGGCTCCGTCACTGCCTCACCGGTGAACGTCAGGCCCTCCGCTTCCTGGAATCGGGAATCCTTGGAACACGTCGCACCGAGCACCACGGAGATCCCGGCAGTTCCCTGAGTTCCGTCACCGGAGCAGAAGCCTCGCAGTCCTGGTGCGACTGTCAATCGCGCTGCGGCACTGGGCGGGTCATTCGTCAGCGAACCGTCGTGCGCTGCGTGGGCGGCAGTACCGCTGGGCGCAGAGTTCAGATACATACGTTCGTAGCTCGCACCGGCTCGCGGGAACTGATCGTCCGTGATCCATCCGCCGCCTTGCTGGAACATCGTCACCGGACCGTAACGATCGATTCCGTTGTCGATGCCCTTGAGCCACTTGTCGAACCACGCACGTTCGAGCACGTCGAGGCGCGGCGGCGCACCGTCCTTGCCGAATCCTCCACCGGGAGTGACGTGATAGCCGTTCCCCATGATCAACTGCTTCTGCCCGGGCGGCAGATCGATTCCGTTGTAGATCCGCGGCTCACTGTTGGCGAAGATGTCGTGCCAACCGCCGTAGACCATCGTCGGAACGGCGATGTTGCCGACGTCAGCGGCTCGGTCCTGATAGAACTGCCCGTCTTGCGCGACTTGCAGAGTCGACGGTGACACGTCCTCGATTCTCTGAGCCGTCATCGCTTGCACCAGTTCGGGAATCAGCGTACCGGGATCCTCGAGGCGGCTCGCCAACCACAGGGGATCGAAGTTTCCTTGCAGGATGTCCTGAACGTTCGGGATGAGTTTGAGCCCGTTGACCGCGGTCAACCACAACGGCATGAACCCGACTCCGAGGCCGCCACCGGTTCCGACGATGTCGCGCAGCAGATCGTTGCCAGGTTCGACCGGGAAGATCGCCTTCAGTGCAGATGGATTGTTGCTCGCCGCCTGCACCGAGTTGATCGCGGAGTACGAGATGCCCGCCATCCCTACTTTCCCGTCGGACCACCCCTGCTTGCTCATCCAGTCGATGACCTCGACCGAATCCTGTTGCTCGCGCTTACCGAGCACGTCCCAATTACCTTGGGAGAAGCCGGTTCCACGTGCGTCGACCACTACCTGCGTGTATCCGTTCTGGACCAGATCACGGTTGACGCCGAGAACCCTGGCGCCTCCGCCGGCGATGACGCCCGTCAACTCCGACACGCCGTCGAACGGCGCCGCGAGGTCGAGCGAGTTCGCAACGTCCATCAGCGTCTCACCGACCTGCGGGATCGACAGAGCTGAATCCACCAGTGTGTCCAGCAGTTTCGTGTACGGCGTGATGTTGAGGACCGAAGGCGTCTTCGATTCCACGGCCCGCCCGGATGCATCCGCCGGTCGGTACACATTCGCTTGCAGAACTGTGCCGTCACTCATCGTGATGGGCACGTCCCACTCGATGGAGACCCCCGGATACTGCGGCGTCGCCTCCGTTGCCGCGAGCCAGGCCTGCCCGTCCGACCCTCCCGTCGGATCCGCAGAAGCGACGGCGCTCGGCACCGTCAATCCCACGACGCACAGCCCCACCGCAATCGTTGTCGACCTTCGACGTAGAAGTCGTGTCCTCACGAAAACCCCAATTTTCTGTTGTGATGACCCAGCCCTGCCCCCACGACAGTGACCGGTGTCACGAACTTACCGGATAGTAACTTCCGTCCCATATGTCGTCAATAGGTCTGAATGCCGACCGGACGGCTAGCTTTGAAGATGTGTCACGATCACCGCTTCCCGTCCGCGACGGCCTGAACCCCAGTCGCATCCGTCAGCCAGACGACGGCATGTGGACGACGACGCTCGACTACCTGCTCGAACGGTTCCCCCAGGACGCCGTCCGATTGCGGGAGAAGGTCGCAGCCGGGGAGGTCGTCGACGAGAAGGGTGTCGGAATCACCGAGACGAGCGCTTTTGCTCCCCGGCGGTTCGTCTACCTGTACCGCGACCCTCCCGTCGAAACGCGGGTGCCGTTCGAGATCGACATCCTTTATCGGGACGAAAACATCCTGGTCGTGGACAAGCCGCACTTTCTCGCGAGCACGCCCCGCGGGCGATACATCGCCGAATCGGCCTTGGTGCGGTTGCGTCGAGATCTCGATTTGCCGGAGTTGAGTCCAGCGCATCGCCTCGACCGCGTCACGGCGGGACTGCTGCTGTTCACCGTGCATCAGTCGGCCCGGCGCGGCTATCAGACCATGTTCGCCGAGCGCCGCGTCGCCAAGGAATACGAGGCCATCGCGCGTTACGACGCGCAGGTGAGCACTCCCGTGGTCGTGCGCAGTCGCATCGTGAAAGAACGCGGCGTGCTCAAGGCCGCGGAGATCGAGGGCGAACCCAACAGCGAGTCGCGGATCGAACTGATCGAAACGCGAGACGGCTTCGCGCGGTACCGGTTGATTCCCCATACCGGCAAGACCCATCAACTTCGCCTGCACATGACCTCGCTCGGGCTACCGATCCACGGCGACAACTTCTATCCCGACTTCTACGACGTTGCCGCAGAGGATTATTCGAACCCGCTGCGCCTGCTTTCGAAGGTTCTCGAGTTCGAGGATCCCACGACCGGCCGGCTGCAACGGTTCGAAAGTCGGCGGACCCTGTCCTGGCCGGACGAATCAGGCAGTGGCGACTCGCCGTAGGGACCCCGGACCCTTCCACTGCGCCTCCGATACCGGGAGGATGGAAGCGCAGACCGCACCGCAAGAGGAGACCAGATGAGCAAGACCGCCGTCGTACCCGAAGCCGTACGGGAGATCGAGCGCAAGTACGAGGCGCCGGCCGAGCAGGAAGTTCCCGCCTTGGGCGGACTTCCCGGTGTTGTCGGCGAACCGGTCCACGACTCGATACAGCTCTCTGCCACCTACTTCGACACCGCGGACTACCGGTTGCTGGCCGAGAAGATCACGCTGCGCAAGCGTGAGGGTGGCGACGACGCGGGGTGGCACATGAAACTTCCCGCAGGCCAGGACGCTCGAACCGAAATCCAACTTCCCCCGGACGAGAGCACCGATGTGCCCTCGCCGCTGTCGAGTCTGATCCGGGCGATCATTCGCGGTCACGATCTGGTGCCGGTCGCCCTGATCATCACCGATCGGGAGCGCACCAGGCTCAACGGCGAAAACGGTGTGCTGCTTGCCGAAGTGGTCTCCGACACCGTCATCGCCTGCAAGGCAGACGGTTCCGGAGAGTCGACGTGGCAGGAAGTCGAGGTCGAACAAGGCGCAGGCGGGCAAGAGCTGGCCGATGCAATCGAGTCGGTTCTACTGGACGCCGGGCTGGAGCGCTCTGCGAGTCCGTCCAAACTCAAACGAGCACTGGGCACGTCGGTCACACCGTACGCCGGTCACGAGGTCACCTCGGGCAAGGCGTCGAATCCGCGGATTCTGTTGCGTAATTACCTCATCGAACAATTGCGCGCACTGGTCGCCGCGGATCTCGGCACGCGTCGGGCCGACGACGAAGCCGTTCACGACTTCCGGGTTGCGGCACGTCGCATCCGCAGCGCTCTGCAGTCGTACGCCGGCCACTCCCCCAAGACCGACGATCTCATCACGGATCTGCGGTGGATCGGTGGAAAGTTCGGTGACGCCCGCGACGTCGAGGTCCAGTGGGAGCGTCTTGTGGAACGCCTCGGCGAAATCGACGAGATGCCCGAGCGAGAAGCTGTGCGAGCTCGAATCGACGAGTTCTTCTCTGCACGTGGTGAAACCGCCCAGGAAACAGCCCTCGAGGCGCTCGATTCCGAGCGATACACCACGCTGCTCGATCGCCTCGACGAGTACGTCGGCGACCTCGAATTCGACACCGCCACCCAC
The DNA here is from genome assembly GCF_024436645.1 of Rhodococcus sp. T9N. NCBI lineage: Bacteria > Bacillati > Actinomycetota > Actinomycetes > Mycobacteriales > Nocardiaceae > Rhodococcus > Rhodococcus sp. T9N. The sequence goes on along the minus strand of NZ_JAMSKS010000025.1, from coordinate 19,360 downwards.
CGCGTCGGAAAGAAGGCATCGGCACGAGAGTTGGCCCATACCCTGCGGCACCTGGCACACAAGGTCGGTAAGCGGGTCGATCACGTCTTCGATGCCGATAGCCGCACCGAGCGTGACGAGCGAATGCACCGCGCCCGCAAGGGAGCCAAGCGGATGAAGTACGCGATCGAGGTCATGGAACCCGTGTCGAAGAGCCGAGCGAAGCGTGCACTGAAGCATTTCAGCCACTTCCAGGATGTTCTCGGCGAGCACCAGGATTCCGTTGTCGCCCAACATCATCTACTTGCAATGGCAGCCGAGCAGGAGCATACCTCGCTCACCAGTTTCGGATTGGGCATGGCCTACCGACGAGAACTGGAAATAGCCGACGGGCAATCGACCCTGCTACGCAAGACGTGGAAGGAAGCCGTGAAGTCAGCATCGTCACTCTGGTGACGTCGCTGTAACCAGTCGACCGATCTCGATCATTTCAGAGGGAGTAGACATGAACACACTTGCAGGACACCAGGATATCGTCGCCGGTATCGACGGATCCGAGGCCTCGACGGCGGCGGCCCGGTGGGCGGCCTCCGTCGCGAACGCGGTGAACTCACGGCTGATTCTGGCGCACGCCCTGCCGCAAGAGGGCCCGATCTACAGTCCCGCTGCGGTGATGTTGCAGTCACAGTTCCTCAGCCAGATCCGCGAAGACGGCGAAGCGATCGTCGAGGCCGCCGCCACGGTGATTTCGGCCGAATTCCCCGGACTGACCATCGAATCCGAGATCGCGCCAGGGCCGGCGTCGACGCATATCCTCGAATCCTCGGGTACCGCACGCCTGATCGTGATGGGGTCGACCGGATCGGGTGCACTGCGCTCACGGCTGCTCGGATCGACCGCACTGAAGGTGGCCAATCATGCAACCTGTCCGGTCACCGTGTGGCGTGGTTCGGCGGAGAATCCCGGTCCGGATCAGCGTCCCGTCATCGTCGGAGTCGACGGAAGCGCGTTGAGCAAGAAGGCCGTCGAGTACGCGTTTCGATATGCCGATCAGTTCGACGCGCCGCTCATCGCGGTCCACACCTGGCAGGGTTCGTCCACCTTCCGCGAAGGCGGAGCGGGAATCCTGATCGACTGGGAGGCTGTCGAGCAGGAGGAATCGGCGCTACTGGCGGAAAATCTAGCCGGTATGGCCGACCAGTACCCGGACGTGCCGGTCACCCGCATCAGTGAACCCGGTGCCGCTGCTCCCGTCATGCTCAAATACGCCGACGACGCACAGTTGATAGTTGTCGGAAGTCACGGCCGCAGTGCGATGGCGGGCGCCGTGATGGGCTCCACCAGCCAGAATCTGCTGCACCATGCGCCAGGGCCGGTCATGATCTGTCGCGCCTGAATTGCTGTGCGCCTTTATTAACCCCCCGCGGTTAATAAAGGCGCACAGCAGGGGTCAGGCGAGACCCGTGCCCACCAACTGACCTACTCCGTACGTCACGGCCATCGCCAGCGCGCCACCGATCACCACGCGTAGCACCGCTCTGGTCTTGCGAGCTCCGCCGAGCGTCGCGCTGATCGTCCCGGTCAGCGCAAGTGCGATCAGCACCGCGAAAAATGCGATAGGGACGCGGATGCCTGTCGGCGGCACCAGAATTGCGACCAACGGGATCGCCGCGCCGATCGTGAACGAGATTGCCGACGAAATCGCTGCATGCCAAGGATTGGTGAGATCGTCTGGATCGATGCCCAATTCGACTTCTACGTGCGCCGCGAAGGCGTCGTGCTCGGTTAATTCTTCGGCGACGCGGCGGGCCGTCTCCGGACTCAATCCCTTGTTCTCGTAGATCTCGGTCAGTTCCTGAAGTTCAGCCTCCGGGGTCTCGAGGAGTTCCTTCTTCTCCTTCTGCAGGAGTGCGCGTTCGGTGTCTCGCTGAGCGCTGACCGAGACGTACTCACCCAGCGCCATGGACACAGCGCCGGCAACCAGACCAGCAAAACCCGCTGTGAAGATTGCTGAGCGCTCGGTTGTGGCTGCCGCAACACCGACCACGAGGCCTGCGGTCGAGACGATTCCGTCGTTTGCACCCAGAACACCTGCACGCAGCCAGTTCAGGCGATTGTTCAAACTCGGTGCATGAGGTTCCGATTCCCCACCGGGCGCCCCGTCGGTCAACTGCACACTGTCTCCGGACATGGCAACAGATTAGGACGATCAGTCCGGTTGCGATAGCAATCTGAGCCTGTCCTTCGCGCACTGATATATTCCGATTGGCACCCCAACCAAGCATTTGTTAGGTTTGGAATCGGCAGACACCTGGAGGCATTGTGAGCGCAGTACGCACCGCTTTTGTCAGCGGCGGAACCGGTGGAATCGGGTCGGCGATCGCCCTGACCCTCGCCGAACGCGGACACGACGTCGCCTTCACCTACCGAAACAACAAGGGCGCTGCCGAGCAACTGAGCGAGCAGATTCGAGCGCATGGTGTGCGCGCCCACTCGTACTCGCTCGACTTGACCGACGAGTTGTCGATCAGCGCCGCCGTCAACGATGCGGTCAGTGATCTGGGCGCATTGACGACCCTCGTCCACGCTGCGGGACCGCACGTCCCGATGACGCACCTCTCACGTGTGACGCCGGCGTTCTTCACCGAACAACTCAACCAGGAGGCCGCGGCGTTCTTCACCCTCGTCCACACCGCCCTGCCTGCGCTGCGTGCATCCTCGGGTTCGGTGGTGGCGGTGACAACCGCGGCAACGGATCGCTTTCCCGTGCGCGACGGACTCTCCGCTGGCACCAAAGGGGCTGTCGAACAACTTGTTCGCGGATTCGCCGCAGAGGAAGGACGCTACGGCGTCCGGTTCAACGCTGTAGGACCAGGCATGTTGACGGACGGAATGGCGGAGCGCCTGATCAGCTCCGCCGAACTCGACCAAGGCGCGCTCGACGTGACGATGAGCCGAATCCCGTTGAAGCGCTTCGGATCAGCTGCCGACATCGCCGAAGCAGTATGTTTCCTCGCAAGCGACGCGGCCGGATTCATCAGCGGTCAGAAGCTCAACGTCGACGGTGGCTACACCGTCTGAGCGCTATCCGCCCAACTTGCGAAAGACCAGTCGCACGGCAAGTTCCAGGTGCGCCATCACCTCGTCCGTCGTCATCCGGCCCGCAACCCACGAGACGAGACTCGACATCCAGACGTCGTCGATCACCTTCACCGCGTCCAACTGCTGCTGCGAGACTTCCTCGACACCGATCGCCTTCGCGAACATCTCGGTCACGACCCCACCGAGCGCGTTGAGTTCCGGGGTCGCCGACGCGTCCGCGAACATGTACGCCCGAACCAACGCTTCGTAACGGAGGTGATCGGTCTCGAGGACCTCCGTATTCTTGCGCAGCACAAACAGAATCCGGTCCGACGGAGTCTCGCCCGGGATTACAAAGTCTTGGAATCTGTCACGCAAACCCTCGAACATCCACAACAATGCGACGACAAGCATGTGGTTCTTGGACGGGAAATACCGGTAAACAGTGCCGATCGCGACGCCGGCGCGATCGGCCACCGATCGCATCTGCACCGCGTCGTAGCCGCCTTCGGAGGCGGATTCCATTGCGGCGTCGACAATCCGGCGAAAACGCGCTCGCTGCGACGGCGTCGTACGACGTCCGGTCACCGAGCTACGTTCGACCACCGACTGGTCTGCCTTGTCGCCACCTGCCATGTCCACAACCCTTATTAGACGTCGTTTTGCCGACTCCCAATGTAGCCGCCCAACGCAATTGTCGGGTGCATGACTGCCCGCTTCCGAACTGCCCGCCAGTGGAACTGGCCCAGATCAGGAAGCGCGCCGCGGCCGATCGGATCGGCCGCGTCTACGTGGATCTTCCGACCAGTCGCGAGAGGGTGCGCGTCGGCCCGGAGCTGGAGCCCGGCGTCTGTCGGGTTGTGGTGCCCGTCGTTCCGGTCGGCGTTGCCCAGTTGGAGCAGGCTGGGCGCGGCGAGCTGGCGGCCTCCGTCGATCGGTCTGTGGCTTCTTGGCAATGCCGAACCGAGGCTTGCCGAAGACCAGAGGAATCCAGCCGCGACCGCTGCTCTCGGCCGAGGCGACAGCCTCGGGCTCACGGAAGGCTGCGTGCGCGATGAGCCCGAACATCAGCAGGGTGGTGATCATCGACGTTCCGCCCGCCGAGATGAGCGGTAGTTGCAGACCGGTCACCGGAATCAGGCCGACGACGTAGGCGATGTTGATGAACGCCTGCACGACGATCAACGTCGTTGCCGTCGCTGTCATGACTTTGAGGAACGGATCAGTGGACCGTTTCGCGATCCGCAGCCCGACGATCAGAACCGCGGCAAAGAGAGCGACGACGATCAGCGCGCCGACCAGACCCAACTCTTCACCGATCACGGCAAAAATGAAGTCGTTGTGCGCCTGCGGGAGATAGCTCCATTTGGCGTCGGACTGCCCCAGACCGCGACCGAAGATGCCGCCGTTAGCCAATGCGTACTTGGCCTGAGTGCTCTGGAAGTTCAAGCCTTGCGGGTCGAGATCAGGATTGAGGAAAGCCTTGATGCGATCCGAGCGGTAACCAGCAGTAAGCCCGAGCACGAGAAATGCGACTGCGGAACCGAGCGTGAGGCTGATGAACGTCTTCATCCGGAACAGCCCGAACCACAGCACCGACATGAAGATGATGCCGATGGTGATGGTGGTTCCGAGGTCCTTCTCCAACACCACCAGAACCAGAACCAGCAGCGTCGTACCGCCGATCACCGGCAGCGCGCGGTTGACGTCCATCCGCGCCTTCATGAACGACGCAACCGTCGCTGCGGACCAGATCGCCAGAGCAAGTTTGGCCAGCTCCGACGGCTGGAAGGAAATGCCCGCGATCACGAACCAGCTGCGAGCACCCATTTGTTCCGAGCCGATACCTGGAATCAGCACCAGGACAAGCAGAACAAGACACAGGATCAGCAGCCACGGGGACGCTCTACGCATCGTTTCGGTCGGCAACCGCACGACTGCCACGAACATCACCAAACCGATCGCTGCGAACATGCACTGCGGCCAGAAGCGGGCGTAGGACGTCCCGGACAGAACATAGGATTCGACGCCCGAAGACGACAGCACCATCAGCAGTCCGAACGCGACGATCAGCACGACCAGACCGACGATCATATGGAAATCGAACAGTGGCCGATTCGTCCACATCGCCGTTCGAGCGCGGAAGGGTGTCGATGTGCGGTCACGTTTGTCCGACGCTCCACGGGGTGAGTTAACTGGCTCTCCACTCCCGCGACCGTTGGGCTTGTCTTCACTGCGACCGGTCACCACACAAGTATCGTCCCACGACTCCTAACCCATGGGTAACACAAGTCCCATGAGTCACACGGGCTCGGCCTCCCGAGGTCCATGTAGACCCACGAAATACCAGGTCACGTCCTTCGCCGGCGTCGGTCTGCCACCGCTCCCGCCAACGAGAGCGTCAACATGACCACGCAGACGGCAAGCGCGATCCCGAACGCACGTCCGTATCCGTCGGGCGACGATCCGAGCACACCGAGATACAACCCCGATACCGCGGCCAGCGAGATGGTCGCTGACAGGCGCTGAGACAGTTGAAGGAAACCCGCCGCAACACCGTTCGCGCCCGGCGGTGCATATTCGAGAGTCAGCACCCGATTGGGCGCGTCGACCAAACCGCTGGCAACTCCCGACAACACCGCCAGGACCACCAGCACCGGGATCAGATGTTCCCGCGGAATCAGATTGACCGCTGCGATGTAGCCGAGGATGACAAGGATCTCGCCGACGATGGCAAAAACCACCGCACTTCGGCCGAACCTGGCAACCAGCCGCCATCCGAAAGCCGACGTCAATGCCATCGCGAGTGAGCTACCGGTCATGATCAACGCCGCACTCAGCGGGGCGAAGCCCAAACCCTCGATCAGATAGAGGCTGAGCACCGCGTTGACGGCGAGGATGGATCCGAACCAGAAGAGTGCAACCGTTGTACCCAACCGGAAGCCCCTCGAGGCGATCAACGACGGAAGCAGTACCGGCGTCCCGCCGCGCTCGGCGTACCGACGTTCCCAGAACCAGAAGGCAACGGCAGCGCCGAACGCACCGATCAGGAAAGCCGCAGCCACAGTGACACTGGTTCGGGTCACGATGGGCCACAACAGGAGCCCGGTCGTAGTCGCCAGCAGACACAGCCCAACCGGATCGATCGATGTGCCCGATCGGGTAGTTCGATCACGGCGCAGAAAGCGAAACGCCAGAATCAGTGTGATCAGAGCAAACGGCACGTTGAGAACGAGAAGCAACCGCCATCCGAAGTCGGCGTCAGAATACTTCAGCAGAACGCCACCGAGGATCGGTCCGGAAACGCCGGCCAGACCACCCGCGGTGCTGTACGCGCCCAACGCCTTCGCCCGAGCCTTTCCGGACACCCGGTCGGTGATGATGCCGAGCACCTGCGAACTGATGGTGCCTGAGCCGATCCCTTGCCCAAGACGAGCCAACACGATCATCGACGGATCCGACGCACATGCCCCGAGGATTCCCATCACAGCGAAAATGCTCAGCCCCGCCAAGAACAAGCGTCGACGCCCGACGACGTCACCGAGTCGGCCCGCCGGCACAAGGGCCAAGCCGAAAGTCAGCGAATAGCTCGCAAGGATCCACTGCACCTCGGAGGTCGACGCGCCCAGCGACGCCCGGATCGACGGAACCCCGATTCCGAGCACCGCCGAATCGAGAAGAGTGGTGAACCCCGCGGCTACGCAGACGATGATCTCCCAGCGGACGGCCGAATCGAGCTTGGTGGATTCGGCCGCCGCTGTGACCGTGTGGGACAGGACCCGTTACCCCGCAGCTTCAGACGCGGCCCGACGCGTGAGCGGCGGTCGCAACCCCAAGTGCTCTCGCAGCGTCGACGTGGAGTACTCGGTGCGGTACGCCCCACGCTCCTGCAGTTCCGGGATCAACCAGTCCACGATCTCGTCGAGGCCGGTCGGCACCAGGTACGGCGAGATGTTGAAGCCGTCCGAAGCTCCGTTGCGCACCCAATGGACCAACTGATCTGCGACCTGCCCCGGAGTGCCCGCAAAACCCGAACGCTGCGAGGTCTCGATGGCGACCTGACGTAGGGACAGATTCTTTGCCTCGGCGAGAGCCCGCCATTCACGTGCGATCGCAATGGGGTCGTTGCCGTCTCGTGCGGAACCGCGCGTCTCGGACACCGGGCGGGCAACCGGATCTTCCTCCGGTAATGGACCGTCCGGGTCTCGGTCGGAAAGGTCCTTCCCCCACACCAATCCGACGAGGGACAGTGCGGTTTGGCCGGTGAACTGACCTTCGAGGACCCACCGCGCCTTCTCTTCGACCTCGGACTCGTTCTCCGCCAACACGATCTGCGTGCTGGGCAGGATCTTGACGTCGTCCTCCGGTCGCCCGACGCTACGCAACCGAGCCCGAATGTCGTCGGCGAAGTCGAGTGCGCCGTCGAAATGCGTCCCGTGTCGCGAGAAGATGACGTCGGCGTGCGTCGCCGCGAAATCGCGTCCAGTCGGCGAATCGCCCGCTTGAAAGATGACCGGATGTCCCTGTCTGCTGCGGGGAAGCGTCGGCGTCACGGAGATGTCGAACTGCGAAGTCTGGCGGCGTACGTCGCTCACGGCTCCCGGAGTCGACCAGTTCTCGGACGTGCGAGAGTCCGAGATCGCGTCGTCGGCCCACGAATCCCACAGTGCCCGTGCAGTTTCGATGAACTGCCCGGCACGCTCGTAACGCAGGGCGTGGTCGAGGAAACCACCGCGACGGAAATTCTCTCCCGTCCAAGCGTTGTCGGTGGTGACCGCGTTCCAGCCGGCCCGTCCGTCGGAAAGTAGATCGAGGCCGGAGAGTCGACGGGCGAGGTCGGCCGGTTCGTTGTACGTGGTGTTCTGTGTCGCGACCAGCCCGATCTTGTCGGTGATACCGGCGAGGGCGGCCAACTGCGCAATGGCGTCGGGGCGGCCGGCGATATCCAGATCGAGAATCTTGCCGTTCTGCTCGCGAAGGCGAAGGCCCTCACCGAGGAAGAAGGCGTCGAACAGACCTCGCTCGGCGGTGAGTACCAAGCGCCGAAACGTCTCGAAGTCGATCTGGGATCCGCTCGAGGAATCGGACCAGATGGTGGTGTGGTTGACCCCCTGGAAGAAGACGCCGAAGTGAACGTGAGCGTCGGGTCGAGGTACGGCGGAGCGTGATGCAGTCATAGCCGAAATGTCCTTAGCGCGAAGTCAAGTCAGGAGGAGTGGACGAATCGATTTGCGGGCCGCTGCAGGCCGAGGTTGCCCCTCAGAGTCGATCCCGGAACCGGGCGTCGCGTCAACCCGGCCTTGGACAGCGCCGGAAGCACGAATTTGGCCAGCACCGGAAGGTCCTCGTCGATCACGAGAGGGTGAAAATGAACACCGTCGAGGTGTCCGGCCAATTCCTTCAGAACCACGGCCGCTTCCCCCGGATCTGCAGCCAGGAGCAGTCGGCCGGTGACGACGGCATTCCCGTACGAGTTCAGCTCGGTCCTCCGCTGCGCCGCAGACAGATTCGGCGTATCGAATGCCACATCGACCTCGGCGACCACCAATGACGCGCCCTCATCGCGCGCCTTGGCAGCCGACTGTGCAATGGTCTCCACCGAATCACCGGAAACGAGAACAACATCCGGCTGGCGTGGATCGATTTCGCCGTAGCGGCCGAACACCACCAACTGGCCTTGAGGCGGCCGCGGAACGATTGCCGGCCCCTTCACCGAGAACGTGTCGCCCTCGAAATTGACGTAATGCAGACGATCACGTTCGAGGAAACGCCCACTGAGATAGTCACGAACGACGGCGTCGTCCTCCCACGAGTCCCAGAGATCGGTCACAACGGTGACCGAATCCCGCTGCTCTTGCTGACGCGCCGACTCCGTTGTTACCGGAGCCCTCCCCCACGCCCTCGCCGCGGCATCGTCTTCGACCGGAACAGCAAGCCAGCCGCCACGCCCACGCGAGGAGTAGTCCAACGTCGCCAATTGCGAGGACGTATGAAACGGTTCGGCGTACGTGGTCCCGACGACGGGGACCAGCCCGATCGTGCTGGTTGTCGCCGCCACGTACGACGCCCTCGAGACGGCATCGATGCGGCCGACGACGTCACCACTCGGGGGGAGGATGGAATCGTCGAACGTCGCGAACGTGAAGCCGGCATTCTCGGCAGCCGCGACGCGATCGCGCACGGCTTTGCCCGTGAGCAGCTGGTCCGGGCGGTGTGAGCTTCGGCGCCAGGCAGCGGGGTGAGTGCCCTCGCCGTCCAGTTCGATACCCACGGCAAATACAGTCATGTGTCCTCCATCGGTCCTGGCGGTAGCACCCACACTGCGGTTAGGTAGCGGGTTGCTGCGGCATCATCGAGCCAGGTCTCTCAGCCACTCTGGATGGTGGATGCAATCTATGCGGGCCACGCTGGGCAAGTCAAATCACGCTTGTCGAATCATATTGACCTACAACATATTTCAATACAATCATCCTGATCGAAAGGGTTGCGCAACGCTAGCCGACGTAGACACGAAAGAGCCCCGCCCGACTCGCGTCGGACGGGGCTCTCGGTGTGCGCTGGAACGCTACTTCGCGCCCATCCATGCCTGATCGAACAGCATGATGCCGGTTGCAGTCGGAACCACACCGTGCACGTTCTTCTGCCAAGCCCAGAACGACGTCAGCCCGCCGATCGGCGCCGACGGAACCGTCTCGTTCCACAGCGTCTGAATCTTGCCGATGATCGCCAGGGTCGACGAATTATCCTTGGCTTGTTGTAGATCTGCGATCAGCTGATCCATCGCCGGGTTCGCATATCCAGCAGTATTCGCCATCGAGGTGCTGTTGGTCGTGGAGAACAATCCGAGATCGAGAATCGACTCGTACATTCCGATGCCCGCGTGCGCGAGGTCGAAATCGTGCTTGACGTAGACGTTCTGCACGATGTCGCCGGCGTTGTTGGCCAAGATCAAGTTCACCTCGAACCCGACGGCCTGCAACAGTGACTGCACGGCGAGGCCGATCGCGTGGTCCTTCGGCTCACTGAGAACGACGTAGTCGAGGCTGCCGTCGTACCCGTCTGCCTTCGCCTGATTCAAAAGTTCCTTCGACTTTTCGGGGTCGTAGGCAATACCCGGTGTGTCTACATGCCATTGAGACGTCGGACCGAACAACTCCGAGCCCGGCAGTCCCTCACCGTTTTCCACTCGCTGATCGATCAACGTGGTGTCGAGCGCGTAGCCGATAGCCTGACGGACGCGAACATCCGAGCCCGGTCGGCCCTCACGGTTGTTGATAATCTCGGCACTACCGGCATTGAGCACGTCGATGTAGCCGGGGTAGCCAGCGGACTTGGCGGAATTGATCGCCGACGTGAGGCCGCGAATGTAGGCGACATCGAGCTGACCGCTGTTCAATGATTCGAGATTGGCCTGCGGACCGTTGAGCGCAACCATCCGCAACTTGTCCAGCTTGGGGGCGCCGCCGTAGTAGGACGGGTTGGCCTTGAAGATTCGCTCGACGCTCGGTGTGAAGACATCTTCGGTGAAGGGTCCGGCTCCGACGGCGGTGAACTTGTCGCCCTGCTGCGAACTCGGGGCGACGATCATCCCGTGCCCGAGAGCGAGCATCGACGGAAAACGCATCCACGGCGTCTTCAGCTTGAATTCCACTGTCGTCGGACCGCTTGCCTGCGCCGATTCCACCGAAGCCAGCCACAGTTCGGCGCCATTGCCCTTGCCCGCGTTGTACCGATCGATGCTCGCGATCACGGCGTTGGCGTCGAGGGTGGTGCCGTCACTGAACTTCACACCGTCGCGAAGTTTCAGCGTCCAGGTGGCTCCGTCGTCAGCTGTCTCGAGCGATTGAGCCAACTTGGGCTCGAACTCGCCGCTCGCAGTGTCGTAACTCATCAGGACGTCGTACACAGCAGCGAAGGCCTCACCGCCGGAACCGCCGCGCGCGGCCGTCTTCGTCGGGTCGAGTGAGGGAACGAGCACCTGTACGCCGTACGTCATGGTCCCGCCGGCCACCGCAGTTCCCGGATCGGGCTGCTCGTTGACCATGCCGGTCACGACGTCCGCCGACGCGGTCGTCGTATCGGTCCCGCTGTCGTCACCGTTGCTCGCGCAGCCCACCAATAGAACCCCGGTGCCGAACAATGCGACGGCGACCCGGCTGACTTTCCCGATGCGCCAAGATCTCGAGTGCGACACGGAGATTCCACCTCACTTTCAGTAGACGCAGCCACGGATCGGCCGCAATCGGCTAATAGTGAGGTTCTTGACGGAGTGACGCGCAGCACGTTCCCGGTCACCGGAATCATTCACGGAGACAAAGGATGCGTATAACTCAGATGATCGAGCCGAGCGGTTTATGGCGACTGACATCCGAATACGAAAAAGCTCCAACCTTATGTTCGAAGAACATGAGATTGGAGCTTGTCGATAAGAATTATGGTGGCCAGGGCCGGGATCGAACCGGCGACCTTCCGCTTTTCAGGCGGACGCTCGTACCAACTGAGCTACCTGGCCGGACGGCACCCGAACCGAATGCCTATCGCATTGCTTTGTTCTCAACCGATTGATTGAGAACAAAGCTTTGCGACCCTGACGGGACTCGAACCCGCGACCTCCGCCGTGACAGGGCGGCGCGCTAACCAACTGCGCCACAGGGCCTTGCTTTTTCCTTGCTGTGAAACCGTACTACATCTTCGAGCCGCTCCCAAACCACTGTCCTGGCCTGGCATTTGTGCATCTCAAAGCGTGTCGTGCGGGTCAAACCATACTGCATCGTTTCGCTTTCGCAAAACGTACCCCCTACGGGATTCGAACCCGCGCTACCGCCTTGAAAGGGCGGCGTCCTAGGCCGCTAGACGAAGGGGGCCCGCCGGATCTCTCCGAACTAGTACCCCAACGGCGTTCCGTTGGGAGCTTGGATAGCTTATGGCACGGCATTCGGAAATCACAAATCGCCTGCTCACGGGCAGAAAAGTGCACTATTCAGTGTCAGGGAACTCGACTTGGGGCCACCCGTCACGATGGAACGTCTCCAACCACTGCGGCGTAGCCATGGCTTCGAGGACTACTTCGAGAGACTCCTCGAACCACTCGCCCAGATCTCCACTGGAGGCAATCAGGTCTGCCATGTACCGCTGGCCGGCAAGGCTCGCTGCCAGTACACGCGTGAATTTGTCCGGGTCGGCGTCTTCTCGGAGCAAACCGTCGTCCTTGGCACGCAATGCCAACTCATAGGCGGTCTTTCCCCAGACCTGCCCACCACCGGACTGCACATCCTTGTAGAACTCGGGCTCGATGATCAGCCGGAATTCCGCCTGCACGATCACCTCGGCACGGAAGACCTCGGCAATGTCGAGCACGAGACCGTGCAAAGCGACGAATGGATCGAGGTCTGTTCTCTTGGCCCAACGATCAGTAATTCCAGTGAAGGTTTCGATAGCCGAGGTCAGAACCGCTCGCGCCAACTCTTCCTTGGACTGGAAATGGAAATACATGGCGCCTTTGGTGGCGCGGGAGCCCTCGAGGATCGTGTTCACCGACGCAGCTGCATAGCCGCGCTTGGCGAATTCGACTGCAGCCGCTTCGACCAGGGCGGCGCGGGTACGCCGCGCACGCTCTTGTTGACGTGCCATTTACGGTGTTGTGCCTCTCGCAGAGTTGGTACGCAGAGCCGCCGTGATCGGCGCCTGTCATCCCCCGAAACTTCACAATATCCCCTCCAACACACCCTACGTAAGGACTAGAGCCATACCCGCCAAAAGTACTAGACGCAATCGGCTGTTCAGGGGACAAGAACCGACTTTATGCCCAAAAGACACCAAGTGGTATGGTTTTGGCCGCTCGGGTGCGCCGCAGGGGGTGCGCATCCGAGCTTTTTCGTGCCCGAGATTCTGATAATTCGACCTCGCAGACGGAACTGCTTCGCCGACCGATGGACAGCAGTCCCAAGGTTTTAAACAACTAGTGCAATTGTTTATTCCCCCTTTTCCGTCGAAACCGTACTGGCAGCATCGAAACAACACAGTTAGACTGTCTAAATGAATGTTGGAGAGGGTCGCAGCAAGGCTCGAGACGAGATCGACGTACTTTGGGACGATCTGGGTGCCTTCGTCCGACGTCTACGCACCAAACGCAACGACCACAAGCTCACGCCGAGCCAGATCCAGGCCCTCGGCCACCTCGACCGACAAGGTCCGTCGACCGCCAAAGAGTTGGCAAAATTCGAGCGCGTCACACCGCAATCAATCGCCAAGACCGTGGCCGCGCTCGAAGAACAGGGCATGGTGACGCGAAGGGCGGATCCATCGGACGGCCGCGCGGTCTTGGTCACGATGACCGAACTCGGCACATCGACCCTTCACGAAGACCGAACGAAACGAACAGAGTGGCTGGCCGAGGTCATCGACGCCGAGTGCACCGAAGCCGAGCGTGACTTGCTTCTGATCGCCGGCCGAATCCTGCGCAGACTAGGCCAGGGCGAGTCCCCAGCATCGACATCGATATCAGAGGAGTCACTGATGAACTCGTGACCACCGTCGTCGAAACGCCGACCCCCCAAACTCCCGTTCCACTGAAACTGAGTCTTGCTCTCGGCTCCGGAACCGTTCTTCAAGCGCTGAACTCGTCGATGATTGCCGTGGCAATCGTCCCGATCGCCACATACTTCGGTTCCAGTTCAGGCACAGCGTGGGTCATCTCGGCCCTCTACATCGCGACTGCGGTCACGGCGCCGGCGGCTGGTCGACTCGGATCGATCCTCGGCGCCAAACGCGTCTACCTCGCCGGATTGGGCCTGATCGCTGCCGGATCGATCCTCGGCTCGCTCGCCCCGTCGCTGGGCTGGCTGATCGCCGCACGAATCCTGCTCGGAATCGGCACGGCGACACAGTATCCGAACGCAATGACCGTCATCCGCGAATACGCTGACCGCCACCGGACTCAAACCCGTTCAGCTATAGCAACACTCACCATTTGCGCTCAATCGGTCGTCGCGCTGGGGCCCACTCTCGGCGGGTTGTTGGTCGGCACACTCGGTTGGCAATCGATCATGTGGGTGAACCTCCCACTTGTCGTCGTCACTGCCGTATGGGTCTTCTTCGCCGCCCCTAGCGACTCCGCCCTGCCCGACCGGGCCGGCGCCGCTGCGTTGTTCAAGTCTCTCGACCCACTCGGTATCACCCTGTTTCTGGCTCTGACGACATCGACGATGCTCTTTCTCCTCTCTCTCGCCGAGCACGCGAAGTGGTACCTCGTCCCGTCGACGGCCCTCTTCGCGTTCCTGTTCGTCTGGTGGGAACGTCGAACGGCCTCGGCGTTCATCGACGTCCGCGCCGTCGTCCGAAACCGCGCACTGAGCATGACTCTCGGCCGGACCCTGCTGACTTACACAGCGTTCTACTGCATCTTCTTCGGACTCCCCCAGTGGCTACAGGTAGCCCGCGGAATGTCACCGATCAGCGCCGGGCTCTTCATGCTGCCCGTCGCTGCGGTCGGGATCTTCGCGACCATGTCCGCGTCCAGGGTGTACGGGAAATTCGGCGCACGGATCACCCTCCTGATCGGCACCGCCGCGTTGGCTGTCGGCGGGATTCTGATCGCCTTTGTCGAATCGAGTTCGACTCCCCTTGTGGCACTCCTGCTGATTGCGGCGATCCTGGGCATTCCCAACGGCTTCAACAACATGGGAAACCAGAACCTGATCAACTCGGTGACCACCTCCGCCGACGTCGGAACTGCGATCGGTCTGTACCGAACAATCCAGTACATCGGCGCCAACCTTGCGGCCGTCGTCATCGAGCTGACCATGCGCGGAACCATCGACGACGCGGGTCTGCATCGCACGGGCGGGACCATCGCCGTCATCGGAATCGCCCTTCTGGTGGGGGTGGTGTTTTCACGGACTCTGCGGTCCCGTTAGACTCTGCGCCGCGCCCCTATAGCTCAGTTGGTAGAGCTACGGACTTTTAATCCGCAGGTCGTAGGTTCGAGTCCTACTGGGGGCACATAGCCTGACCAGGCAATATGCTTGGTCAGGCTTTTTCATTCCCTCGTTCGTGCCACAAACGTGCCACAGTTGCCCAATTTGATCGGAGCGTTTCGAAGTGATTCCAAATCCTCTGACCAGGGAGATTTCGTCCGACCGGTCTGGTATGCATTGCTGATGAAGAAGATTCTTGCCGCCTCAATCCTTGCTGGAGCGCTATTGGTTTCGGCCTGCAGTTCCTCTTCGGGAGGTGCCCCTGTAGCAACTGGCGAACCAGTAACCAGTGGTCCACTGCAGTCGAGCTTCGGCACGCCTGTCGACGTGACGGCAGCGGGTGGCGAGAAGTTGGGCACCGTCACGTTCCTTGAAATCGAGAACGACCCCAAGTGCACAAAACGCTACGGCCCGATCACTGATCCCAAGGGCATGTTCGTCGCCGTGAAGATGCAGGTTTCAACCACCCCGAGCCATGATGAGTACAAATTCATGCGCACAACAGGGCGAGATTTCTCCGAGATCACACCTGCCGGCATCACCAAGAGTGCAGACTCAAATGAATACAACTGCCTTGAAGGCAGGGACGATTTCGGCAGTCCATTTCAGGCGTCAAGCACGTATGAGGGCTGGGTTCTGCTGGATGTCTCAGATCCCGGATCTAAACTCTCATACCTTCCGCAGTATGCGCCCCTAGGAACGTCGGCAATCCTGCTCCCGCCTCGCTAGAGGTGCCAGTACGTAGAGTCCCCTAGAGACGACGAAAAGCCCCCAACCTCGCGATGAGGTTGGGGGCTTTGTTCTAGTTGCCGCGAGTAATGGAGGGACCTTCGTCGTACGATCCGCGAACCAAGATCCATAGGCAGGCAGGCCAGCTCACCGGACAATGAAACGATGGCTGACCTAACGCAGGACCGTGTCGATGCTTGATCCTGAAACAGTGGACACCGCGATCCTCGTGATCTTCATCGGAACCGCCATCGCAGCAGTCGGTGCAATCGTCATGCCGTGGTCATTCAGGCGAGCGTCTCGAGTCAAGTCGACGCCATACGACAACTACCGACGAGTCTTCGGCCTGCTCGCAGCAGTGCCCATGCCGTGGTTTCGCTCCGCGTTCTGCGCAGCTTCAGTGCCTGGGATATTTCTGATCCCAATCAAGCCGCTGAATGGATGGCCTCGATGGAGTAAGGCGCTCATTGGGGCGGCCATCGGGGCTGCATCCATGATCGCCGTCAGCGCTTTCGTTCAAGGGGTGCCACTTCCCGTAACAGCCGTCGCATCGCTACTCGCCGCGGCACTGTTCACATCATCGGCGGTGAAGTTGACGGCTGGCGAACGAGACGCAGGACAATTGATCGCCTGGACCGCTGCCGGCCACACCCTGTTTTTCATCTTGATCGGCACTAGCAATACATCAGACACATTCGAACACCTATGGAAGTACGGGATCGCTACACCCGTGACGATAGTTCTGATTTACATGGCGGTGTCGGCAGGCAAAACATGGCTGTCGGCCACACTGCTCGCGGCCCTGGGTGTCACCAGCATGTCTCTGGGGTTCCGGTCTCACGCACTCGTCTGCCTGATTTCTATGGTCCTGTTGATGGCGAAGGGTTCGTCAAGCCGGCCTAGATGGGCGAAGGTTGGGGTCGCACTCGTCGGCATCTACGCTCTGGCTGTACTTCTGCCGAATGCTATTTCGTCTGGCACCTTCGGCGCTGACGTACAATCTCGGACCATTGCTCAAGAACAGGTTTCCGATGCACCAGCCTTCCTCGCCGGTCGGGTCGAGCCGCCATTCTCAATCGCAGCCATCTCAGAGAAGCCGCTGATGGGATGGGGCAACCTCAACAAGATCGACCGCGCCACCGAAGCGTCAGGAGTCCAAATCGCCAAAGACTTGGGAATGACGAACCCCGATTCGTACCGAAAGATCTGGATCCGGGACGGGGGCCAGGTGTCGCTGCATTCAGTGTTCTTTGAATCGTGGGCCGCTGGTGGAATTTTGGCCGCCGGATTCCCAGCCTTGCTGATCTGCCTATTCTCCGCTGCAGCCATCCGAGCACGAGGGCAATACGCCGCGCTGGTGATCCTCGTGTCGATACAGGGCCTTTGGGATGTAGTTTTTTCGCCGTGGGGCTACAACCGACCAATACTTTTTGCGACCTCGGCGGTGCTGGCGTGCTGGTGTATCACGGAGCATCGTCGAGCGAAGAGTAAAACTCAGGCTTACTCTTCGCTCGACGCGGGCATACGGCAAAGCCAATCTGCCTAGACTGCGGTACCCAGCGCGTCGCGCCATACTGACCCGTCCGAAAAGATCGGCTTACCCAGCGTGCTGTCATACAGCATGGCGCCCACACCTGCTGCGTTCGCTGCCGGGCGGGCACCTGTTGCAACTGGCCGAAGCGCCACCGTCCCTGTAGATCGCTTAGCGGTAAGGGGTTCATAGAGCAGCGCACCCGCATCACTGTATGCGCGAAGCGCCCAGCCCGAGCCGGCATTTGAGCCACTCTCAACGATTCCGTCGACCTCAAGGCCCCAGCGATCCACAGCAGCGGTTTGCCATTTCATCCGCCTGCGCGATCCTGGCGCACCGTTCATGTCGAATCCCGGAGCGTTTCCGGACGATGTACTGCCGCCGGCGATCACGCCGCCAACCGCACGGATCGAACTCAAGTAGTTCGACCCGCCCGCATGCTCGGTGTAGATCGACGATGAATTCGATACAGCTTGGCGCGTGTTGACGCCTCGGACATTGCTCCACGTCGGGTCGGCACTGCCGGTGAGGTAGATCGCATAATTGGCCAAGGGCGTGGTTCGAGTATCGACTACTGTGACGTTAGTAGCTGAGAAGCGCGTGATCTTACTCGTGCTACCCGGCTTAGCGGCGATGCCGAAATTCTCGGCAGTGGATGTAGACGAAATTAGCGTCCCCGCATAATCGTTCAGGGAACCCGGATTGACAATCATTCCGTTTCGGACTGAGACATCCTGTGCGCCCGAGACGACAATTCCACCCTTGGCGCAGTCGATCAGCATAAACTCGCTGATCTCCAAATTGGTGGCGACGGCAGTCTGGTTGGGAAGATCATTGGAAGGCGAGCCGCCGATGCGTATTCCCGTCCCAGCGCTGGAGTCTCCGAAATCGCCTGAGACCGTGCCGCGCAGGATTCCCTTGACAAAGATGCCTGTGACCTTGCCATTCCTCGGTGCGTCGTCCAGGTAGACCCCACCGATGGCACAGTTCGTCGCGGAGATATTTGTGATGTTCAGGCAAGTTGGGCCATAGTCGTTCGCGTTGCCATTAACGATGAAACCACCTAGCCAAATCCCGTACGCTGCACAGTTTTCGGCATACAGGTTGGATGCAGTGACGGACTTGTTTCCGCGACTGAAAGAGAACCCGTTGTCGTGTCCGTTGATCGTGCGGAGGTTGTGTGCGACCGCATGTTCACAAAAGATCCACGAGGGGTCCATCGTGTTGACGCACAACGTATTTGTGACCGTTGCATCCCCACGAATTCCCGACAGTAGCCACGATTGGTTGGCGTTCTTGATCGTCACGTCGTCGATGCGGATATTCGAGATCGGATAGAGCGACGGGTCTACGTCCCCTGTTGCGGTCGGTTGCAGATCTCCCTTGAATGAGAAGGGTTGAGCGACCCCACCGCCGCCAGACTTGGTTCGTGATCGCCGCGGGATGCCATTTGTGTCATCAACGAGAGTGCCCTGCACAGTGAAGGATCGGAACGTAATGTCTCCACACCCACCGCCGGATCCGGTGCAGGTGAACCCGGCGCCGAGCATGACGGAGTTGTCCGCCAAGGTTCCCGTGAAGGTGACAGTGGTCTGCTCGCGACCTAGTCCCTCGAAGACTAGGCCGTAAACGCCAGCGAAGTTGATTTGCTTGCGGCATGTGTACGAGCTTTTAGTGAGTCGTACGCGTCCGATTCCGAGGGTTTTCGCAAAGGTGATCGCCTTCTGGATGCACACATCATCCGACGCGTCAGTACTTCCGACATTCCGGAATGCCTCCACATCCACGAAGGTAAGTGGGGCGTAGGTGTCGTCCAGAAATGCCTTCGTCGCAGCGCCGGTGGCGACCAGATCGGCCACCGTGGCATCTGTCACCTCAGCCTCGGGAATCACTGCGCGTCCAACTTCAGTCGCGAGTTCATCGTCAAGTTTGAAGACGAGTTCGTCAGTTGCCGAATCTGTTTCGACCTGTCCGATGCCGAACCCGCGAGGACCCCGAGACAACTGAACCGCCAACGATGACGGCGCAACATTCACATTGTCGGCGAGGTTGATCTCGGCGCCAG
>NZ_JAMSKS010000024.1:0-86429 GCF_024436645.1 Rhodococcus sp. T9N | reverse complement strand
CCCCCCCCTCCCCCCCGCCGCCCCCCGCGCCCCCGACCCCCCCACCCGGGCCCGAATCCACACTCCCCCCCGGCGGGTTTGCGGCCTGGGGGGGGGCCCCCCCACCCCCCACTCCCCACAACAGGAAAGGGCAAGAGCATGTCTGCGGACTCGCGCGGCACCTCGACACAAACACGTCGCGAGTATCAGATGTTCGTGTTGCAGCAGCGTTTGTTGTTCGGATCGATCCTGGCAGGCACCGCCCTTGGAGTTCTCGCGATCAACTACTTCTGAAATATCAGGGGCCGCAACCGTCGAAGACAGGACAGAAACGACACAATCATGAGTTCGAGCACTCTCCGCTCGATCGTTCGTAGCGATCGATTTGCGGCAAGCAGTTCTTCTCTTCTGCTCGTGGACAGCGATTTTCGTATCCAGGGCGCAAACGACGAATACCTTGCCGTATCCGGTCGCAGCCTCGATCAATTGCACCGAGTGGAAGTGTTCGAAGCCTTCCCCGACAATCCCGACGACTCGTTTGCCGATGGAATCTTCTCGTTGACAGCGTCATTCGAGCGCACGATGCGGTCCCGAACTCGGGACACACTGCCGACTCAGCGTTACGACGTGCGCGACGAGCGCGGGAGCGGGATGTTTGTCACCCGATATTGGAATACGGTGAATTCCGCCGTCACCGATGATGACGGCAGAGTCATCGGTGTGCTTCATCGTGTATACGAGGTTCAACGACCGCTGGCTCAGCAGTCCAGTTCGGCGTCAGACGTCCTCACCCGCCTTCGCGCGGAAAATGACGAACTGAGAAGAGCTTTGGATTCTCGGCCCTTGATCGAGCAGGCCAAGGGATTACTGATGGCCGAGCGTGAGTGCTCGGCCGACCAAGCCTTCGACTTTCTGGTCCAGATGTCGCAGGAATGGAACGTCAAGGTGCGCGACATCGCCGGTGGTCTTGTCGCCGCAGCAGAACGACGTGCCGTGGATCAAAAGAATTCCTGACGACCGGGATTCAAAAGTTGTACGGCTGGGTAATGACCGACCAGAGGTACCCCCGAAATCTTCCCCCTCGAGGGAGGAGCCTCGAAGGTCCCGCCGGTTCAGGCCGGCGGGACCGAGCTTTGCCTTAACACCCGACCTGGATCCGCGATCCGAGTCGAGTTCGTCACGCAGCGAAGGGAACGTCCATGTTCATGCGCTCCTACACATCTCCCAGGCCCCTTGCCGACGAGTGGGATTGGCAACTGTCCGGCACCTGCCGCGACACCGACCCCGCTCTGTTCTACGACGACACGAACGAGCGCGGCTCCAGGCGAGCGAAGCGCGAGAGTTCGGCGAAGCTGGTGTGCGCCAGATGCCCTGTCGTGCAGAGATGCCTGGTGCACGCCATCCAGACCGGGGAACCCCACGGTATCTGGGGCGGCATGACGGCGACCGAGCGAGAATCGTTGCGCAAAGCTCGAACTGAACCACTGATCAGTGCCGCGACGAGCTCACGAGAGTAGACAGGAACCTCAGGGCCTGGCCTCGTGGTGCCGCAAACCGTGCGTGCGGCGTCGCTCCTTCATCTCGGCTTCGAAGAGGTGCGGCACTCCGCCTGCCAGCTTGTCGCGCACCACTTTCTCGCATTCACGAAAAAACGACCAGTAGTTCTCGTCGAACTCTTCGACCAACTGGAAAGTCCAGCGCCCCTCGACCACGTTCCGGCCCATCAACTCGCCCTCGACCTGATCGGCCAGGTCGTCGTTGCCGCTGGATCGCAGTAGCTCGACGACCTCGTCGAGCATCAGATCGGCATGCCCTATCAGCTGATGGAAGTCGTACAGAGCACCGCGTGCCCGTTCCACCGTTTCAAGGGCGTTCGACAGCACTCCTGCCGCCTTCACCTCGTCATCAGTGACACCTTCCGGTCGTATGTGTACGGGGATCTGTCTGTCCGAATGGGTGTCCATGAAGCGGCTGTACCCGAACGACGCGAAAATGAAAGATGAGGATTCGGTACGTCCGCACCACAGGTGATGTGTCTCACAATTCATCCTCTAGTTCGGGTAAAGAGGGTTAGTTCGCCGGGCGAAGGGTAATCCAAGGCCATGAATACTTCCGGGGTAGAGATGGCTGGCACGCACGGCCGGTACCGGTCCTTGCCTCGGTCCGCCGGAATTACGCCACATCTACCTACAGGAAGCCCCTTGATCCCTCTGTCGAGTCCGACCGAAACCGAACTAACTCACGACTCCATCGCCTCGCTCCGCGTCCGCGCGTCGTACTCTCAACTTCCCACTCTGCGCGGAATCACCCGAACGGTTGCCAACAACACCGGACTCGATGTCGACGGAACAGCCGACCTTGCTCTGGCGATGGACGAAGTCGCGAGCATCCTCATCGGCCACGCGATACCGTCCAGCGACTTGACCTGCCGATTCGACACCGTCGGCCGCACACTTCGGACTGTCGTGTCCGTGATCGCGCACTCCGAGATACCCGACAAGTCGCACAGCTTCGGATGGTTCGTTCTCGAAGCGCTGGTCGATTCCGTCCGCCTGGAACAGTCGGAAATCGACGCGGACGGTCACATCACCCTGACGATGACGCTTGAAAAGGGCTTGCCCCAGGAGCGTGCGTGACCGCTGTCCCACCGGACAAGAAGGACCAGTACGAAACAGCTGTCGAACTGTTCGTCTCGATGGCCTCGCTTCCGCCGAATGATCCCAGCCGAGAAAAAATAACCACCTCGATCATCGAACTGTGCCTACCCCTGGCCACACACGTCGCTCGCCGATACCAGGGGCGTGGCCAGCCTTTCGAGGACTTGGAGCAAGTTGCTCGCGTCGGGCTCATACAGGCCGTGCAGCGATTCGACGTCGACAAAGGATCGGATTTCCTCTCGTTCGCGGTCCCGACCGTCATGGGTGAGGTTCGCAAGCATTTTCGCGATCACGGCTGGTCCGTGCGAGTGCCTCGTAGCCTTCAGGAACGGCACCTTGCCCTCAACCGGGCGCTCACGACTTTGTCCCAGACGCTCGGCCGTGCACCGACAGTCGCGGAACTCGCCAAGGAACTCGACATCGAACCGGACGAGGTCGAACAAGGTTTGACCGCCGGTAATTCGTACCGAACCACACCGCTCGACACCGCGTCCGCCGGCGACGGGAGTGGTCTGACTCTGATAGACACTTTGGGACAGTACGACGAAGCGATCAGTCGGATCGACAATCACGAAACCCTGCGGCCCGCGCTCCTGGCACTACCGGAGCGCGAGCGCACGATCGTCGTTCTCAGATTCTTCGGCCATCTCACCCAATCCCAGATTGCCGAAAAGGTCGGCATCTCTCAGATGCATGTATCCAGAATCCTCACTCAGTCACTGAAGCAGCTACGCACCGAGATGGGTGAAATCTTCTGAAGGTACGTCTCGAGGATCAGATGTATTCCTGTGCAAGACGTTCCAGCTCGTCTCGATCGATGAGACCGGGCTGGCCGATGTCGAGGGCCTCGAGATACTTGTTGGCGAGGCGGTAATCGTGCCCCCACCGGCCGTGCTCGCCGTCCTGCTCGGTGCGCTGCACACTGGAACCGGGCGGAACCTCGTCCCGCAAACCGTTGGTCTCCGCGCCGATCAGTGTGTCGAGCTTGGTCGAGATGGCCGTGAGTGCATCGCGGTCGTTCATCTGATTCCC
This sequence comes from Rhodococcus sp. T9N, assembly GCF_024436645.1. Taxonomy (NCBI): domain Bacteria; kingdom Bacillati; phylum Actinomycetota; class Actinomycetes; order Mycobacteriales; family Nocardiaceae; genus Rhodococcus; species Rhodococcus sp. T9N. The sequence goes on along the minus strand of NZ_JAMSKS010000024.1, from coordinate 82,761 downwards.
TTCGTCCGGTGACGCTGATCTTCCACCATACCGAAGCGTCGAGCCAAAAACATTGCACCGCTTAATATTCGACCTCTCACCTGGACCGATTCACGCCCTCGAGCTACACTGAACGGTACCGAGGTTGAGAATACAGCCGGGGTTGAAGCCACTGGCGCTCGGTTCGCATCAAGGCTCTGGATCAGGTGAGCATTTCCTGCGCACATCTGTACTGTTCATTTCCATTGAGCTCTAAAGCTTTCCACGCCTGGACGCATTAACTTTCCGCGCCGCCAGATCGGTCGTCAGCCTTTCGATGAAAGCACACAGACCGGATCTGCCATGAATCTGAATGAACTCGACCACACACCGATCGATTCCATCGATCCCTCAACACAATTGGGGCCGATCGTGGAAACGCATGGTTTCGCGGCCTGGCGGATAGCGCCCTCGACAGTCCTGATCCAGGTCGAGGTCGACCTCGACAAACTCTCCGCCCCAGCACTACGAGAACTTCTCAACTCGTACGCTGCGGAGTGGTCTCGCGTCATTCTGGACTTGTCCAACTCACTGTTCGTCGGTGCGGTCTGCCTCGAACTGTTCGCCGAGCTGAACTCCCGTTCGCGAGCCAACGACTTCCAGTGGGCCGCGATCGGGTCACACCCGCTTCGACGCTTGCTTCGCGCGGCGCGGGCGGAAGAGGAATTCCCGGTCACCAACTCTGTCGAGGGAGCAATGCGCGCGCTCGACGAAGCAGAGAAGTCACTCGAAGCCTCCTGACGCGACGGCTGCACCGGCGTCGAGCGCCGGGCGCTCGCAGCGACTAAGGTTCGTCGGGCTGTCCGACGAGCTGAGAGAGACCGAGAATGACAATCGCCAAGCGCCTCGATGCCTTGCAACAGAAGCATCCGGCCCTGGGGTTCCCGATAGCGGTCCTCTACAAGTTCCTCGACGATCAAGGTGTTTATCTAGCCGCGCTGATCGCTTACTACGGCTTCGTCTCGCTCTTTCCTCTTCTTCTGTTGCTCTCGACCATTCTCGGCTTCGTGCTGTCGGGCAACCCTGAGCTTCAGCAACAGATCTTGGACTCCGCGCTGCATCAGTTTCCGGTGATCGGTGACGACCTGGGCAATGCGCAACAGATCGGCGGCGGTGTCACGGGTCTGGTGATCGGAATCGTCGGTGGTCTCTACGGTGGCCTCGGTGTCGCTCTGGCTTGCCAGAACGCGATGAACACGGTGTGGTCGGTGCCCCGAAACATGCGACCGGATCCCATCCGCGGGCGTCTCCAAGGGCTACTACTCCTCGGCACGATCGGTCTCGCGATCTTGGGGACCACCGCTGTCTCCAACATCGGCGGTGCGCTTCATCTGGGCGGTTCGTTCAGCTTCCTACTGACCCTTGCGGTAGTCGTCTTGAATGCGGGCATCTTCATCGTCGCTTTCCGGCTCACCTGCGCCCGCCCGCTCTCGGTAGCCGATGTGGCACCTGGAGCGATCGCCGCTGCTGTTCTCTGGCAAGCACTTCAGTCCTTCGGTGCCCTCTATGTGACCTCTGTGGTGCGGGGTGCCTCCACCACCAATGGCGTCTTTGCCATCGTTCTGGGTTTGTTGGCCTTCTTGTTCCTCGCTGCAGCCTCGATCGTCATGTGTGCGGAAATCAACGTCGTGCGAGTCGACAAACTCCATCCGCGGGCGTTGTTGGCTCCGTTCACCGACAACACCGAACTCATCGAAGGCGATCGGCGCACCTTCGCCGATCAAGCAAAAGCACAACGCGCGGTTCCCCACGAGAACATCCATGTGACGTTCGACGGGCACACCAAACCCGACGATTCGGACTGATCTCGACCCCGATCGAGTTGGGTATTTGGTCCCCTCCTCGGTATCGGGGTGGCATTCTGCGCCGCGAATCCAGATTTAACACAGGTGTTGTCATTTCGCGCTGCATCGAAGGGACGAATACATCACAGCAGGTAAACGCGCATAGTTGAACAATCACCTGCTTCCGACGTGGTCCCGGAACGGGACAAAGCCGTCAAATACTGCAACTCGCCATGCATGTAATTGGAGACAGAAAAAGAAGAGCATGGCAGGATCAGGTGTGAGACCGGACTCTCGATGGGAGGGCTCGGCTCGATGGATCCAGGAGAATTTGGTTATGGCTCAGGGCAGTGTCAAGTGGTTCAACGGTGAAAAGGGCTTCGGATTCATCGAGCAGGAAGGTGGCGGACCGGATGTGTTCGTTCACTACTCGGAGATCCAGGGCAGCGGCTACAAGTCCCTCGACGAGGGCCAGAAGGTCGAGTTCGAGATCGGACAGGGCCAGAAGGGCCCCCAGGCTCAGAACGTTCGCGCCATCTGAGTTCGATCCCAGTCTGACTTCAGACTGAAAAGGCTGGACGCTGCACCGCATGGTGCCGGCATCCAGCCTTTTCTTGGTTTCCGGGTCGTCTTGGTTCACGGGTCGGGCTTGTTCCCAATTGGCACCGGTTACGTCGCTCGCGCCCGCTTCTTCTTGTGGGAGCTGTCGCAGAACGGCGCGATGCCGGTCCGCCCACATCGACACAATGCAACCGTAGAGCGCTTGTTCTCTATCGGGGTTCCGTCGTCACGGAGCAACTCGAAGTCACCACGCACCAGCAGCGGGCCGTCCGTGCAGGCGGTTATGGTGGTGTTGTTACCGGGAACACTCGGTGTTTCGGCAGATGACGATTCGGGAAACGCGGTCATATGTCCTCTTCAGTTCTCGATTCGGCCACTGGCGTGCCCACTTCCATGCCTGTTCCACAGGCCCGCGGCCCACTGAGCGCCACTCTCGTTTCCATTCTGCGCTCCTCGGCCGATCCGAGGGAGATTACGGCTGCCGCTGACGCGTACGAGGATGCACAGTCCACCGACCTCACCTACGACATTCTTCGTGACGACGACGCTCAGCTGACCCTGACGCTCCTCTACGAGCTTCATTTGCAGGGAATCGAGAACGTCTCGGACAAATGGGAGTGGAATCCGGACCTGCTCGCGGTGCGGTCTCGGCTCGAAGAGCGTTTCGAGTCCGCCATCGCGCAACTCGTGGGGACAGTGGAGTCGTCTGGCGACGTCGTGGCCGACCTCTGGTCGATGACCGCCCCCAGTGCAGGCCCAGGTCTTGCGTCCTTCATGGCGAAAGATGCAACGATCGATCAGTTCTCGGAGGTGCTGATTCACCGTTCGCTCAATCAGCTCCGCGAGGCGGATGTGCACACCCTCGGAATTTCGCGTCTCTCCGGTGCCGTCAAGGCCGCCCTCGTCGAAGTGCAGAGCGACGAGTACGGAGGCGGTCGCGCAGAGCGAATGCATTCGCGTCTTTTTGCCGACACCATGCGGGCTGTAGGTCTTTCGGACCGCTACGGCCACTACATCGATTCTGTTCCCGCGGTAATGTTGGCGTCGTTGAATGCTCTCTCGCTCTTCGGTTTTCATCGCCGCCATCTCGGAACGCTGGTCGGGCACCTGTGCGCTGTCGAGACCACGTCTGCGCTGCCGAGCAAACGATACAGCGCAGGACTGCGCCGACTCGGATTCGGTTCGGGCGCGACACTGTTCTACGACGAGCACGTGGAAGCGGATTCCGTTCACGAACAGATCGCCGTTCGGGATCTTGCCGGCGGTCTCGCTTCTTCGCAGCCGCACCGCACTGATGACATCTTGTTCGGCGCCGCAGCGTGCCTGGCGTTCGACGATCTTCTCGGCGATCACCTCACATCGAGTTGGGAGAAGGGCAAGACTTCGTTGCGCGAATGATCACGAGTTGTTCGATTTCCTGACCGGTGGTGATCAACCCTCGTGCCTCGAGCATGGTGCGCCTCTCGCGCATCACGGGCCCGAAGGGAACGTACTTCCGGGCTGAAATCTCTACGGCCATACCGTGTTCTTCGAGTATCGCCTCGGTCTTGTCGACCCCACACAGCACCGATTGCAGGAGAAGCAGTGTGCCGCCCGGGACGAGCACCTCGTGAACGGTGGCTGCGATCCTGTCGATGAGGGCGCGTCCGTCCTTTCCTGCGTCCCAAGCACGTTCGATTCCAGCGGTAGGGAGATCATCTGCAAGAGCAGGGACGTACGGCGGGTTGGAGATCACCAGATCGAAGAGTTCGCCGTGCACCGCCTCGGTGAGGTCGCCACGACGGGAGTCGATCGAGGTTCCGTTGAGGATCCCGTTGAGACGAGCATTGGCACACGCGCGGCGAGATATGTCGACCGCGACGACGTGGCCTGCGCCTGCCGCGGATGCCGCGACAGCGAGGGCGCCGGTCCCCGTGCACAGATCCAGCACCCGACTGCGAGCGGTGAGGCGCTCGAACAGCAGCGCATCCGCCAGTAACGACGTGTCGTGTTGCGGTGGATACACACCAGGTAAACGCAGGATCATCATCGGCTCCTCTTTTTCAGGCGACATCGCACATCGCTGCGTGCGGCTACCCAGGAACCTCGGATTTCATGCAACATCGAAGCAAAGACCGCCTGGAACGGTTACATCGCCGCAATTTGCGGAGTAGACCTGAATCATGACAGGCAATGCGGACACCCCACAGGGAGCCGCGGCGTTTGCTTCCGCAGCAGATTCGCTCGACACCCTCGCCGAAGCGATTGCCGGACTCCGGTCCACTCTGAACACGGACGCGCATCTCGACTCCATGCTCCAACGTCTGGCCGAGACGGCGGTCAAAGCGCTGCCGGATGCCGATGCTGTCAGCGTGACGGTGCTGTCCGCCGATGGCCCACGAACTGCTGCATCTACCGCGGACTACCTTTCCGCGATAGACGATGCCCAGCATTCCGCCGATCGTGGTCCGTGCGTTGACGCCGCGCGCACCATGTCGTCGGTTCGGTCGAAGGTGGGTGATCACGACGACAAATGGCCGGAATTCACCGCCGAGGCCCGGAAACAGGGTGTCCGGTCCTACTTGTCCGTGCCGCTCACCATGGGCGAAGGAAGCACCGAACTTCTCGGCGCGTTCAACGTCTACGGATTCGCCTCGACAGAGTTCAAGCCCTTCGACGAAGAGTTGATGAAATTGTTCACCGCCGGTGCGGGCGCGGCGATCGCAGATTCACGACGCTGGCGTCAGGCACACGAGCACATCGAACAGTTGCACTGCGCCATGGAATCTCGTGCCGAGATCGAACAAGCCAAGGGCGTGCTGATCGCCATCCACGGCATCGACGCCGACGAAGCATTCAGCCGACTCGTTCAGCAATCGCAGCACACCAACGTGAAACTGCACGAGGTGGCCCGGATGCTCGTCGATTCGGTGCGCCACCGCCGGTTCTGAAGATTCTTCGGTGCAAAACCCCGTTTTGCACCCGAAAGCACAGTCGCAAAACCCCGTCTTGTACCCCGCCGGCACATCTCTCAAACGTATCCAGAGATGTTTCACCGAAACAGTTTTCGACCTGCACGGCTGCTGGCGGTCGCGCGGCGGCACCCGTCCGAAATGTGGTTATCTGTTGAGAACCGGGACGAAAGAAGACCCGACCGTACCAGGGTGAGGAAAGGATCGTCACTGTGCCAATCGACCAGGTTCTTGTCGTAGTTCCCGCCCACAACGAAGCCGAAGACCTCCCCAATTGCCTTCGTGCACTCGCAACAGCGGCGTCGGCTTGCGTTGTCCCCGTCCGAGTGGTTGCCGTCCTCGACAACTGTTCGGACGGAACCGCGGGGGTCATCCCCGACGGGGTGGAAGTACTCCGCGTCGAGCATCAGAACGTCGGCCGTTCGCGAGCGACGGGTTTCTCTGCGTTCGGCTCGGATTTGGGGGCCTCAGCGTGGTTCGCCACGACCGATGCCGATTCGGTGGTCGGCCCCACCTGGATTGCGCGCCAATTGGAGTATGCGCGTACTGCGGACGTCGTCGCGGGCACCGTTCGCATCGCAGACTGGGAAGGCCATCCGCACTCCGTTCGCGAACGGTACGAACGTATGTACCACGCACATCCCTATGGTCGACACGGTCACGTCCACGGTGCCAACCTCGGTGTCCGCGCCGATATGTACTGGGACGTCGGAGGATTCTGCGATCTCGAAGAAGACGAGGATGTCGATCTCGTCCGGCGGTTGAGCGAGGCCGGTGCCTGTATCGCGTGGGCAGAGGACATTGCGGTCACCACGTCTGCGCGTCTCGACGGCCGAACTCCGGGCGGCTTTGCCGGACATATCCGTAACCTGGGTGGTACGACCGCCGATAACGAAGAAGCGGAGCTGGCACGATGAAACGACTACACACACTCCTGGACGCAGGTGGACTGTACTTGCCGCTGCCCGGCGGCGGCGCGACGGCCGCACGGTGGACCTCCCTGGCAGAGCTCACACGGGAGAATGTGGTTCTCGGCCGGATGGCTGAGGCTCACACCGATGCCGTCGCGATACTCACCGAACTCGACGGACCGGATCCCGAACCCGGGCAGCTGTGGGGAGTGTGGGCGGCCGAGCCACCCCAACCTGTGGTGAATGCGTCTGAGCATGTGGGGATCTGGACGCTCACCGGTCGCAAGTTGTGGTGTTCCGGCGCCAACACCTGCACGCATGCACTGATCACCGCCTTGGTCGACGGTGTCCCCTCCCTCTTCGCGGTCGAGCTCGGACTACCTGGGGTGCATCCCGTTCCCGATTCGTGGAAGGCCGTCGGTATGGCCGAAAGCGACTCCAGCGCGGTCGACTTCGACATGGTTCCGGCCATACCGGTCGGGACGGCAGGCGACTACCTGAGCCGCCCGGGGTTCTGGCACGGCGCGATCGGCGTGGCTGCATGCTGGTACGGCGGCGCCTGCGGCGTCGCTGATCCGTTGTACGACAAGGCTGCAAGCAGCGAAGACCCCTACGTACTCGCACACCTCGGTGCGGTCGATGCAGCGCTCGCCGCAGCGCGCAACGCGCTCGCAGTCGCGGCGGCCGAGATCGATGCGGATCCCTTCGACGAAAATGCCGAGGCCATGCATCGGGCACTCCGTGTACGCGCAATTGTCGAGCGCGCCGCTACCGAGACCCTGGATCGGGTGGGACGCGCTCTCGGCGCCGCACCGCTCTGCATGGACGCCGCGCACGCCGCACGGGTAGCCGATCTCACCGTCTACTTGCGGCAGAGTCACGCCGAGAAGGATCTCGCCGAGCTGGGCCGGATTGCAGCCAAGGGGAAACGGCCGTGGTGAACTCGAAATTGTTCGCGCAGAAACCTGTCGACGACGGCGGTACTCCCGAATCGACATGGCGGGAGTGGGGAAGAAGTTTTCCGGAACTGGATCTCACCGGATGCTCACGATTGATCATCGTCGCTCCCCATCCCGACGACGAAATACTCGGTCTGGGCGGAACCGCTCTTCTGGCAATACTTTCCGGCATCAGTGTTCAGGTCGTATCTGTCACCGACGGCGGAGCTTCGCATCCCGATTCACCGACCGTGACTCAGCCCGAGATGGAACGCCGTCGACGGTCCGAGTCGGATCGGGCAGCGCGTGTCCTCGGAATTCCCACACCGGTTCGATTGAGCATCCCGGACGGAAAGATCGGCGAGAACCGACAGGAGTTGACCGACCGCCTCAGCTCGATTCTCGGTGATTCCTCGGCGGATACCTGGTGCGCCTCCACGTGGCGCGGGGACGGCCACCCGGACCACGAAGCCACCGGAGACGCGGCGGCGAGGGCGTGCGCGGACACTGGATCGCGATTGATCGAGTATCCCATCTGGGCGTGGCATTGGGCCGCGCCGGATCATGCGGCAGTCCCGTGGGAAAGAGCACGAAAGGTGACCTTGCCCTCCGACGTTCAGGCTGCGAAATCTGCTGCCACCAATGAGTTCACTTCACAGATCGCTCCGCTTTCCGATCATCCCGCGGATGCGCCCATCCTCCCCCGCCACGCGATGGAACGATTACTGAGGCCGTACGAGACGGTGTTCGTATGAGCGATCGTGAACTCCCCGCGGATTACTTCGCCAAGATGTATGCCGCACAGTCCGACCCATGGGATTTCGAATCCCGCTGGTACGAGCAGCGGAAGTACGCACTCAGTGTCGCTATGCTCCCGAAACCTCGATACCGTCGCGCATTCGAACCGGGGTGCTCGATCGGGGTTCTCACCGAGAAGTTGTCCGAGCGCTGCGACAGCGTTCTCGCCACCGACATCGTCCCGACCGCACTCGAGAGCGCTCGTGCGAGGCTTACCGGACATGACGCCGAATTTCGGCTCTGGGCCTTGGGTGACGACTGGTCCGAAGAAACCTTCGACCTCGTCGTCATCAGCGAAGTCGGCTACTACCTGACCTTCGAAAAGCTCATCGAGGCAATGCTGCAGGTCGTCGAGCATCTCGAGCCTGGCGGAACGCTGCTGTGCGCCCATTGGCGTCACGTCGTGCCGGAGTATCCGCAAAACGGTGACGCTGTTCATTCGGCTGTGCGCCAGACGCCGGGGTTGGCGCAGTTCGCGTCGTACCAGGACGAGGACGTGCTGATCGATGTCTTCGTGAAGGGTCCGCCGTCACCACCGTCGGTAGCTCGTTCCGAAGGTCTGATCTAGTAGACCTGTGCGCGGTTGAGGAGTGTGGGGGCTCCTCAACCGCGCACGGGGGTCAGTCTCGCTGCTCCAACGCGAGGTCCGTATCCGACTGCAGTTCACCGACTTCGGACTTCAGGATCCGCATCGACCTGCCGAGGCCCCGGGCCGCGTCGGGCAGCTTCTTCGAACCGAACAGCACCACGAGCACTACTGCGACGATCGCCCAGTGAGTCGGGCTGAGCGCGCCCATCAGGCGGGTTCCTTGCCGTCGGGGTACACCGCATCGACCTCTACCTCGACGAGCCAACCGGCAACGGGCAGTCCGGCAACCTCGAGGGCGAATCGGGTGGGCCGGGCGCTGTTTCGCTCGATCGGAGCGATCGGCTCGGCCGTGCCCATCGGCACCAACTCGGTGTCACCCGTGTCGAGATTGGTGTTGGCGAAGAACTGCCGGTACGCGCGATTCCATCCTGTGTAGTCGGCCTTGTCCGATCCCGGCGCGTTGTCGAGGAAGACGCGCATCGTCACGACGTCTTCGAGACTCAATCCCTGAGCTTCGAGGTTGTCGCGGATCTTCTTGAGTACATTGATGCCCTGCGCCTCGGTGACGGTGACACCGGTCGGCAGAACACCGCCGGAGAACTGACCGTCGATGTACGACTCCGGCGAACCTTCCGGCGCCGCCTTGTTTCCTGCCGACGGACCGATGCCGCTGGTCTTGTAGATTGCGGTGTCGCCGCCGATCGCGACGCCCTGAGCGATCATCGGGTTTGCCTGCCCCGCTTCGAGAATCGATTTCGAGACGAACGAACTCGATGTGGTCTCGGCGTCCGCCTCGTCAGACGAGCAGGCAGTGGCGAAGCCCAGTAGCGTGGTGGCGGCGAATGCCGCTGCAAGGACCTTGGTGCTGCGAGATTTCATGATTAGACCTCCAGAAAAAGTGATGGGAAACGAAGCACGTCAGGCAGTTTGCGCAACACGCTGATGCAGGTGGGTCACGACGTCCTGCGCGGACGTGAAGGCCCCGTGCTGCCAGGCGATGGCGTTGGAGAGGTGATCGCCGGCGAAGTAGATCCGGTCGACGGGTTCGAGCAGCTTGGTGTACTCGGGAGTTGCCATGCCGCCGTGGGAATCTCCCGCGCCGGCCCATGATGCCCAGGCGGATTCCGAATACTTGGTGCGACGCCAGCTTCCGGAGAAGGACGACGAGATGTCGCGAGTGTATTTGTCGCCGTGGATTTCTGCGCCTTCGGCGATGGCCTTTGCCAGCCGCTGACGGTGGGTGAGCGATTCGAAAGCCTGTTGACGCTTACCCGAGCTGTAGTACGCGACGACGACGCCGCGGTCGGAGTTGTAGTGATCGTAGGGGAACATGATCTGGGAGATGTCGCGGTCGGTGTTGGACGCGCCACCGTAGATGCGGTCCTCGGTCTCCCACCACCGACGCGAGTACTCGATACCGAGCTTGCCCGACGACGACGGCTTGGCGGCATCCAGCGCGAGCAGGATATCGGAGGGCAGGTTGTTGTTCAGCCGCTTGATCAAGTGCGGTGGGATCGTGCAGATTGCGTAGTCGGCGGTGATCGACTTGGATTTGCCGTCGACGACGTAGTCGACGGTGACGCCTTCCGGCACGTTCTTCATGCCGCTGACCTCGGCGCCGAACTCGATGTTGTCCATCCCGATCGCGTCCTGGAACTTGTAGTAGATCCGGTCCATGCCACCGACGGGGGTCATCATCGTCATGGCCTGGTCGTAACCGAACTCGAAGGAGAATGCACGCCCGATGCCGCCCTGGATGACATCGCTCATCCCGAATGGTTCGATCTCGGTTCCGAAGTTGAGGCCGGCGCCCGGCTCCGCGGAGTGCCCTCGACGCGAGGATCCGACGTAGCGGCCGTCGCTGGAGAGATCGCCGAAGTCGGTGAGGAAGGACGAGAGTGCTTCTTTGTCTTCCTTGCTCAAGACCTGGTCGAGAGCGCCCTGATTGGTGGCCTTCTGCAGCAGCTCGGACATGTATCCGTAGGTGTCGGCTTTGGCTGCTCGGTAGGTGATCGACTGATTCGCCAGCGGCTTGTTGCCGGTGTAGTTGACGAAGGTGTTCGCGTTCTGGTTTCCGAACATCTGCAGTTCGACGCCCAGTTCGCGGCAGTAGTCGATGGTGTTGTGATTTTGCGGAATACGCGTCGCACCGAGGTTGTAGAAGTGCCCCTCGGAGAACGAACAGGTCTGTGTCTCACCGTTCAGGTCGGTTTCTTCGGTGCCGTTGCGGATCGACCACACCCGACCACCCGGGCGGTTGCGTGCTTCGAGGACGGTGACCTTGTATCCGGCCTTCTGCAGTTCGTAGGCAGAGCACAGCCCGGACGGTCCGCCGCCGAGGATCACGACGGAGTGATTTCCCTTGACCTTTCCGATCAGGTCACCCGCAGCAGGTGCCTGAAATCGCCTCGGCGTCGACGCCACTGCCGGCGCCAGGCCGATGGACGACATAGCACCGAGCGCCAGGCCCGCGCCGCCGGTGATTCCCAGGCTGCGCATGAAAGATCTACGTGTGTATGGCATTCGAGCTCCCCAGTGTGCTCCCGGTGACCCGGGTGGTTGGTGTTGAACACAGACTTCAGGAGCGTTGGGTCCGGAACTTGACGCGCAGGAAACAGTCGGTGGGGACCGAGTGAGAAACGTGCGAGCGTTCGCATCTTGCTCTCTCACCCGAGTGCGATCAGCGGAAGCATGCCCGCAATATCGGCGTTACAGAACCGGACTAGCGTGACGCGACATGTCCGCTCTCACCGAAGCCATCGCGCGGTCCTTCACCACGCGCGAGAAGCAGCCCCCGGCGCGATCACCGCTGCGGGCGTTGGGCCGTCGGCAACTCTCGGGCGCCGAAGTGCTGGCCCAGTCGGTGGCAACCACTGCTCCCGCTGTGTCGATGGTGGTTCTGCCCGTCACCATGCTGACACACGGCCGATTGTTGAGCGGGATGATCACCATCATCTCCGCCACCGTGCTGGTGACGCTCATAGCCTTCTGCGTTTCGCAGTTCACTCGCCGAATGGCTGCGTCGGGCGGACTGCACAGCTTCGTCTTTCGTGGCCTGGGCACCCGGGCAGCATTGACCACCGGCATCGCCATGCTGGTCAAGTACGTCGGCAGCGCGGTGATGACGCTCTATCACGGCGGACAGGCCGCAATCGCATTGCTCGGCTTCGCGGGTATGCACGTGGACAAGACTTTTCACGTCATCGCGCTCTATCTGGGGATAGCCTTGCTGATTCTCGGCGCTCTCGTGCGAAGTGTCAGATTTGCCGCGCTCGCGATCCTCGTCGTCGAAAGCTGTTCACTTCTGTTCATCGTCGGGCTCATGATCCTGGGCGGTTCCGGAAGTCAACAAGCACAGATCGTTCCACCCACCTCCGGCCACGGGTTGTTACTCACCGCCCTGGCTGCCGTGTTCGCTCTCGCCGGATTCGAGAGCGCGGCCTTCTTCGGCCCCGAGGCCCGTCGTCCGCTGGTAACCGTCACCCGCACAGTCCTTCTCACTCCGATCATCTGTGGATCGCTCTTCATCTTCGCGGGCTGGGCCGCTTGGTCCGGGCGCAGTGACACCCTCGTCAACGCCTATCTCCACGGAACGGCGACGGGCGTGAGCCCCGGTGTCGTGATCGCGCTCAACGTCGGTCTGGGGTGCTCGTGGCTGGCGTCGTCGATGGCGTCGTCCAATGCTGCGTCACGCCTGGTCTATTCGTTCGGTGTCGAGCGCCTACTCCCCCGCCGGTTCGCCTCGGTTCACAGTGCCTTCCGTACGCCCTACTTCGCATTGACTACCGTGGTCTGCACCGTCCTGCTGGGCGGCGGAACCTTTGCCGTTCTCGGGCGCGGAGAAATCTTCGACGACGTTCGACTGACTGTTCGCGGCGCCGTCATCGTGGCCTATGCACTGACGGCTATCGCATCCGTTGTCTTCCTGACACGGATCGGCGAGCACACTCCCGGCGTTCTCGCGGCCGCGTCGTGTGGCAGTGGTGCCGGAGCGATAGTCCTCGGTTACCTGGTTTATGCCAACACGATCGACCACGCGTACGTTGCACCGATCGCCGTGCTCGTGATCCTGACTTCGGGCACACTCTGGCAGTTCTACCTGCGACGCCGAAGCCCCAAAAGTCTGCTGCACGTCGGAGCTTTCGACAGTCCCGAAACCGAGGACGTACTACCAGGAGCTGGGGTGTTCGCCACCGACGCAGCCGGAAACATCGTGCTGGTGGGCGAGCCGACTGCCGGCGCCCGCTGATGGTGGGCCGACCACGCGACCTCGGTGGGCACGAACCCCGAGCGGTTCAGCGCGCCCTTGCCCTCCTCGAGTCGGCGGCCAGGCTCGGATCGGGAGCCACCGCCAAGGACATTGCCGCCCTGGCCGACATCCCACCTGCCACTGCGTATCGGTTACTCAACATCCTTGTCGCCGACGGTTACCTGGTTCGGATCGCCGACCTCTCCGGCTTCGCACTAGGCCGACGCACCCGTGAATTAGCCGGGGCTGCCGCCGAACCCACACCCATCGACAATTCGGTGCTCCTCGAAGAACTCCGCGAGCAGGTACGGTTCGGCGTCTACCTCGCGTCGTTTGCAGAAAACAGAATTCGGCTCGTCGATCGCGATCCCGACCACGAACTCAGTGGTGAACGGACACTGGTCACAGCCGTTCACGCGTCGGCTATCGGGAAGCTGCTCCTCGCCAACCGACCCGAATTGGCCGAGGCCCCACTGCGAAAGGTCACCGCACACACCATCACCGACGGCGACCAGTTGGAACTCGAACTCTCTCGGATCCGGCGCGGTGAGGCCGCCCGTGAGGTCGACGAGATTCGTGTCGGACGCTCCGCCGTCGCCGTCCCGATCCACGACGCGGAAAGGTGTGTCGTCGGTGCCTTGGCTGCGATAGGTCCGACCGGCAGACTTTCCGTCGACGACGTAGACCTGGTCGTGCTGTTGCGGGAGTACGCGGAACGCATCGTTGCACCGACGATGTCGAAGGCAAGCTGAAAGTCAGAGGCCGAACACACGTTTGGCAAAGCCGAGATGCTCGTCGGCCCAGCCGATGACGCCGAGCGTGGAATCGAGATTCTGCGGCGGAGTGCGCACCAAGGTGTCGCGTCGGACGAGTCGGTCGAAATCGATCTGAGCGCGGTCGAACTGGACCCCTGCCGTGACCATGATGTTCGCCAGTTCTTGCGCCATCACCCCGTACGCGACTGTCGTGGGATGAACGCCGTCGAGCGAGAAGAGGCCGCCCGAAGCGCGGCCGCCGCGACCGTCGGCGGAGAGGAACAGCGAGTCCGGCACGGGTTGCAAGTCGGTCAGCGCCTTGGGAAGGGGGTACGGCGTCCACCATGACGGCCGCGCATTGACGTCGGTGACGTAGCGCCGTGAGGCCACGCGCTCGAGCAACCCGGCAATATCGCAGAGGTACCAGTCCTTCCCCACCCGACGGGCATTCGCGACGGCTTGCTCGATTCCGTCGTTGTACATGTCGATTGCGGTGTCGACGGCCCACGCCTGCGCGCCGGTGATGTGCTGATCGCGTTGTGGGTCGAAGTCGGTGTCGCGCACCCACGGTCGTGCGTAGTACGGGAAGTAGCGGGATCCGATTTCGATCTTCCCCCCGAGCCCGTGGGCGATCGGTGCGATGGTCACGTGTGGGACGGTGCAGAGGATGACGTGCTGGGCGTTGATCTTGCGGATCGCGGCCAGCACCTCGGCGTACTCCGACGCGAAGTGCTCAGGCCGCCACACCGTGTAGTCGCGCTTGCCGCCCGGATCACGGAAGTTGTTGCCGCTCCACTCGACTCGAAGTTCGGTGACGGTGCGGAGCGCGTTGTTGGCACCGAGGAAGACGATCAGAGTTTCGATGCCTTCCTTGCCCAACTCCGCTGCTGCGTCGAACGCGGTCATACGCTTCTCGGCGTCGGAGCCTCGCGGCAGAACTCGCAGTGCGGCGCGCTCGCCGTTGTTCTCGACGATCTGGCTGATCAAATCGTCGTGCGGTTGGTGAAGAGCATCCTCGCAGCCCTGCGCCGTCTTGGTCAGAGCGTCACGAAGATCCCACCCGTACACCGAGAGGTTGTGGTTGATTGTCGAGAATGTCGGCGCTTCGCTGCCCGGTCCGCGTTCCCAGTAGTCCTCTACCTGATCCATGAACGCGCGCGCAGCAAAGAGTGCGAGCGGAACCTCCCAGAGGTCGAGCCGCGGGCCGAACCGCTCCTCGAGGGTTCGGAGCAACAGTTCGATGTTGAGCGGAAGCCCGCCCGGGCCGCCGTAACGGGGAAAGCGGAACTGATCGAGCCGGCCCAGCTGGTGAGCAATGATCGCCGGATACGACAGATCAGTATTGAAGATTGCCCCGCTCTGGAATCCCTGCGACAGCGAATCCCCGATGACCACCAACCGGTGGGGAGCATCGCCACCCGGTGGAACTACCGGAATCCCGATTGTTGAATCGAACTGAGGAACCCTGGGCCCTGCTGCGGCCGCGGCCACGACGTCGTCGGGAGTATCGGGTGGAAGTTCCATGCCCACTCACCTCCGGAAAAGTCCAGCTGGTCAGCTGATCAGTGGTGGCTTACGCCGATCGGCATTGTCCTGCTCCGATTGCTTCTCGATCGACCTGACAACCTCGTCGGCCCACTGTTGATTTCGCCCGTCGAATTCCGCGCGGTCCCGACGCGCGATACCCCGCCCCACCAGGATGGCAATCGGAATGGAACACACGACCCATACGAGTAGTACGCCTCCGACAATCCACCACATAACCAGTAATTGTGCCCGATTCGACGACTGTTGTGCTCCAGGTCGAAACATCTGTCCGAATCGTGGCGGTCAATCCAGTTGAGCGCGCAGGTCAGAAACGATCTGCGCCGACGGTTTCACGGGCTTTGCGAACCTGATTCCAACCACGAGCGGCGATGCCGAAGGCAACAAGCGACATCAGATCCGAGACCGTCAGACCGTGTTCTCTGTTCAACGACCACAAGACCTGACCTTCCAGCGGTCCATTGAAGAACAGCCACGCCACCCCTGCACAGACGGTCACAACAACACTGGCTTTGGACGGCTTCATCAAACACACGGTGCTGGTCACGAACAACAAGTTCATGAAAACCAGACCGTAGAAAATTCCGATCATGCGACTCCCCCCGAAGTTCGTTCGTTCAGCCGCGGTTGAAGTTCAGGTACGCCTTCGACGGTGTCGGGCCGCGCTGGCCCTGGTATTTGGATCCGGCTTCGGAGCTTCCGTAGGGGAACTCTGCAGCGCTCGAGAGCTTGAGCAGGCAGAGCTGTCCGATCTTCATTCCCGGCCAGAGCGTGATCGGCAGGTTTGCGACGTTGGACAGCTCCAGTGTGATGTGGCCGCTGAAACCCGGGTCGATGAAACCGGCGGTGGAGTGCGTCAAAAGGCCCAGGCGCCCGAGGCTCGACTTACCTTCGAGACGGCCGGCCAGGTCGTTCGGCAGTGAGCACACTTCGAGAGTCGAACCGAGAACGAACTCGCCGGGATGCAGTACAAACGGCTCGCCCTCTGCCGGTTCGACCAGGCTGGTCAGCTCGTCCTGGCGCAGTGCCGGGTCGATGTGCGTGTACCGCGTGTTGTTGAAAACCCGAAAAAGACCGTCGAGGCGCACGTCGACGCTCGACGGTTGCACCATGGAATCGTCGAAAGGGTCGATACCCAGACGTCCAACGGAGATTTCGGCACGGATGTCACGATCGGAGAGCAGCACAGGTAGAGGTTACCGGTTCTGCGGGCAGTGCCGGCCCATCGCCGGGGCGATCACACTGTGGTTACCGAACACGATGCGCGGGTTCTGGACTCCCACGGGAGAGCCCAGCCCCACCTATCTCAAGTTCTCCATCCCGAAAGGTGTTCCTGCGCAAAAATTTTGGGCAAATCATTTACCGAAGGCGCCGACTTCGACACGCCTGTGTTGATCAATGGCGCCCGGGGACACCGCCGCTTGAAAGCTCGTCTGATAATGTTCGGAAAGCACGTTGATCGGCGGTGAAAACACGTCCGGTCGGCTGCGACGCCGATGTAGTTCAATGGTAGAACATCAGCTTCCCAAGCTGAATACGCGGGTTCGATTCCCGTCATCGGCTCCACAGATTCTCCGCAGTTCAGAGCCCTTTTGGGGCAGTCGAACTTCGCTTGTTTGGGACCCAATCCTGTGACAGGTACACGGCAGGTACACAACCCCCTCCATTCAGTGATCAGTCAATGTGAATCCAACGAAAATGGGGGTGCTAGAGGACCGCGTCTCGGAATTCTGCAGTTCATCGATGCAGTCCGACTGGTCGTCCCCCGGCCTGAATCGGTGTCCATTGCGCGCACTGTCAGGAGAGTGCTGTCGACCTCGAAGCCGATGGTCGCCGGTACCTCGGTTCGTTTGCCGTCCATCAGTGATTCGAGCGCGACTACCAACAAATGGGTTTGGAAACTGTCTCCGCTCGGACTCCGCGCAGCTTGTCAGTTGAATATTGCAAAAACGATCTGCCGTAGCGCACCCATACGCCGAGGACCACAACTCACGCACGAATGCAGGTCTTCTCACAATCACAGCTGTGAAAGGACCCAAGTGCGTCAAAAAATCACCTTCGAAAAGCATCAAGTACGTATTCTTCCTCAGTACCGGACAGCGCTGACCGTAAGTCCCAACGCACGCCATCGGTCTGCACATTTAAACCCTCACCAACCTACATCTTGTGCCTGCTCGGATCATCCGTGGATCAACTCATACACTCCGAATCCGGAGAGCCGGATAAAGCTCGAAAAAATACCCCAGTTTCGAGGACCGTCACATTAGCGTCGCGCTACCTTCCCGAAGATCTTTAGAAACCGGCAGACTGGCCCCAATTCGATAGAAGGCCGTAAGTGTCCAGAGTCGAAACCTCATTCCCCGCAAGCATCGCAGCGTCTTCCCTGGTTATGACGTTCGGAACTACGGCTTCTCACGCAACTGCCAAACCGGGCAACTTTGGCGCAGGTGCTTCTGGTGGATCTTGGTTGGTGGACTACAACTCCTCGAATGGCCTCGGATATATCAGGACAGTCACCTCATTCGGTCCAGGCTCGCCGCTTACATTGCAGGTCTCAATTTCGATAGCAGGACATCTGCCCTGTATGCAGTAGCGAATACTGCCGGGCCCTAGACGGAGCGAGGAGGTGAATTCAAATGGATAATGTCCTCTTTGCTATCGTCAACGTGATCGTGGCGATGGCGAACGGTTCCACGATCCCCCTCTCATTAGAAGGCGCAGGGCCACTAACCGCTCCCGACTTGTAGAGAAGATCGGCCGACCGCATGTGGATGACATTTTCAGCTCTGCCTGAAACCTGCATATCAGAAGATGCGTGGATCGTGCGGTGGTCACAAACATAAGCTCCCCTACCTGGCCAGGAAGGGGAGCGTATGTTTGACAGGTCCCAAATAGTCGGTCGAGGCCGCCCCGAATAGGATCAGCAACCGAATGTCACAGCGCCGACTGGTTTGATCACGCGAGTGCGCACCGTGAGCAGAATTCACACAGAGGTCGATTAATGTGCATCTGCTGAATCAGCCTTCTCAGCTCCGTTTGATCGAATACGTCTGCTGGCTCGAGTGCCCTTGCCACGGTGAGGCAAGCTACCGATCTCGGACGCGGGCGGGCGCTGTCTCTTGATGTTGATGTTGACCACGATGGACCTGTACCTAGTTGGCACTGACCAATTTAGGTCGTCGAACAGGTAGCCGGTGGAAGCGCTTCGGTCTTCGGCCCGATCACGAGCGGCCGCTATGTGGTGAGAATCGGTCGGTCTCCTCTTGAAATGTAGTCGGCGAATCGCTCAATTCCTGCTTGTGAGAAGCTTCCTCGACCTGCGCGTCTAAGTGCGGCTTCGACGAATGGGAGCGGTTTCCTGCGGTATGTGCGGTAGATGCTGTCTAGTACTGGTTGCAGTGCCCGGCGTGCGAGGTCTGCTGTTTCCGGGTCTGAACCCCCGAATTTCACTGTCACATTCGGCATAGATACCCCTGCTGGTCGAGTGTCCGATTCCCTGGCCGGAAGCGTACGTATCGGGATTGCAAATCAGTACAGAAACACCAAAACGGGGCGCTAAGTCCCTACTTGCGGTGGATACGACTCCGTCTTTGGGTTGACGAAAAGGGGCCCGACCGCGGCGTGCGGTCCGGCTTCTGTTCTACGACTGCGGGTTACGCCCCGAAGCCGCGGCTTCTGGTTTCGCCGGCTTCACGTTGGGTGGCGAACTGCCGATGCTGACTGGTGTTTGCGTCAACGCATAGCGAACTCCCATCTACAACGTCCATGCAGAATGACCCCCGCGACATAGTTGCCGTCTTCGATGAGGTGGCCGAATTCATTGAGGCAATAACTACCGGCCACCCGAAGGTGCCCCGTCCCGTGGTCGACCACCTAGATCGGCGGTTCCATGGTTCCGCAGAAGCTCAATGCCTGTGCGCAACGCCCCGGGATCTGGAAGTCGTAGCTGGTCTGCATCCAAGCTGTTCCATCAGCCTCTGCGATGAATGTCCCGATAGGCAGCGCTCGGAGACCCAAGTCATCGGTGCCAGATTCCGCGATCTCATTGCCAACATGCCCCACGACGTTCTATGGTTCATTACATGAGTAATGAACCAGTGAACATCGGGCATCGATCATCGTGATCGACGACGGACGACCACTGTTCCAGCAGATCGCCGAGCAGATCGAAGGCTCGATCATCGACGGCTCCCTGCCGGAAGACGGGCAGGTGCCCTCAACCAACGAACTGGCGGCGTTCCACCGAATCAATCCGGCGACGGCAGCCAAGGGCCTCAATCAGCTCGTAGGCGAGGGGATCCTCTACAAGAAACGGGGAATCGGAATGTTCGTCACGGTCGGTGCCCGCGACGCACTCAGGTTCAGACGCCGAGAAGCGTTCGCGCGCCAGTACATCGAGCCGCTGGTCGCGGAGGCCGACCGGCTCCAGATTTCCCTCGGCGAACTCAAATCCATGCTGGACGACAGGAAGGCGGACCGATGAACGCAAGCACGACAACGACCGAGCCCCGAGTCAGGCGTTTCGACGAAACTGAACTTGTCGCCTCGATGCGCTCCGTGGACAGAAAGTACGGGGATGTCGACGCGCTCGCGGACGTCTCGTTCGAGATCAGCCGCAACAAGATCTACGGCCTACTCGGCCGTAACGGCGCAGGCAAGACGACGATCATGCAGATACTGACCGGGCAGGACCTGCACACCAGCGGCGACGTCGAAGTTTTCGGGGCCGCCCCTTTCGAGAATGCCGACGTCCTGGCAAACGTGTGCTTCGTCAAGGAAAGCCAGACGTACCCCGAAGACCTCAAGGTCAAGCACGTACTCGTCGCCGCCGGCCATCTACTCCCGAATTGGGACCACGCGTTCGCCGAGACACTGCTCGACGACTTCCAACTTCCCCTCTGTCGCAAGGTGAAGAAGCTTTCACGCGGCATGCGGTCGGCATTGGGGGTGATCATCGGACTCGCCTCCCGCGCGCCCCTGACGCTTTTCGACGAGCCGTATCTCGGTCTCGATGCCGTTGCACGCCAACTGTTCTACGATCGCCTGCTTGCGGACTACGCCGAACATCCTCGCACTGTGGTGCTTTCGACTCACCTGATCGACGAGGTAGCCAATCTGCTCGAGCACGTGATTGTCGTAGACAGCGGCCGGATTGTCGTCGACGAGGACGCGGACGCACTGCGAGGTCGCGCCGTGCTGGTATCCGGTCCCATTGATGCGGTGGATGCCGTTGCTGCGTCCGGCGGGGTCCTGCGCCGGGAGACACTGGGCGCCCACAGCCGAATCATGTTGCAGGCCGATGTGACAGAGACCGAGCGAAACCGACTGCGGGAGGCAGGAGTCCAAGTGGAACCGGCATCTTTGCAGGAACTTGTCATCGCGACTTCGACGCAGCGCAAGGAGATCACCGTATGAGTATCGCAACGACAGAGCCACGGACGGTCCCGAAGACGCCCGCTCGGTCCAGGATCGGTGCCGTCCTACAACTGCACACGGTCGCGTGGCCGTTGCTGATCGCCTGGCCGGTGGGCATCCTGTTGATCTCGTTCCTGATCAGCTTC
Organism: Rhodococcus sp. T9N; assembly: GCF_024436645.1. Lineage (NCBI taxonomy): Bacteria > Bacillati > Actinomycetota > Actinomycetes > Mycobacteriales > Nocardiaceae > Rhodococcus > Rhodococcus sp. T9N. The sequence continues at coordinate 62,101 of NZ_JAMSKS010000024.1, read as the reverse complement.
ACTATCTACGCGATCGTCGGGAACGAGGAGGGTGAAGGATTCACCGGCAGTGTGTTCTCGGTCTACGGTTTCGTGCTGGCGTTCTACCTCCAGTCGATGACGCAGACGTTCCCATTCGCGCTCGGACTGAGCGTGACTCGCCGCGAGTTCTTCACTGCCACCACGGTTATGGCGCTGGCACAGTCCGCAGTCTTCGCAATCGCGCTGCAACTGCTGTCCGTGCTGGAGTCCGCCACCAACGGCTGGGGTGTGCACATGCGCATGTTCGGCATCGCACGCTATTTCACCGACAACACCGCCGTACAGTTGCTCGCACTGTTCGCGACGCTGCTGCTGACCAGTTCGATCGCAATGCTGGCAGGTGCTATCTACCAGCGGTGGAGGATCACCGGTCTACTCGCCTCCCTCACCGGGCTTTTCGGCTTGCTCGGCTTGTCAGCGATCGCGATCACCTGGGCTGAGTGGTGGCCGGCGATCGGTTCGTGGTTTGTCGATACTCCCCGAGTGGTACCGATGGCACTACTCCCTCTGGCCCTTGCCATCGCGTGCATCGCCGGAGCCTGGGCGACGTTGCGTCGAGCAACGCCGTGACCGCGCAATCATGTGCGACGCCACATGTCGCGTCGTCTCGAAGTGCTCGTCGGATCAAACCCGTCTAGACAGCTCGTCCCCCTCCCTGAGTCAGGAAAGGGGGACGAACGTCGCAACAGGGTGCTATCTCGTCCCCGATTTGGTCCGCTCTACTGCCGAGCCACCCGCTCGACAAAACTCGAAGCCCGCAGCACCAGTTCATCTTTCCGGTTCTGGCGCGCAGCGGCGGCATCGTAGCCGGCATACGGGAGCGGGGGGTCGTTACGAACATTGGACGAGCACTGGAAGTCTCGGCAGATCAGTGTTCCGACCGTGCTGCCACGTCGACCGGCGGGCCCGGCCAACTTGGCGCCGTAGAAGACGACCTCGTTGGGGAGTCGCGTGTCGCGGCACCAGGAGCACTGGGCGCGCGATCGCGGAGTGGCCTCGGCTTGAACGAGCAAGACTCCGATGGTCTCCCCGTCGAGTGTCGGGACGATCGCGTAGGCGCGTCGGCCCATTTTCGGATCTCGCCAGCCCAGGTAGTCGAGAGCGTCGAAGTCGATGGTGCCGAAGCCGTCCGGCAGGGTGAGATCGGACTTCTCCTTACGACTCGCGTTGACGAGGCTGGAACGAATAGATGTATCGGTCAAAATGATCATGGGTGTATACCAATCGTGGCTCGGTGAAGGTGGGTACAGCTCATGGCCCGATCAGCACCAAGTGCTGTCGGGTCCGAAATGCGCTATCTGTCGCCGGCGAAGACGACGCCGACAACCCCCTCACGCCCATGGGGCGTCACCGTGTACGTATCCACACCGCGATGGTAGCTACAGGCCTGCGTTACAGGCCACTCGATTTATCAGTCACGCCATACCGCCGTGAACTCGTACCAAGGTCCGCCGAGGTGAGTTGCGGAGAAATCATCGAACCCCGATGGTGGGCCGCTGGGCGAGTACACCCACCCACTCGAGGTGATGAACATGCTGTCGTTGTCGATGAAGTAGACCTCATCCGGCCGCACGACATGGGCACTACTGATATCGAACTGGCCGATCTCGAGCTCTTCCACGGTCGATTCAGGCTGCTCCAAAAGACCAATCGCGATGGTCTCGAACTCTCCGCTCTTGTCGAGGAAAGTTGCCGGCGGCATCAACAACACCAGAGCTACTGCAGCGATGACGGCGATCGGGGAGGACAGAATCCACCACGACCACCGCCGGTCCTGGCCAAGGGCATAGAGGGTGCGGATCGCCCACACCAGACCGACCACGATCAAGATGAGCAGAGCCGCGGCGCTGACGAGGAAGGGATCCAACCATCTGTACTCCCCGAACGGCGAAGGCCACCAACCGTAATGCCGGCAGACCAACGCAATGAGCGGAACAACGGTGAATGCCAAAAGAATCGGCCCCGGTGGCTTGGACGACTCCGGAGGGTCAGCTACCAACCATTCACCCAGCGACTTCGGCCTTCTCATCACCCCACCGTATCTGCAGGTCATGGCAAACTCAGCTACACGGCGAATACCTTTGCAGTACACGCACTCTCGTTCCACTCACAACAACCAACGCAGCGATCGGCACTCTCGCCGCAACCGACACAGATGGACAAACCTCACAATTCGCAGATTCAACGTGCCGATCATGCGACAATCGGACGGTGAACGAGACCGCGAGTGGAGTTTCGCACCCGCACCGACCGCGACTGCTGAGCGTCGGCGTCCTACTCTCCGCCGCCCTCCTGTGGTCCACTCCCCTCGCCGCTGCCGCGCCCACCGAACCTGGGCCGGCCAGTTGCATATCATTCGGAACCGCCCAACTGCCACCAGGTGCGCCCTCCAGTGGAGGTCGAGTCGGGTTGGCAAACCTACCGACATTCACCGGTTCAACCGCCCCCAGCTCGGTCCAGATCCGCACGCCAACTACGCAATTCAATCGTTTCTGGGACTTCGCGCTAGTCGACCACGACTTACTCGCTCGGCCGCGAGAGACAGGCGCATCAACGGCTCAACCGTGGCGTTTCGTGCCGATGCCCGAGTGCCTGCGTGGACGACTGGTCGGGATATCACTGGACGACGACGAACTCGTCGCGGTCGACGACAACGGCTGGATCTACACGATGGACAACGCATCCCAGGATCCGCTGGTGTGGAATTGGACCTCGGCATGGGGCGCACCGCTGTGGAGCGGTCCCGGCCGACAACTCCCCGGAGACCACCCGAACGGGTGGGCACTGAGCGTCTCGTCGCCTTGGGACAACCAAACTTTCACCGACGTCGCAGGACGGATTCACTTCGTCGGACTCGCCAAGATGACGATGATCCCCACGTTGACCGGGGACGGCAGCCGGATAACCTACGCGGACCCGTGGCTGCCCAACGACGACAGCTACGAGATCGGCGGCCCGCTCGGCGGGCGATTCCAGGCGGACTCGCTGTCGGCGGCCGGATCAACCACTTTCGTGATGAACAAGTACGGCGACATATACACCCGCACATTTGATTTCGATTCTTCGGGATCGGACTCGATCTTCTTCCGCTACAGCTGGGAAGATCAGTCGGACAAGCCGTCGGCACCCAACCTCGTGGCCGAAACACTCGACCGCAGCACCGCCGCGATCCGACTTCCGGCCCCAGACTGGGTGCACCAGCCCAAAATTCCCGGTGAAGTCACATCCGCGATCAGTGTGCACTCACTCGGTCCCGGCCCGAACCGGCGGGAGTTGCGCGTCGAGGGTCTCCGCGGCGCCGAATCCGGCTTCTGGCACAAGGATCTCGTCGGGGATGCCTGGGAGTTCACGCCGACCGGCGCGTCCCTCCTCGGCACACTGATCGAAAACGCGCCGACAGACCGGTCGACGGATACCCTGTCCCCCGCTGCCCCCTGGCACTTGTCCACGACCCTGCCCGCCCGCGACGGTGCCATCGACGGTCAGGCTCTGATCGACATCGGGTTTCCGTACTCTGTGGTGGATCCGCGTCTGCTCGACGCGATCGGCCAGCACGCACAACCGTCCGGATACCGACTGGACGTGGACCATCTCGACCCGGTCGCCACCACGCGGACCGCGACCGTGACTGCACCGGATGGCACGGTTCTTCCGGTCGTCCTGCACACCGCCGACGGACTACGGATGGCTCCCCGCGCATCCGGCCTCGATGCCGATCCGCGCCACCTCGTCGGGGCAATCGAGATCCCGTCGGACGCGTACGCGGATCGGGCATCGAACCCCGCTCTGGACGCGTTCGTGCAGGACTGGATGCGCGGAAACCCCATTGCCGCGATCACGCTCAGCGCCACCGACCACGACTTGGTGATCCGCTAGCCGAAACCATCGCCGTCCACCGTGTCGCCTCGATTAGGCTCAGCAGATGGTCGACACCACACCCGACGTGCCGATATCACCCGTCGACGCTGCGAGCTTCCAGCTCGGTGTGCACGTCCAGCCCTACCTGGTCACTATTGCCGGACTGCTCGCTCCTGGTGGCTTCGTCGATCGAGACGGTCGACCTGATCTAATGCGACTTCACCGCACCCTCGCCGCTCACATCGCGCAGGAGCCGTTACTGCGGCAGCGACCGATCATGCGGAACGGGTCATGGTGGTGGACGGAAAACGACATCGACTTCGACCTCCATCTCTCGCTTGACGAACGCGGGCCTACAGAACCCGACTTCGAATCCGTCTGTGGTCGACTCGTGATGCAACCCCTCGACACCACCCGACCGTTGTGGCACATCGCCTTCGTTCCTGCAGCTCGACCGGGTCTGTGCGGCATTGTGATCCGAGTGCATCACGCGGTTCTCGACGGCGCCAGAGCCAGCGACCTTTTCGAGCGCTTGTTCGCCTCACCTGATTCGAAAAGTACCGACCCGGGCGCTCCCGTGCCGAACATCCCTCCGAAGGCCGCCGGTTCCCTCGACCTCCTCCGATTTCGAATCGGTACTTTCCTGCACCGGCCAATCCGATCACGGGTGTTACTGGGCGCCATTGGTCCCACGAGATCGATCTCGTCCGTCAACGTCCGCACCTCGCTGATCGAGCATGCCGCGCAGCAAGCGGGAGGCACTTTGAACGATGCCTATCTCGTTGCGGTGGGCGGCGGACTACGATTCATCCTCCAAGAATGCGGCGAGCCCATCCCCAAGTCGATTGCGGTATCGGTACCCGTCGCAGTCACAGCGATCGGTAGCGCACGCAATGCCGTCGGGTTCATGATCATCGACCTTCCACTTCGTGAAACCGACCCACAACGCACAGTCGCGATCGTCGCGAAGCAAACCGCTGCGGCCAAACCTTCCGCACGCGCTGCGGGAACAACCTTTCGGTCACCGCGTATCGCCGGCATTTTCGACAAGCTCGCAAAGCGGCAGCACATGATCGGTGCAGTCGTGTCCAACGTCCATGGACCGCGCGGCCCGCTCACGCTCGACGGGGCAGCGCTAGTCGAACTCTGGCCTCTGGGCCCGTTGGCGGGCAATGTCCGCGTCGGCTTCACCGCAGCGTCCTACAACGACACATTCTGGATCGGAATCCAGGCCGATGCCGAGCATCTCCCACCTGCAAGCAAGATCGCCCGAGCCGTCGAACGGACTCTCGACGAAATAGCCGGCACTGCACACTGACTGGATCTACTGCCACTATCCGATGCACCTCGCCGCTTGGGCAACGGATACTGTCGAGACGTCTCGACAACATCTCCACTGATTCGAGCCTGCAAGCCGGTGTCGTCACGACACGATCGTCACGAGGAAGGCGAAAGATGTTCACACCTGCAGAATTCGGCAAGGTCTCGGTACTGGTTCCTGAGAACGGTGGTGCCGTCCCCTACGGGAACACCGTGGTAGTGCACGGATCTGAAAGCACGCTCGTCATCGACCCTTCGCTCTCCCTCGACCGCGACCCCGTCGGCGCAGACCTCGTATTCGTCAGCCACGGGCACGAGGACCACATCGCCGGACTACGCCATTTCGACACCCCGGCCTATGCGCACCATCTCGACGCACCCGCAGTCGCATCCCTCGACACGATGCTCACCAATTACGGCCTTCCTCCGAACGAACGAGTCGAGGTCCAGCAGTCGATTGCTACGCAATACGGCATACCCCCGACCCACGAGAACGTGTCGGGGATCGCGGGCGGCCACGTCTTCGACCTCGGCGACCGCACTGCGACAGTCATTCATTTGCCAGGGCACACCCGCGGACACTGCGGGGTCCTCGTTGAACCCGACGGCTTCTTCTACGTCGCCGACATCGACCTCACCTCCTTCGGCCCGATGTACGGCGACCTGGGTAGCAGCGTCAACGACTTCCTCGACTCCATCGACCACGTCGCAACGATCGACGCACGCTGGTACGGAACATTCCATCAGAAGGGCGTGGTCGAGGGCAGCGACGAGTTCCGTCGCCGGTTGTCCGCATACCGCGACAAATTACTGAGCCGCGAAGACCGTCTCATCCAATTCCTCGGCGAACCAAAACTCTTGGAAGACATAGTCGCTCATCGACTCGTCTACCGCCCCCACGTATCGGCACCGTACGTCGACGCCGTCGAACGACGGACAGCTCAGCTACACCTCGAACGACTCATCGCATCCGGTGCCGTCACAGTCGACGAAGACAAGGTGTTTCGCCGGACCCTCTGACATCCCTGGCGAACTGATCGCGCCATTTCGGATACTTCCGAAAATCGGACCGAAGTTCACCGAAAAAATCTGGCACTCAAGGTTGCAGAGTGCCAGTTTGGCTGGTTATCATGTTCTCGCACAGTAAGTTCGGTCGCCGTCGAGGTGACGGTGACCTTTCTTAGACGATACGGGAGGTGTGTTGCTGTGCTTCGTTTCGATCCTTTCACCGACATCGACGCGATCACCAAGTCCCTGCTTGCCACCGGAACCGGCAGCAGCCGAAGTCCACGCTTCATGCCGATGGACCTCTACAAGATCGATGACCACTACGTCCTTCACGCCGATCTTCCCGGCGTCGACCCAGGATCAGTGGACGTACAGGTAGACGGCTCGACCCTCACCCTGACCGCGCACCGCAGCGCCATTTCCGAAGAGGGAGTGACGTGGCTGGCCGGTGAGCGTTTCACAGGAACATACAGAAGGCAGCTGTCCATCAGTGAGGACATCGATTCCGAACGGATCGTCGCCTCATACGACAACGGCGTGTTGACCGTGACCTTGCCGATCGCAGAGAAGGCGAAACCGCGGCGGATCGAAATCTCGTCGGGACCGCCGTCCCGCACCGCAAACTCCGAGGTGAAAACCCAAGGACAGATCGAAGCCTGACCTGAACGGCTTGGCACGAAATCGACTGTACGAGAGCCTTTCATCCAGGAGGTCCACTATGCCCGCGCCAATCATGGCCCCCGCCGCAGCTCTGGCTGAACCGGTCGTCTGGAACGAAGACCCGCAGCGGCAAGGCTGGTGGAAGCGCATCCTCGCGGCCACCCCGCCCGAGAACCCCACCAACGAAGAATTTCAACCCTGACAAAACCAGACCGTGTTCGCCGAATACGGTCACCCACAAATGAATTGATGCCTTCCGTCCGTCCACCGAGGCGGACGGAAGACATTTACAGGCGCTCTACACACGTTCAGCTCGATGAAGCATTCCGGCCGAACCGAAGAGCCATCATCTGCAGCAGGTCAGGAACCGCCCGAAATGGGCGAAGCAGGACGAAACACTCACACAACAAGGACGAAGCTCGCCGCCACCTGCCAACCGTGACTCGTACGGTTGAAATGTAGACGTCAGTGACTGCGCTGACGCTTACCGACCTCGTCGGTCCCCTGAATTGTGTGGCCGTCGAGGTCGTCTCATGTCTATACCCAAACTGAAAGTGGTCAGCCCTCAACCCTCGTCGGAGGAGATGCCGTCGCCAGACCCTCCAGAAGGATTGCCAGACCGCGCTCGAGTTCGTCCTGCCCGTCGTAGTGAGCCATGATCGTAGCCATCGACCGCAGTCTCGGAAACTCGGCAAGCGCAAGCCGATGCAGACCGAGCCGCAAGAGATCGTCCGTCTCCTCGGGATTTTCGACTATTTCCTGAAGCTCGTTGAGAATGTGCCCGTTGAGGAAGCCGAACACTGCTCGGTAGATGTGTAATGCGTCTTCAGGAGTGAAACCGGCCCGTATCAGCAGTTCGAGAATCGCTTCGACGTAGCGCAACGTCCCGGGAGGACGCAATCCGAGCGGGGTGGACAGCGGCCGAGTGACCAGCAAAGGAACCACGTTGGGGTGCGCGAGCGCGAGGCGGCGATACCCGTACGCAACCGCGTGCAGCTGCCCTCTCCAGTCGCGATCGGACGGGTCGACGACCAGTTGTTCGAGCACGGTCTCGACGACCCCGTCCAGCAGGGCCGCCTTGTTGGCCGCGTACCTGTAGAGAGTCATCGGATTTCTGTCGAGCGCTTTGCCCAGTCGGCGCATGGAGAGGCCGTCGGCACCTTCCTCGTCGATGATCGCCAACGCCGTCGAGAGTACGAGCGCCCTGGTGAGAGGCTCCTCGCGGTCCGCGGCGGGAATCAAACCCTTAGTGCGATCTGGCGAGTGTCCGGTCATTCACAGAACATACATCGTATGCCTACGCATTGACAGAACCGCACGGCTGGTTTACTGTTCGAAGACGCCTGATATATACAACGTATACACACATCGTATACCCGGAATGTCCGGATTTACGTGGGCGCTCATCGATACGTCCCGGCGCCGGAGCCGGCGCGGACGTACGGACTCACTTTCGTCGCATGAGTCCCTTCTTCAAAGGATCGAAGATGAACAGAACATGACAGCACCCACCGCAACACGACGCTCGCGGTTCTTTCAATTCTCGGGTATTGCAACGATTTCCGTCTTCTCCGTCGGCATTCTCGTCTTGCCGGCCGGCACTGCCGGCGCGGAAGCGACTGCTGTCGGACTCGGCACCGCTGAGCCCTTTGCAGTCCTTGCCGGAGCAGGAATCACCAACACCGGACCGACAACCCTCGGCGGCGATATCGGCACGTATCCGACGCCAACCATCACCGGTGTATCGGACCTGACGATTACCGGCACCAATCATGGTGGCGACGCGGTATCGCAGGGAGCGAAACCCGACGTGTTGACTGCCTACAACACTCTTGCCGGTCAGGGACCCACACAACCGACGGGAGCCGACTTGACCGGTCGGACACTGGTTTCGGGTGTCTACAACTCCGGTTCGTCGATCGCACTGTCGGGAACCGTCACCCTCGACGCGCAAGGTGACCCCGATGCAGTCTTCGTCTTCCAAGCGGGATCAACGCTGATCACATCGTCGTCCAGCACCGTTGCACTGATCAACGGAACGCAGGCGTGCAATGTTTTCTGGCAGGTTGGAAGTTCCGCCACCCTGGGCACCAACTCCGTCTTCCGAGGAAACCTGTTGGCGCTGACAGACATTACTGCCACAACCGAGGCAACCGTCGAGGGTCGACTGTTGGCGATCAATGGCGCGGTCACTCTCGATACGAACACCGTTACGATCCCGACCTGTGCGCCTCCTGTCACGACTACGACCCCGACCACTACGACGACTACGGTCCCGCCTGACACCGCGACGACTACCACCACGACTGTGGTCCCGCCGGTGGTGACTACAACCACGACGGTCGTCCCGCCGGAGGTGACTACAACCACGACTGGTACACCGGTGGAAGCGACGACCACCACACCAGGGCCGAACGGCACGACTACAACCACTGTGGACGTACCGCCGATCATCACGACCAGCCGAAACATTCCGTCCATACCCGAGATTCCCGGTCTCCCACCACTGCCGGGAATACCTCCCACCGTTCCCGGGACGGTAACCGTCCCGTCTCGGGTGCCGACGACGTCAGCTTCTCGAACGGGTACCCCGACCACTCAACCGGTAGGCCCGGAATCCCCGAATGTTCGAGCCCCTCAGGTGCAGCAGGTACCACGAGGGTCGGTCGACACCGGTGACGGAAGCACACAATCCCAACGCGGCGGACAGTCCAGTGGAGGGTGGATCGCCCTGCTCGTCGGCTTCTTCAGCGTCGTGGCTATGTCGGCCCTCGTCATCCGTCGGACAAGTCGATAGATGAAAGACGAAAACTCCGTGATGGCTCCGCGAACTCGCCGAGCCATCACGGCTCTCGCCCTTACTGTTTCAGTACTCGTAACGGTGGTCGGATGCGCCGGTGGACAATCCGACAGCGGAAATTCACAACCACACTCGTCGCCTCGACAAGACACCACATCCGCGCCACGCGCCACTGACTCTGCACTGCCCGAAAGGGCGCCGGTAACTGCTGAACACCTCCCCGCGCGCCTCGAAATCCCGTCCATCGGCGTCGACACCGACATCATCGATCTCGGACTCGATACCGATGGAGCACTCGAGGTCCCACCGGATGGGAAGGACGCAGGGTGGTACACCGGCGCTCCCGCACCCGGTGAGGTCGGACCGGCAATCATCGCCGGCCACGTCGACTGGCAAGGCACCGACGGGGTCTTCTTCGATCTGCGGAATCTCGAAACAGGAGCCGACATCATCGTCACCCGCGAAGACGGAAGTCGCGCAGTGTTCACCGCTACCAGTGTCGAACACTTCCCCAAAGAGGACTTTCCCACCGACGTCGTATATGGCGACATCGACCACCCCGGACTCCGGATCATCACGTGCGGTGGATCCTTCGACGAAACCGCACGCAGTTACAACGACAACATCATCGCATTCGCAGACCTGGCCTAACCGCCTGAGACGCCGCAGCACACCACTTCGAAAGTCCGCACGAACCGTTGGAGAGCAATGACCGTATTCCACTTTCCCGTGCTCGAGAAGTTTCGATGACAGACACCGACGACATTCGAGCGAGCGCCGAAGCAGGTGTCGACGCTCCTGCATGGCGGGATCGGAAGCGTTACTGGTGGCCGTTGGGATTGCTGATCCCGCTGAGTCCCTTCCTGTCCTGGCTGCTGGTCGAATATTTGCACCTCGGCCTGTTCTGGGCGACCGGTGCCTGGATCCTGATTCTCGTCATCCCGATCGTCGACATCGCAGTCGGCGCAGATGGCCGCAGCCCACCGGACAACGTGATCGCGGCATTGCAGGACGACCGCTACTACCGATGGTGTACCTACCTGTTCGTGCCACTTCAATACGCTGGCCTCGTCTTCGCCGCATGGTGTTGGGCGTACGCCCCGATGGCAACCGGAGAGAAGATCGCACTGGCGATGACCGTCGGCGTCGTTGCAGGCGTCGGTATCAATGCCGCACACGAACTAGGCCACAAGAGCAGCCGCCTCGAGCGGCGGTTGGCGAAAATTGTGCTCGCTCAATCGTTCTACGGGCACTTCTACATCGAGCACAATCACGGTCACCACGTCAACGTTGCGACGCCGCGCGATCCCGCCAGTGCTCGTTTCGGGGAATCGTTCTGGATATTCTTGCCCCGCAGCGTATTCGGAGGTCTGAAATCGGGCTGGCGGATCGAATCAGCACGCCTGCGCCGGCAGGGTTCACCCGCACTGTCGCCTCGAAACAACATCGTGCAGGCATGGTCGCTGAGCGCCGCACTGTTCGGGACGTTGATCACCTTATTCGGGTGGCAGATACTGCCCTGGCTACTCCTGCAAGCCTTGGCCGGGATCACGTTCCTCGAGGCCGCAAACTACCTCGAACACTACGGATTGCTCCGTGCGCGAAGACAAGACGGCAGCTTTGTCAAAGCCCGGCCCGAAGACAGTTGGAACAGTGATCATCTCTTGTCCAATTTGTTCCTGTACCAATTACAACGACACAGTGACCATCACGCGAATCCGCGTCTGCGCTACCAATCTCTGCGCAGCGCTCCAACCGCTCCGCAACTCCCTGCCGGATACGCGGTGATGATCGTCTGCGCTGCCGTACCACCACTGTGGCGGCGGATGATGGATCACCGTGTCCTCGGCTACTACAACGGCAACGTCGAGCTCATTCACACCAAGGCGACGATATGAATGACAATGCCCGAGACGACGACCACAGCGACGGGCACTACACGGCCACCGGGCCGACCAAACACGCCAGAGCTGCGTACCAGCCGGCGCGCACCCGGCTCAGACGAGCCGCACCGAGCCTGGACGTCGTCGCTGCCGCGGAGTACCTGTTGACCCAGCCCGACGCATACCTCTATCGCCGCCGATACCTCGACCTGATCACTCAAACCCCCGGGCCCGACGGAACATCGATCACCGACTACGCCGCAGCTGAACGCTACCTACTTGTCACCGCTACCGCGCACCGCAGAACTCATAGTGAGGTTCGTCCATTGCCGGCACCCGGCGATTTTCTGTGAAGTGGTCACCGCAGTGTTTGATGCCAGAGAGTGACAACAGCCTGACGAATTCGGGAGCGCAGCATTTGTCATTTGCCATCACAGCTTTGATTCGCGCTCGCCATTGTCATCGAGGATCAAGAACTCGATCTTCGCTCGCTCCCCGTCCGCATCGAAGTCGTTGTCGCGGTCTGAGACACGCGTGATCAGTTCCGTCAGTGCCGCATGGATCGTCGTGTACAGAAATGCACGCGGGTCGGACACCCCCATCACGTCGTCAGTGTTCATCTGTACCTGCGCCGTAGCGGTACGCCTGCCCAGAAACACACGCGGAAGCCGGATCCCGGTCGGATCGGTCACCACGGAGATGTCGCCACCAACGACAACAAACAGATCGAAGTCGTACTGCATCGCGATGCCCCTCAGCCGGTGTCTGAGCCGAGTCAACTCCTCGATGAAGTCAAGCGGCACCGACGGTCCACCGAATACTGTCCTGAACGTGACCCCGCGAGTCATCGATCTGCCCCCTTTACGAATCATCCATTTCAGGATCGAGGGCCATACCCTCTGTGTCCCCCACGCCAAGTGCTCGGGCATATCGACCGGCATACCGCTCCAGTGCGACTGCTGAATCGGCCTCACCTTCCCATTGATCCGGAATCGCGGTGCCGTCACACGTTGTTCGCGACACTTGCGCTTCGGAGAACTCGACAGCGGTCCGGGTGAAGGAACACCGCACAAAACTCGTGGCCGCCGAGAATCGTGCGCCGCCGAAAGTGCACTCCACGAATGAGGTATCGGCGAACTGCGCACCAGTCAGGTCTGTGTCGTCGAATGCGCATCGTTCGAACACAGTATTGGGCACGGAGCGGAGCCCGCGTGCTTTGGCTCCAGTGAAATCGCAATCGACGACCCTCGGTCCGAGCGCCACACGCGAGAGCGCAGCACCCCGGAAACTGCACCGTTCGAGTCGGCGATTGAAACGGGGCTGTCCGGTCAGTGCCACGAAATCGAAACGGCAGTCGAATAATTCGGATTCGAAGACGGAGATCGAACCCCGAGCGAAACTCAGATCAATCCGTTCCAACGTGAGATACCGAATGTCCAATCCAGCGCTACCCGCTGTCAGGCCACGCACATCGATCAGCCCGTCATCGGTCTCCGCCCGTGGGGAGACGAGAGTGTGGGGAGGCTTGACGATCCGCGACTGATCGAGCAGCTGCGCCCGTAAATTATCGACACCCTCATCTGACCAACGTCGACGTAAAGAGGTGATCGCGGACCGGTTCACGGGCTCAATAGTATCGGCAAGATCCCCAGCGATTGGCCGTGGCTGTCCGAGAAGCGAATCACCACACATCAGTACTTCGGTAGGAATCACTTCTCGGAGCGCGCAAAACAGCCGGACCGTGAAATGCACGGCCCGGCTGCAGCGCTCACGCGCACGAAGTGGAACTCGGAGTCAACTGGGGTACTGAAACCGGTCGTGTACGAGCCGTTGACTCATCTCCGGATCAGTATCGAATTATCCACTCTCACAAGTTGATCACGTCGCCCACAAGGATCTGATCGGGATTGACGATCTGCGGATTCATGTCCCACACCTGCTGCCAGGTGAGACCTCGTTCTGTCGCGAGGTCGAACAATGTATCACCGGCTGCAACGACTACCTTTGAGCCGGACGCTGGAGTCTCCGACTCCGGAATGCTTTCTACCGGTACAGATTCGGATGCCTCAGAGTAGACAACGGGAGCAGGCGCCGGTTCCGGTGCAAATTCGGGTGCTACGTCCTGTGCCGGCGCGGGCGCGGGCGCGGGCGCGGGAACAATACTCGACCCGGTATCGCACGCCCCGATCGAACTCAGGAAGGACATGGGATCGACGGCGCCTCCACTGTGAATGCGGAGATGCAGATGTGGACCGGTGGAGCTACCGGTGTTACCCGTTGCCCCGATCTCGTCGCCTACCTCGACGTGTTGCCCCACACCGACCCATGTTTCGGAGAGGTGGCCCATCTGAATCTGCTCGCCACTGTCCGCTTCCAACTGGATGTACGTTCCATATCCACCCGGATCATTGGGTCCGGCAACAGAAATCGTGCCCGATGTGGGCGCGTGGAGCGCGGTGCCGACGTTGACAGCGAAGTCGACTCCGTCATGTCCCGCGTGGTAACCCTGCGAAAGTGATCCGCTCACCGGCCACTCCCAATTGCAACTCGCCGACCAGCCCTGCGCACCGGCGGTACCTGCATTGGCTACTGCTCCGGCCCCCACAAGGGCGCCCAGTCCCGCAGTTACGGCGATGAATCGTTTTGTGCTGGAAGGCTTGTGTTTTCTGTGCTTACTCATGTTTTCCTTGACTGATGTGCTCGGAGCAGGTGCAGGCTCTACCCGCAGACAGCACTCAATACGTGCTGAGCTACTTGGTGTATCGCACCAAGACTCCGTTGGAGTGAAATGTTCGGATCGCGCCATGGAGAGAGGTACGGTGACCGCTCTCGAACGCGAGCGCGCGCATAGACCCGCAGGTCTGTATCTCCTGGTGACAGCACAGGAGATACGGGTTCTACATCGAGGCAGTGCCTGAATCGATCGTTGATCGAGGACTACGAATGCCGGAACAAACCGAAGGCTTCTCGTTCGAAGATCGACAGGGTGGGTGTCTACCCGGATGGTCGGAAAGGGGGTGGAACATGGAGATCCTTGCGTTGCGGATGAGGAATCACCTCATACGCTGTCGCTTCACGACGCTCCACACCACGGTTGAATTACCTGGGTACATACCTGTTTTTGCGCATTCGACCCGACCGGTCGATATCAGGCGCGCCTTCGGTGGATGGCATCTGGTCGAACAATCGCCAGTGCCCCATGTCACTTCTGGAGACGATACGGCGTCTTGGTCACCTGGCGCGTCAGCGTTACCGAGATGGGACATACAGGCGGCATTGCTCCTACAAGCCGAACGGGAGACCAGTGCACGTTCCCGGCATCGGAAACGCGTGCTGATCTCCCGTTCGGCGAGTTGTTGCCTAGTGGATCTACTGCTGAGTCGAAGCTACTTTCTCGGCTGCGTGGTGAGCGGCAATGTATCCGTAAACCAGCCCCTGGCCGATCGTTGCACCGGCGCCCGGGTAGGTGTGACCGAATGCGTTGGCCGCAGTATTGCCGATCGCATACAGGCCGTCGATCACGCTGCCGTCCTCACGAAGCACGCGTGCATGCTCGTCCGCCTGCACACCGCCGCAGGTGCCGAGGTCGCTGAGCGTCATCTTCACCGCGTAGAGGGCACTCGTGTCGAGCTTCCTCAGGTTCGGGTTCGGGGACACTGTCGGGTCGCCGTAGTACCGATCGTATGCACTTCCGCCGCGACCAAATTCCGCATCGCTACCGGCAGCAGCGGCCTCGTTGAACTTCTCGAAGGACTCGGCAAAAGCCTCCTCGGGAAGACCGACCTTGCGGGCAAGCTCGACCGGACTGCTCGCCTTGTGCGCGATGCCGGAGTCGAAGAATGCCTGCGGAAGCGGCTGACGAGGGAAGATACCGCCTGCGAACACGTAGCTGTTGCGGTACTCCTGGTCGAAAACAAACCACATCGACTCGGCCGGATCTCCGGCCTTTTCCCGTTCGAGCACGCGCTGGCCGAACGACATGTAGTCCGTCGCCTCGTTCACGAATCGACGACCGGTCTGGTCGACGATGAACGAGCCTGGCAGCGCACGCTCTGCGAGCATCACCATCGGCGGGCGGCCCTTGATGCTTGCCACCGCGGGGAACCACCACGACTGATCCATCGATCCGATACCTGCGCCGAGCTCTTGTGCTGCCTCGATCGCTTCGCCGGTGTTGCCCTCTGCGCCCAGGCTCTCGTGCTCACCGAGGCTCTCCGACTGGTACTTGTGGCGCCACTCCATGTTGTGGTCGAACCCTCCGGCTGCCAGAACGACACCACGCCGAGCGGTCACCGTCACTTCACGACCGTCTTGCACCACAACTGCACCCGTTACGCGGCCATCTTCGGTGATGAGCCGAACCAACGACGTTTCCGTCCACACCGGGATACCGGCCTGGACCACACCTGCGAACAGGCCGGCGGCGAGCGCCTGACCGCCTGCGATGTATTCACGCTTGAGTACGTACTTGCCGTAAACGCCCTGCGCCAGGCGGCGGATGATGCGAGGGAAAGCCTTGCTCGGCTTCTTCACCATCAGGTTCATCCACTTGTAGTCCGCACCTGTCACCGGCATCGGCAGTCCGGCTTCCATCAAACCGGGCCGCAGGCGACCGCGTTCCGCGCCGAGTACCGACGCGTCGAACGGCAGGCACTCGCAGGTACGTCCGGCGGCGCTACCTCCCGGCAGTTCGGGGTGGTAATCGGAGTATTCCTTGGCCCAGAAGAACTTCATGGGCGTCGTGCGGTAAAGCATGTCGACGGTGGCCGCACCGTTGTCGACGAATGCCTCCCCACGTTGGGCAGGGGCAGTATCACCGACCACCGACCGCACGTATGTCTTCGCGCGCTCAACGGTGTCGCCCGCACCGGCTTTCGCCAAGATCGGGTTGGCAGGCATCCAGAACGCTCCACCGGACCGCGCCGTCGAACCGCCAACGTACTGCGTCTTCTCCACGATCAGCGTGGACAAGCCGAGCTCGTTCGCGGTGAGGGCGGCAGCCATGCCGGTACCGGACCCGATCACCAGTAGATCGACAACGATGTCCTTGGCTTGTGTCGCGGGGGGTGCCTGATTCTTCGCCATTGAACAAATCCCTTCACGTGGTTATCGACGTAGAACGCTAAGGCAGTCGCGGCGCAGAAGGTTCCGGATGCCCAGTCAGCGGGACATTGCGAGTGGATTGGCGAAGAACGGCTCCTGCCACGGGTCGGGCGTTGTGCCCGCCCCAGCAGAATCGCGGCTTGCCTTCTTCGATGTCTACGCTGCTCACGTGAGGACAAATCCCAGCTTCGGCATCGTCGACGAAACGCTCGGCGCCCTTGTACGCGGCATGCTTCCCCGCCTACGCCACGCCTTCGAGCATCACCAGGCTCTTCACCGTCTGGCCGTCGAAGCGATTGTCAACGTCTGACAGACTCGTGCGGTTTGCATTTCATGGACGGGTACTGGCCGGCGGTTCGCTTCAACGGCGACGATGGCGTCGTCGAGGTGACTGTCGAATCCTGACCGCGATCCTCGTCTCGGACTATCGGCTGATGTTCCTCGGCACTGATGAAGAATAATCATCTACATGAAATGGAACACCCCTACAGAGACCGGCTGGTTCGTCAACCTTGCCGAAGGTGGTTCGGCCGTATCGATATTCGATCCGTCGGGGAACGTTCAAGGCGAACTGATTCCCGCATCCGACGACGGATCGGAGAGCGTTGCCGGCGGGCGGAAGAGGAAATCGTCAACAGCCGAGCAGGATCGATCCAGGCTCACATTCCGCAAAGGCCGACCTGCATCACTTCGATTGTCCGACGGAACGATCGGGACCCTGATCGACCAGAAGCCCAAGGCCATGCGCCGCAAGAACAAGCTGTGCGAAGTCGATATCGCGGGCAGAACATACCTCTTCGTTCATTCATCGGGCCGAAAGGCAACAGCCCGGCGTGACGGAATCGCATTGGCACACATGGAACGTGGCCGATGGTCGGGTAGAAGTACCGTCGCCAGAAGAACCCTCACGGCAACGGACGCCCTTGACGAATGTGTCCTGACACTGTTTCAGAAGGTAGTCACACCTGGACGTACCGGCGCCTTCGATCAGGTACTGACCGACCTCAGCAACATATGACGTACGCCATATTCGGTGGATCTCAACCGCACTCGAGATACTGACTTTCAACTCTCAGGTCCACGGACATGCCTTGGACACAATGAGTTTCACATCTCGGAGCGGAACGCTGAAACCAGATCATGGTCAATGTCGACGCTTTGAACACGCTCGCCCAGCGATTGTCGCCAGGTGCGATGATCACAGATCCAGATCTACTCCAGTCCTATCGGCAGGACTGGAGTTTCGATCCCGCAGCCGGAACACCGGTTGCCGTAGTACGTGCTTCGACGACGGCAGAGGCGGTTCGACGGACGGCATCTGAGGCCGCCACATGTAGCGAATAGCGACGAGTACCTGAATTCTCCAGTGCAACCGGATATGGTGAGGCTGTCGTCTTCAATGCGGCGATGCAAGAAGGGAAGCTGCGACCAAGACGTTACGTCGGGGAAGACAAGTAAATCACCTGGACATGGCTGGAGGCCTCCGTGATGAATCTCGTTCGCCGACTGAGCGTCTGCACATCCGTCGTGATCGCTTCTACTCTGACGTCGGTGGCGCTCGCATCCGCCGCGGTGACCATTCCATTCCAGGTCAACCCTGCGCCGTACGGCAACCCGAACGGCAGCTTCGACGCGCCGGCCGTCCGCTGCGTAGCTGTCGTCGGTGAACAACCCGGCACGGTGACGATCACCGGAGGCAAGGAAGGCCGGTGGGGATGCCTGCTCTCGTCCGAAATGCGCTGGCTGAACCTTTCGACCGGGGCCTCCGGCTCCGCTCGGCTCTCGGACGGCCTCAACGGAGTCCCAGCAGAGGCGATCGTGCAGACCGGGACCGGTCAAGTCGCTGTTGCCGTGCTGTCCGTGGCCGGATCCATCATCACCCCAGGTGTCACATCGTTCTACGTGCCGTAGCACCAGAACTCCGCATCACCGGCACCGTGGGACCTAAGGTCCTGTTTACCGACCCGTCATCCCGGTTAGCCTGAAAAGACGCTACCGAGAGGACACTCATGACCTCGTCAGTGCACGAAACGATCTCCGTGGATCTGGATTTGATCGACCTGTACAAGGACCTCCACAGCCATCCGGAACTGGGGTTTCACGAGCAACGAACATCCAGTCTGGTGGAAAGACATCTAACAGCACTTGGATTCGACACCACCACCGGTGTCGGGACAACCGGAGTCGTCGGAGTCCTGAAGAACGGAGCGGGCCCCACAGCGCTGCTGCGTGCGGACATGGACGCCCTCCCGGTTCGGGAAGAAACCGGATTGGACTACGCCAGCACCGTGACAACGACCGACGACCAGGGGAAGACCGTCTCGCTCAGCCACGCGTGCGGCCATGACCTGCATACGACCTGCTTACTCGGTGCAGCCCGGATCCTCTCGCAGGACACGACGACCTGGTCCGGCACTCTTGTCCTCGTCTTCCAACCGGCGGAGGAACTTGGCGCGGGTGCGCAAGCCATGGTCGACGACGGACTGTTCGAGCGATTCCCGAAGCCCGACATCGTTCTCGGCCAACACGTATCGCCGCTACCGGCAGGCACGATCGCCGGGCACGCCGGCCCCTCGTATGCGGGATCGGACTCACTTCGTGTGAGACTGGTCGGAAAGGGCGCCCACGGATCTATGCCGGAGAACTCGGTCGATCCCGTGGTCATGGCGGCCGAAACCGTGTTGCGTTTGCAAACTGTCATCTCACGCGAGGTCCCGAGCACTGCAACAGCTGTCCTCACCGTCGGCTCCATCCATGCTGGAGATGCCGCCAACGTCATTCCCGGCGAAGCAGAACTGCAACTCAACATCCGCAGCTACGACGCAGTTGTGCGTCAGCGCATCCTGGATAGCGTCGACCGCATCGTCCAGGGCGAAGCGGCCACCGCCGGCGCTCCCACCCCACCGACCATCACCGAGACGGAGCACTTTCCGATCGTCGTCAATGACCCGGCGGCGCTGGACAAGACACTTGATGCGTTTGCCGAATGGTTGGGGACGAACAAGATTCTCGATCCCGGCGCAGGAGCAGGTAGTGAAGACGTCGGCATTCTCGCGACCAGTGCCGGTGCGCCACTGTCGTACTGGTTGTTGGGCGGTACCGACCCTTCACTGTTCACGACAGGTGACATGACCGATCCGGCTTTGCGAACCGTGCCGTCGAACCACTCTCCGCACTACGCTCCCGTGATCGAGCCGACCCTGACCATCGGTGTGAACGCCTTGGTCGTCGCGGCCAGGACGTGGCTCCCAACTCCCTAGAGTGTTGCGGGTCCGCAATCGATCGATCGTCCATGCGATCAAGGCTGCAAACGCGTAGGCGCCGCCGAGAATACTTGCAGCGCCCCACCCTGCCGCGTCGAAAACCATAGTGGTGGAAACCGCCCCAGCCGCGCTGCCCAACGAATAGAACACCATGTAACTACCGATGATCTGCCCGGACGATTCCGGTGTGTTCGCGACGATCAGATTCTGGCTCGTGACGTGAACAGCCTGCACGGCAAAGTCCAACGCAACAACACCGACTACGAGCAACACCAGCGAGTGCGTCGCCTGCGCGTTGAATACCCACGACAGCAAGAGAACGACCAACGACGCCCCGGTGACGCGTTGCGCTTTGCCTTGATCGGCCCACCGACCGGCACCGACCGCGCCCAATGCTCCGACCAATCCTGCGATTCCGAAGAGCCCGATCTGTGTGGTCGACAACCGCCATGGTTCCTCACTCAACGGCAGGGCCATTCCGCTCCACAAAGCACCAAAGGACGCGAAAAGGAACAAGGCGATCAGGGCCCGGGTGCGAAACAGTCGGTTCGTAAGCGTCAACGTCACGACAGACCCCATTGCACGCACGTACGAACGCCTATCGGGTTGCGAACGAAGATCTTTCGGCAGCATCGTCAGCGCGACGGCCGCGACCAGTACCGAAATGAAAGTGGATCCCGCGTAGACCGCCCGCCAGCCTGCCAGATCCGCAACTGCGCCGGCGACAGTCCGAGCGAGGATGATGCCGACGACAACGCCGCTGGTGATGACACCGATGTTTGCCCCCCGCTCGTCCGGGTCACTGATTGCCGCAGCATAGGCAACCATGACTTGAACAACTACCGAGAACGTGCCTGCGACCGCCATCCCGATCAACAGCTGCAGATTCGTGGTGGCCAGAGCAACAAGCATCGTTCCCGTTGCAGCAGCGACGATCTGGATTGCGATCAATTTCTTTCGATTCACGAGATCGCTCAATGGCACCAACACGATCAACCCCACCACATAACCGAGTTGGGCGAGTGCGACTACGAAACCGAGGCCGGCCGGAGGAATGGAAAGATCCGAGCCGATTTGCCCGAGGAGCGGCTGTGCGTAGTAGATATTGGCTACCGAGACACCGCAGAGCACCGCGAGCAACAGGCGAAGTCCACGAGGCATTTTGAACTTGTCCCGTGCGTTCTCGACAGATTGACGTGCAGTCACTTCCACCTCAATTTGGTTGCGTTTTGATACCATTTGAAGACTATGTCAATACAGTTTCAAAACGCAACCAATGAGGAACCCGATGCCTGATCGCACACAATGGACGGACCCGCACTGCCCGACGGCCCGAGCGGCCGACATCATCGGCGACAGATGGTCGCTGTTGATCGTGCGAGACGCCTTCGACGGGTCGTCGAGGTTCAGTCAGTTTCAGCGAAACCTGCGCATCGCAAAGAATATCTTGACGGACAGGCTGAAAACCCTTGTCGAGCAAGGAATTTTCGAAGTCCGACCGAACGAACAAGGGACCCGCAACGAGTACATCCTGACCGGACGCGGTATGGATCTGTTCATCGTGATCACGAGCCTGCGGCAATGGGGAGAGCGCCACGCCTTCGATGACGGTGAGCCACACTCGATCTTGATCGACGACACCACGGGCGATCCGGTGCCCAGGCTTCGACTGATCAACGCACGGAATATCGACCTGGACCCGGCAAGTACACATGTGGAGAAGGTCGAGGAAGGCTGACCCGCAACTCGCCAGATCGGTAGATGGGCGCACAGGATTCGAAGTTCGCGCATACTCCGATCATGACTGTCGATCTCGAGTTTTCCTGGCCGCAGTTTCTCTGGATTGCATTCATCTTCGTCGGCGTACCCACAACTATCGGCGCAAGCATCATCTGGACAATCTGGCGTTCGGAACGAACTGGCGTGGAGCACTCCACGACCGCCCTCGACGCCGGGCGCACGGGATCGGGCCCACTCGGACTGTGGCGTACCGGCCTGTTGGCCTTTGCGCTGGGCCTTCTGTCTTGTGTGGGCTGGCTCAGCTGGTCAGCCGACTACAAAGGCGGATTCCGCGGCCCCGGCCTGCCTGCCCCGACGCAGTTTCCTCCCTGGCAGGTGTTTGCCTGCGGATTAACGGTGATCCTCGCGTGTTTCGTTTCCGCACATTGCTCGCGATGGATGAAGGCAGGCGGCCTGACTGCAGCTGCCGGCACGGCTGCGGGATTCACCACAGCATTCAGTATCGACGCCAGTACTGATGTCACCGGACAGGCAGGCGTGGGCGTCGCACTGTCCACGATCGGATGGGGCCTCACCCTTACCGCACTGATGCTTCTGCGCGGCAAGTGGTCGCGACGAGGATGAATCATTGCCGGATCATCCATACTCCGAGTAAAGAATTCGATAAGCGGACCTAACACGTTTTGAAATTCATTAAGAAGAAAATCGATTCCAGATACAGGATCGCCTGATTGCCGAACCTCCACGAGATCCTCGAAAAATATGAGACAGAAGCCTTATCGCTTCCGTGCCAACCCTTTGACGCATGCGGATCATAATATTCTTCGAACATCACGCGGAAGTGCACACAAGTCTGTGACTCACGGCATTATCCGATTTATCACGGGAAATCGTGATAAATCATCACCGTCTCTGAACTGCAACAACGCCTTAAGTTACAGATTCAACTAGTTCCAAACCATAGGGTTTCTTCCTTTTTCTCGGCGTCTCGATTCCGTAATGCTTGACATCGAATTGTCTTTCGTTCTCAATGAGCGATGTCAACTGACGATGATGCATCTCAGTGCATCAACGCAGTAATTCCGCTATCGAATCCAGTGAAGGGACCAGCCGCGAAATGACGGTTGCCGAGAGCTTGAAAGATAGGAATCTGTACTCCAACCTCAGGCGTGCTGCTGATTTGAGCAACCCATTCTGGGATCGCGCAGTCAGTGAGGGTCTGGCCGATATCACCGCCGATCGCGTCGCAGGTTTCGAACACCGGACGATCCAAGGATACGAATTCGAGAACTTCTCCACGTACTCGTATCTGGGGCTCGACACCGACGACCGAATTCGTTCGGGTGCGATCGCCGCTCTCGAGCGCGAACGAACGTTGAACAGTTCCATCTCGCGGATGAGAGTCCACTCCAGCCTTCTCGACGACACAGAGGCCGCGTTGAGCGAACTGCTTGACGCACATGTGCTCACCCTCGGATCCGCCGCAAACGCTGCGTGGAGTTTGCTCCCCCTCGTTGCGTCCGGGTTGCTCACCGGCGGTGAACCTCCCCTCATGGTGTTCGACAAGAACGCACACTTCTGCCTCAATGCCATGAAGGCGAGCGTCGCCGACGAAACGACGATCGTGACCATTCGGCACGACGACGTCGATGAACTCGAAAGTCTTTGCCGAACAAATTCTCAGGTGGCATACGTGGCGGACACCGTCTACAGCACAGGCGGGAAGGCGCCCCTGAACGAACTGTTTGCATTACAGGCCAAATACGGACTGATTCTCGTTCTCGACGAGGCGCACAGCACCTCGGTCATCGGACACAACGGGCGTGGCGCGGTCCTGGATCTCATCGGCAGCCTCAATGATCGAACATTCTTGCTGACATCACTGAACAAGGGATTCGGTGCTTCCGGCGGTGCGATCGCACTCGGTCGGAACGGGGGCAGTCGAAATCGTGATCTCGCACTTCGCTACGGCGGCCCGCTGACGTGGTCGCAGCGTGTGAACGTAGCCGGGCTGGGTGCTATTGCGGCGTCCGTGGAGCTCCACCGCAGCGGAGAGGTCGACAAGCGGCAGCGGCAACTCCGCACGGTTGTCGAACTGTTCGATTCGCTCGTCGACACGCCGGCATCGGGCGATGGACTCCCGATCCGCTTCGTCACGCTCCACGAGGAAGAACAAACCATCACCGCAGCACAGAAACTGCTGGCTAGCGGTTTCTACACATCGGCGGTCTTCTTCCCTGTCATCGGCCGGGGCAAAGCCGGGCTGAGACTGATGCTTCGGGCGGACCTTCCACATGCAACGATCGAGCGCTTCGCCGACGTCCTACGAAGTGTCACGGAATGAGCGACGACCGCACTGTCGCAGTGACACCGCTGGCTTGTGCCGTCGTGTTGACAGCACAAATGGCCACGACCATCTACCTCCCTTCACTGCCGAAGATCGCGACGGATCTGGGCATCGAAGATTCCGTGGTGAAGTGGTCGGTGACACTCTTCGTGATCAGTGCCGCACTTCCGGTGGTCGTGTGGGGGCGGTTGGCAGATCGACTCGGACGCAGGACGGCACTGTTGTCCAGCTTGGTATTGTTCGTGATCGCCTGCATTGCATTGGCTTTGGTCCAGAGCGCCGCCGTACTACTGATCGGCCGGATCGTTCAAGGCATCGGAGCAGGAGGTGCGGCCATCATCGTGCGAATGATGGTGAAGGACAAGTTCACCGGTTCGGAGTTGGCTAGCCGCTTGTCGCTGTTGTCGATGGCATTTGTGGTGGCACTGGGCGGTGGCCAACTGATCGGCGGCGCTCTTGCGTCGTTCACCTCGTGGCGAACCGGCTTCGGCGTGCTCGGAGTACTCGGAGCAGCACTCGCTGCGGTGGCACTGAGGACCGAGAACACCACAGTCCGCGACAACAACGAACGCGTTGTTCGGTGGAATGCCATAGTCCTGACACCCCAGTTCTACAAACCAGCCATTGCGGGGGGCCTGGGTTTCGGCGCGATAGTCCTTGTGCAGCAATCGAGCCCCTTCCTGTTCAGCGATCGATTCGACTTGCAACCGTGGGCATTCGGAGCCTTCGGAATCCTCTACGGAACCGCCTACTTCAGCGGCGCGCTTTACGTCAATCGAAGGGCCACAACCGTCGGTTCAGAGAAGTTGATGCGTCGAGGTGCGCTGTGCATGCTGCTTGCCGGCCTCGTCCTCATGCTCTGCTGGTATCCCCCACTCGGTTCCACGCCGTTGCTCGCGGTCTTCCTGCTCGGATACATCGCACTGACATTTGGGCAATCGCTTCTCTTCCCGAACTCGGCAGCATCAGCAGTGACGCATTTTGCTGAAGGCGGAGCCATCGCCGTCGCGTACTGCGGACTCGTACAGCAGGGAATTGCCGGCATCGCCTCTGTAGTCGGACCTCTCGCATCCGATGAGCGCGTGTGGTCGGCAATCGTCGCACTGATCACTGCAGCAGCGACTGCGCTCGTATTCTCCCTCCGCACAGCTTCCTCCGAACCGACAGTAGGTACGTCCCATGCCCGTCATTGAACGCACCGCACAACTCGACCCCGGTACCCGCGAGCAAAACTTACTGGCATACAAGGAAATTCGCGAGCGAGTTGCGGACGCGCAACACTTGTCCGTTCACGGGGCACCCGAGCGGTCGGTCGCCAAGCACCGGGCTCGCGGCAAATTGCCCGCTCGCGAACGCATCGATGCTCTTCTCGACGTGCAGTCCCCGTTCTTCGAGATCGGACAACTGGCCGGATTCGAGGTGTACGACGAGCAACTCCCGTCGGCTGGTCTGGTCACGGGCGTAGGGCTCATCCGCGGCTCACTCTGCGCCGTCTTCGCGAACGACGCCACCGTCAAGGGCGGCACCTACTACCCGCTGACCGTCAAGAAGCAACTGCGATTGCAATCCGTCGCTCGTCGGCTGAGGCTGCCGTGTGTCTATCTCGTCGATTCCGGAGGTGTTTTCCTTCCGATGCAGGACGAGATCTTCCCCGACGAGCACCATTTCGGCGAGATGTTCAAGAACATCGCCGAAATGTCGGCAGACGGCATCGTTCAGATCGCAGCAGTCATGGGTTCCTGCACGGCTGGAGGTGCATACATCCCAGCGATGTGCGACGAGACCGTCATCGTCCGCGGTACCGGCACCGTCTATCTGGGCGGCCCTCAGTTGGTCAAGGCTGCAACCGGTGTCGACGTCGAACCGCAAGAGCTCGGCGGCGCCGACGTGCACGGGGTGATCAGCGGCGTCGTCGATCACATCGCCAACGACGACATCGAGGCTCTGAGCATGATCGCCGACATCGTCGCCCGCGGTGATCGACGGGAGGTACGGGCGCCGTCACGATCTCCGCGACCACCTCTTCACTCCCCCGAGCAGCTCGACACGGTGATCCCGGCTTCCTCGAAAACCCCGATCGTCGCGCGCGACGTTCTGGCCCACCTGCTCGATGCCAGCGAATTAGTCGAGTACCGAGCGAATTACGGCCGAACCATCGTCTGCGGGACCGGCCACATCGAGGGGTACACCGTCGGGGTCATCATGAACGACGGTGTGCTCTTTTCGGAGGACTCCCTCAAGGCCGCGAACTTCGTCGAACTGTGCTCACAACGAGACATCCCATTGTTGTTCCTGCACAACGTCAACGGATTCATGGTCGGGAAGCAGTACGAGGCGGAAGGTATCGCCAAACACGGCGCGAAACTGGTCAATGCCGTCGCCTGCGCCAGGGTTCCCAAGCTCAGCATCGTCATCGGCGGAAGCTACGGGGCGGGAAACCTCGCGATGTGCGGACGCTCGATAGGTCCTGACTTCATGGCCGTGTGGCCGAACGCGAAGACCACCGTGGTCGGTTCCGAGCAAGCAGCGTCGGTGATGGCATTGATGAAGATCGAATCTGCGCGCACACGCGGAACTCCGCTCACGGAAGAGGAAATCGAGGAAATCAAACGGCCGATACGCGAAGGCTACGACCGGCAGGGCGAGTCGGTGTACGTCGCATCCAGGCTATGGGTTGACGCGATCGTCGACCCGGTCGACACGCGATCCTGGGTTTCACTCGCGCTGTCCATGCTTCCCCGCAATCACGGAACAACGCGCTTCGGCGTCTTCAGGATGTGAGAACATGACTCGACTTCTCATCGCCAATCGGGGTGAAATCGTCACGCGCATCGCGCGCACGGCCCGTCGTCTCGGCATGTCGGTAGTGACGATCTCCTCCCCCGTCGATTCACACGCACAGTGGCATCGCCTCGCCGATCACACCGTGCTTCTGGACGGAGACATCCCCTCGGAGTCCTACACCGATTCGGATCAAATCATTGCGGCCGCGCTGGCCGCGGATTGCGATGCCGTGCACCCGGGTTACGGATTCCTCTCCGAAGACTCCGATTTCGCTGAAGCCGTCGTCGCTGCAGGTCTGACATTCGTCGGTCCGGCCGCTGAATCCATCGCTCTACTCGGAGACAAGGCAAGAGCGAAGAAGGCCGCCGCTGACGCCGGCATCCCGACTCTCACCGCGTGGGGCGAGGCAAGCGCCGATCCCGATACCGTCCTCGGTCACGTTCGATCTCTCGACGTGCCGGTGCTGCTGAAACCGGTGTTCGGGGGCGGCGGCAAGGGGATGGTTCGACTACATCCGGGTGATGACGCACGAGAGGTCATCACCTCTGCAATCGGTTTGAACGAAAGGAACTTCGGCCGCGGCGACCTGATGATCGAAACGCTGGTGGAGCGTCCGCGTCACATCGAAGTTCAGGTCCTCTTCGATTCCTTCGGTACAGGAGTTCACTTCTTCACCCGTGAATGCTCCCTACAGCGTCGGAACCAGAAGATCATCGAGCAGGCACCGGCAAGTTCTGTCCCCGAATCGGTCCTGGGAGCCATGCAGCACGACGCTCTGCGACTACTCGGAGGCGTCGGCTACGTGAATGCGGCAACCGTCGAATTTCTGGTTGACGCCGAAAACCGCTACTACTTTCTCGAAGTCAACACGCGCCTACAAGTCGAACACACGGTCACCGAGGAAGTGACCGGCGTCGATCTCGTCGAACTGCAACTCGACATCGCCCTCGGCGCCCGTTTGCCGTTACAGCAGCGCCATATCGCGCTGCGGGGTTTCGCGGTGCAAGCCAGAATCTACGCCGAGGATCCGTCGAACGGGTTTCGGCCCGCACCTTCACATTCCGTGGACATAGCCTGGCCGTCGAGGGTTCGCATCGACAGTGCTTTCGAGGGTGCCGGCAGCATTCCGCCGTTCTACGATCCGATGATCGCAAAGGTCATAGCAAGCGGTCCGACGCGGTCAACCGCACTGGAATCATTGGACCGAGCTTTGGCCGACTCGAGTTACTTCGGTGGAACCTCGAATATCGGTTTCCTCCGACTTCTCTTGGCGACACCGGCTGTGCGCGCGGATGACATTCACACTTCCTTCGTCGACGAGCACCTCACTCGGTTGATCCCGGATTCTGCAGAGCTCCAGGCCACCGCCGCTGCTGTTGCGATGGTGTGGACTTCCGTCGAGGAACAAACGCCGGTCACCGGGTCGTCATGGACCGGCCCCCACGGACTACATCGAGAGACATTGCGCAAGGTGGGATCCGACCCGATCGGACGCGAACTCATTGCCGACGGCCGCGTCGTGCCGACAACCGTCATCTCACAACGAAGCAACCACTGGATTGTCGCCGCCGACGGCCGGAACATTTCGGTGGTCGTCAGGGGTGGAACCGACGAAGTGACACTCAGCCTGGTCGCCGATGGTTTGACAACCACCGCTGGGCGCCTCGGAGTCGGCACCGGTACATGGGTGTGCGTTGGTGGCTGGACCGTGAAGGTGGACGAGAAAGTCTATACAGCAAAGGATTCCGATCTCAGCGACGGAGAGATCACATCGAAGATGCCGGGAACCGTGCTGGCAGTGCTGCAGACTGGAACGCGGGTGTCGGAAGGTGATGTCGTCGCGGTCGTAGAAGCAATGAAGATGGAGACTGCCCTTCGTGCTTCCTCACCCGGAATCGTCTCGGCGGTGACAGTAACGGTGGGAGATGTCATCGATGCCGGACAAGTGCTGGCAGCCGTGGCGCCATGAGTAAAGATTGCCACGATCTTATCTCTTTCTTGACTGAAGCAATTGTTACACAATATCTTTCATGTCAGAAGCAGGGAGAATCGAGCGTCGCGCAGTCATTGTTTCCGCAACCGAACTCCGCGAACTCATTCGTTCCGATCGGACGCTCGTCGTCGTCAACGTGGTACGAGACAACAGCGAGGGCGGAGCCGGAATCATTACTGCACCGCAGTCCATCACATTGTCGATCAACGACTTTCAAAGCAGTGGCGGCGGGACTGACGGGAATCGACCGCTGCCAGACCTCGACGCATTCGGAAGAACACTGAACGATCTGAAAGTATCCGCCGATGCTCACATCGTGGTCTACAGTTCGGACAGCCCCCTGCTTGCGGCGCGCGCGTGGTTCACGCTTCGCTGGGCAGGACGTTCAGTGCGGTACTTGGACGGCGGATCGTCCGGATGGGTTACAGCCCGGAAACGCATATCGACAAACGATTCGATTCCCGTACCACCTTCCACCACTAGCACGACACTCGCCGACGCAGAAGACGCCCTGCGCGCGGCATCGGCCGGCAGATTGCTCGACGCCCGAGGATCGAGCGCTTTCCGCGCCGGCCACATCCCCGGATCTATCTCAGCGCCGGCAACTGACCTACTCGACGACAACGGATTCCTACTTCCCGACCGCGAGTTACGAGAATACTTCCACCAGTTCGGAATAGAGCGTGGTGCCACCGTCGTGTCCTATTGCGGCGGCGGAGTTGCCGCGTCGCACAACGCACTGGCGCTTGCAGCGGTCGGCATCAGCTCCGCGGTCTACGTCGCGTCGTGGTCGGGGTGGAGCGCCGACCCCGAACGACCCGTCTCCACTGACATCCATCACACACCAAGGAATCCGGACCAGCGATGACACGACAGATGATCCTCGGCGCCTACATGGTCTTTCCGAGTATGCACAGTGCCGGAATGTGGCGGCATTCGTACTCGGAGAATGCCTTCGAGGACAGAGCGCTCTACGAGCGATACGCGCAAGCAGCGGAACGAGCAAAATTCGACCTGATACTGATACCTGAGCGTGTGCACTACGTCGACGGCCACACCAAATACGGTCTGCTGACCGGCTTTCAACATGATCCGACGCAGTTGGCTGCAGTGGTGGCCGGCGCAACAAATCGTATCGGTCTCGGCGTAACCCTTTCGGCAAGCTTCAACAGCCCGTACAACCTGGCGAGAACTCTGGGCAGCCTCGACATACTCAGCGGTGGGCGCGCGGCCTGGAACATCGTGATGACGGCACCCGGTCCGGCTAACGACAACTTTCCCGAAGTCGATCGGCTTCCGAGAGAAGAACTGTACGAGCGCGGCGACGAAGTTCTCGAAGCAACCACCGCACTCTGGTCGTCGTGGGACGGCGACGCCGTATCGGCCGATCGCGACAGCGGAATCTACGCAGACACAAGCAAGATTCACGCGGCCGACTACAAGGGCAAATACTTGTCGGTGCAGGGTCCACTCACCTTGCCACAATCACCTCAGGGCCGCCCGGTCTTCATCCAGGCAGGTGAATCTGTGAGAGGGCGCGAATTCGGTGGGCGGTGGGCAGATCTGGTCTTTGCGATCGACCCGTTGGAGGAAGATCTTCGAGCGAAGCGCAAGGCAATTCGCGGCTACGCGGAAGAGGCCGGACGCGACCCTGATTCGGTGCGCCTCGTCGCCGCTGTGCAACCGATAGTCGGCGAGACGACGAGCATCGCGAAGGAACGGCAGGAGTACCTGCGATCCTTGATCCATCCGGATGCGGCAATCGAGTGGGTCTCCCACTCCGCAGGACTAGACTTGTCGCAGTTCGATCCGTCCACTCCGATCGCCGAAGTTCTCAACCGCGGTAGTGGCCCCTCGCGTCGATTGGCACGCCTGATCGAATCCCGAAATCTCACCATCGCCGAAACCGCAGAGTTGTTCGCGCGCAATGATCTCACTCCCGAGATTGTCGGCTCGCCGCAAGAAGTGGCGGACGAGTTGACGCACCTCTTCGAATCGGGAGCAGCTGACGGTTTCATCCTGACCGCTACCCACTTCCCCAGGGGGCTCGACGACTTCGCGAGTTCCGTCGTGCCACTTCTGCAAGATCGGGGCGTGTTCCGGCGCGAATACACCGGAACGACCCTGCGGTCCCACATCTTCGACACCACTCGCACTTCCCCACGATGAACGGAACTCAGCCCATGACGACGTCGCGGCTTTCATCCATACCGATCCGAGTCGCCATCCTGGCGTCGACGCTTGCAGTTGCAACCGGCTGCAGCACTGCAACGCCAGCTGCGAGCGCCGACTCCGAGCCCGTGTCAGGGGGCGATCTGACCTTTGCGATCAATACGTTTCCACCGTGCATCGACAAGACCCTGAACGGTCAAACTGCTACGGCATTCCATCCACTCTACGACAAACTCGTCGACCAGAACCTCGAGACCGGGGAGATAGTGCCTTGGTTGGCGACGTCCTGGGAGGTCCAGAACGACGGTCGACGATTCGTCTTCGCTCTGCGGGACGGCGTGACCTTCAGCAACGGCGAGCGTCTGGATGCGCAGGTTGTCGCGGACAACTTCGAAAGCCAGAAGAGACTGGGAGACAGTGGCTTCGCGACCACTGCGAAGTCACATCTCGCAAACTTCACTGGAGCGGAGGTACTCGACGCTTCCACTGTCGCACTCAATTTCTCGGAACCGTCAGCGGGCTTCCTTCAAGCCGCCCGCTCCGACACGCTCGCCATCATCGCACCGGAATCGTTGAAGAAGACGCCCGAAGAACGCTGCGCCCAGGGCGTTATCGCTTCCGGCCCGTTCGTACAGAAAGAACTGGAGACCAACGCGAAGGTCGTACTCGCTCGTCGGGACGGGTACCACTGGGGATCCTCACTCAACAAGAACAAGGGAGAGGCCTATCTGGATTCGATCACCTTTTTGGTGGTCCCCGAATCCTCGGTGCGAATCGGCGGTTTGACGTCAGGACAACTGGACGCCGCGATCGACATTCCGAGCACAGACGTCGACCGGGCAGAAGGCGCCGGACTCACTGTCATCCCGTCCCTTGCTGCCGGCATCAACGACTCGCTCTTGCTCAACCCCACGTTCGCGCCGGTACTTGCGGACCTGAACGTGCGGCGTGCTTTGGTGAAGGGCATCGATACCCAGCAGATCATCGACACCACCTACACACCGAGTGACGAGAAAGCGCGAAGCATCTTGTCGGTGAAAGCGCCCGGTTACACCGATCTGTCGTCCGAGTACACCTATGACCCGTCGGGTGCGAAGTCACTGCTGGACGCCAGTGGATGGACAGTCGGCGGTGACGGATTCCGAACCAAGGACGGTGAGAAACTGACCGTCGAATTGGCCTACCGCAACCACCTCCCCCAATCGCAGTTCGAACTGATCCAATCTCAGCTGCGCGACATCGGAGTTGCAGTGAACTTGCAACCTCGCTCGACTGCCGAGGACAACGCCGCGAGAACCGACGGCACATGGGAATCGATCTACTTCCAGAGCTTGCGCGCCGACGGTGACGTACTGCTGGTGTTCAGTCCCACTCTCGGCTCGACCAAAGGCATCGCCTCGACTCCGGAGCTGAATGCATTGCTGGTCAAACAATCTCAGACCGTAGACGTCGATGCGAGAAACGGAGTGTTGAAGGAGATTCAGGAACTGATTGCCGATCAGGCACTGGCGATCCCGTTGCACGCCTCTTCGCTGATCTACGCGACGACTCCCGCGGTTCACGACCTGCGCATCCAAGCCGATCTCTACTCGGTGGACTTCGTGGATGCGTGGAAGAGCTAGCCCACACTTCGTGATCTCGACAACCTGCTTCGACAAACCCTCTTCCCGGAAGGAACCCGATGTTCACCCGTCCTCGCACCGCAACGCTTCTGATCTCTACCCTGGCCACAGTTACTCTCCTGGGTACCGCTTGCGGAAGCCCAGATGAAGAATCGACCGGGCAACACTCCGGTGCAACAACATCCAGTATCAACTTGTCGGCCGAGCAGAACCGCATCAGCACCGACAAGGTTGATTCGATCGCAGCGAAGGTCCCTCAGGAGTTCCGCGACCGGGGCACGATCCGAATCACCGGCAACGCTGGAACCGCTCCACCGTTGCGCTTCTATGCCGACGACGACAAGACTGTCATCGGTTCCGAGACCGACTTCGCGTATTTGATTGCAGAGGTGCTCGGGCTGAAAATCGACCTTCAGGTCGCGGATTGGGCGCAGAATTCGGTGCGGATCGATTCGGGAGACGCAGATGCGTTCATCTCCAACGTGACGGTCACCGAAGAGCGCAAAGAGAAATACGACTTCGCGACGTACCGCCTCGACACTCTCGCGTTCGAGGTCAGAAAGGACAGGAATCTCTCACTCGAGAAGCCGGAAGACATCGCCGGACTGAAGATCGGAGTCGGCGCTGCCACCAATCAGGAGGCGTTGCTGGTGAAGTGGAATGAGGACAACCTCGCAGCTGGGCGTGCTCCCGCTGAAATCACCGTGTACCAGAAGACCACTGACTACTACCTGCCGCTGTCTTCCGGTCGAATCGACGCTTACTTCGGCCCCAACCCGTCATCGCAGTTTCACGCTGCACAGACTGGCGAGAACGAAGTGATCGGTCAGTTCTCCGGAGCCGGTGAGGCCGCGTTGGGCCAGATCGGTGTACTGGTCAAGAAAGACAACGGCTTGGTACAACCGATCAGCGAGGCGATAGATCATCTCATCGAAAACGGCACATACGAGCAAGTTCTCGAGCGATGGAAGATCACCAACGAGGCAGTCGACAAGTCGCTGG
This sequence comes from Rhodococcus sp. T9N, assembly GCF_024436645.1. Lineage (NCBI taxonomy): Bacteria > Bacillati > Actinomycetota > Actinomycetes > Mycobacteriales > Nocardiaceae > Rhodococcus > Rhodococcus sp. T9N. The sequence goes on along the minus strand of NZ_JAMSKS010000024.1, from coordinate 28,525 downwards.
TCAATCCCCCTGGCCTCCCGAAGACGAACAAATAGGAAAGGCGCACTCTAACTCGTCGCGGGGCGACTATTTCAGTCTGAACCGCGAGATCGACGGCGGACCATCGTATGCCTCGCCCGCCCCGTCGACCCGAGACCGTGCGCAGCGTGCTCCACCGGCTGCATCGCTTCATCGAAGGACACGCAGCACCAGCTGTCTCCAAGATGATTCGAATGCTGAACTGGGAAGAACGCAGCAAGACAATGGAATCCGACCCAGGTTGTCAATCGAGTGCTAGCTTGGAGTTCCCGATTCAGGTCAGAGCAGGAGCTTCATCCATGAAACTGGCAGAGGCACTGGCGCTACGAAGTGACACCACTCGCAAGGTTGCGCACTTGCGCGAGCGGATCGTCGACAATGCACGCCACCAGGAGGGAGAAGTTCCCGCCGAAGACGCCGCCGTCCTTCTCGAAGTGCTGACGTCAACTCTGAGCGAACTCGAACGGTTGATGCGCGCGATCAATCGAACCAATGCGCAGGCGATCCTCGGAAACGGCACTGTCACAGATGCACTCGCCCATCGAGATGTGCTGCGTCTGAGACACTCTGCAGTCAATGCCGCTGCGGACGCCGCGTCCGGGCGCGAAGAGCGAGGTTACGGTCGTCAACTCCGATCAGAATTGGTCTATGTCGCGGCAGTCCCCGTCACCGAACTTCGGGCAATCGCGGACGACCTCGCCCGCGAGATTCGCGAGGTCGATACACAGATTCAACGAACGAATTGGGAGGTGGATCTGATCGAGTAAGCACGGCAGCGTTGGAGCAGGTAGTCGTTCGGCGAAGCGAGCACACACCGCGACCGGCGGTCTATCCGGTCACCTCTGAGCGCGGCGGGCAGCGCACCTACACATTGCAGCCCTGCACGTCGTACAGGTAAAAGTGCACTACGCACACATCACCACCACGTGCTGATCGTCGATAGACGAGGGCGGGTTCGGGGCATCCAGCACTGTCGGCGACTACAGGTCGGTGCGTCTCCGATTGGGATGCAGGATGCACCTCAGTAGCGCGAATAGTGCTGCATCTCCTCGCGATCTGCAGCGCAGATGCACTTTCGATCGAGACCGCGGTCGGCTGTCACTGCGCAGAAGCGAACCCCGAGCGGATCGTGGGATTCCATACTGTGCTGACACGCCGGGCAGATCGACGGTGTTTTCTGATCCTCGTCAGTCGACTCGGATTGCCCTCGTGCATTCGACACATCGGACGGGTTCGACGCCATACAGGCGCTCCAGTTCTCGGCCGTTCGACCACAGACCGGGTTGGCGTCGAGGACGACATGGCTTGACCGCGCATATTCGAATGACCCTCGACGTACCCCACGCTACTCGCTTCGGCACACCGGTTTGTACCAATTTCTGCCCACGCGACAATCCCGGTCGAGCAGGATAGAACTACTGCACGCACCATTTCCGTGCAGGATTCGAATTCGTGCAGCATTCGTCGTGAAAGGGCTTCTCGTGAACACTTTCCAACGTGTATCCGCCGCCGTGAACGTAGTGGTCCAACCACTGATCGGCGCTCCGATCGTAGGCAAACTACTGGGCCGTTCCATGACCGTCATCACCTACGTCGGACGCAAGTCCGGTCGCACCTTCAGCGCGCCCGTGTCCTACAAACGAAAAGGCGACCATGTGACGATCGGCGTTGCCATGCCGGACAAGAAGAGTTGGTGGCGCAATTTCTACCCGGAACAAGGTCCGATCGTTCTCCAACTGGACGGTATCGATCGCCCCGGCGAGGCACTCGCACACCGAAAAGGCAAGGGTGTCTACGTCTCCGTCGAACTCGCTCCCGTCGACTGAGCGGATCGAACAGTCACCGGTGCAATCACATTCAGCTCACACCCACCGCCTCACGAGATCTGGGTGATTCAGATCTCGTGACGGTCGGGACCTTTGACTCTGTGCAATCGAGACTCGGTCTCGCACCCTTCGACGCGGGTTTTTTGTCGACCATCGGTCGGACAACCCGATCCTGTCGGGACATTACCGTCCGGTAACATCGACGGCAGGCGTGAGCTGGAAGAGGTGACCACCGTGACGATCGGCATCTATCTGGTCGACGACCACGAGATCGTCCGTCGTGGATTGGCAGACCTGTTGAATCAGGTACCGGGATTCAACGTTGTTGGCGAGGCGTCGTGTGTTCGCGAAGCCTCGGCCGGAATACCCGAATGCCGACCCGACGTGGTTGTCATGGACGTCAGACTTCCCGACGGCAACGGTGTGGAACTGTGCCGAGAACTGGCGTCGACCTACCCGAGCGCCGCCACTTTGATGCTCACGTCGTACTCCGACGACGACGCACTGCTCGACGCCCTGATCGCCGGCGCACGAGGATTCGTCCTCAAGAACATCCGCGGCCACGACCTGGTGTCGGCGATCCGCACGGTTGCTACCGGCAAGTCGCTGTTGAACACCCAGGCGGTGATCGGTTTGGTCCGGCGCATCCGGTCCGAACAGGAGTCGGGTACTGCGGCAGCCCTGTTGACCGATCAGGAGCTCTTGATCTTCGAGTTGATCGGCAAGGGACTGAGCAATCGAGAGATCAGCTCGCACGCAGAACTCTCGGAGAAAACGGTCAAGAACTACGTCTCACGCATCCTCGAGAAACTGGGTCTCGAACGTCGAACGCAGGCCGCAGTTCTGGCGACAAAGCTTCGTGCGCGCACTTCGCACCCGGATCCTTCGGGCCAGGCGACCACTCACCTGCTGACGCCGTCCGGCTCGCCCTTCTCCGCCACCACGGGCACGCACCATGCCAGGTAGCCGCGACGCGCTCATGCTCAGCCTTTTCGGCGACATCGCCGGAAGCGCAGAGCTGACTGCTCTCAACCCGACTGCAATTCCCAAACTGCTCAGTGCCGTGTTGACCGTCGGGTCCACACTCCAGCTCGACGAAACCCTGCAACAGATAGTCGACGTCGCGCGACATCTCCTCGAAGCGGACTACGGCGCGCTCGGCGTGAAATCCCCCGACGGACGCTTGTCCCGATTCATCCACTCCGGTTTGACTCAGGGGCAGGTTGCCAAGATCGGGCATCTTCCCGAAGGACACGGCCTGCTGGGCCTGGTCGTTCGAGAACCGTGCCCGGTTCGAACCGACCGAATCTCCTCGCATCCGTCCTCGGCAGGGTTTCCGACCAATCACCCGCCGATGGACACGTTTCTCGGTGTTCCGATCTTCGTCAGGGGCGAGGTGTTCGGCAGCATCTACCTCGCGGACAGCTCGGAACGGACTGCATTCGACGACCGCGACGAGGCTGTACTCCAGATTCTGGCAAATGCTGCGAGCATCGCCATCGACAATGCGCGTCTGTTCGAGGAATCCCGGACGCGAGAAGCCTGGCTCAAGGCCGTCGCCGCCGTCAATGCACGTCTGCTCAGCGGCGGATCCCGCGACGAGACGCTGGCGGAACTGGTTCGGACGACGCGGCACCTCACGGATGGAAATCTTGTGTGCGTCGTTCGCTACGACCTCGGCAGAGAGCCGGTAGTCCACGTCGCCGATGCTGCTGATTCCCAGCCTGTCCCCGCGACCGGATCAGCCGTCGATCTGTCCGGGACCGTGATCGACGACGCTGCGCGGAGCCGGCGGCCGATCTCTGCACCACATGGCAGTTCCGTTCCGGCACTGAATGTTTCCGGCGACGAATCAGTGGTCGCACTCCCCCTCTCCGGGACCTCGTTCGGCGGCGGTGTTCTCTTCGCGTCACGCCGCAGCAACCGCCCGTGGGGAGTGGACGAGATCGAGCAACTGACGGCGATGGCAGACATCGCTTCTGTCACTGTCGAATTCGCAGAACAGCAACGGAAAGAAAGACTGGTCGACGTCCTCGAAGATCGCGACCGAATCGCGCGGGATCTCCATGACCACGTCATCCAACAGCTGTTCGCCACCGGGTTGAGTTTGCAGGGGGTGCTGCAACGTCCAGGCGACGAGGACACCGTTCGAACCGTATTGGACACCTCTGTCGATCAACTCGATCGAACAGTCCGTGAAATCCGCACCGCAGTCTTCGACCTCCATACGAGCGAGATGTCTACTCCCACAAGCCTGCGGCGGCGACTACTCGATGCCGTCAACGGTCTGTCCGGCCACTCGTCGATCACTCCCAGCGTCACTTTCGAGGGAACCATCGACAGTTCCGTCCCGTCTCGACTTGCCCCGCATGCCGAAGCCGTTGTGCGCGAGGGCTTGAGCAACGCTCTGCGGCATGCACATGCCGATGCCATCGACGTCACCATCCGGGCCACCGAGGAGCTTGTCATCAGCATCGTCGACGACGGTGTGGGAATCGACCAGGCAACCAGAATCCACGGTCTCGACAACCTGGCGACCCGCGCTCGTCAGTGCGGAGGCTCGAGCAACATCACCAGCGAGAACGGTGTCACCGAACTGGTGTGGCGTGTTCCGCTGAGCCCCAGGCGAAGTCCGTTGCCGATCCAGCATCGTTGAGGGTCAGAGCGGATCCAGTTGGGCCTTGAGCAGGCAGAACTCGTTACCTTCCGGATCGGCCAGGACATGCCATTGTTCGTGTCCTGTCTGGCCGATGTCGGCCGGCCGCGCACCAAGACTCAACAGGCGTTCCAGTTCGGCCTCCTGATCGCGATCGGTGGCGTTGACGTCGATATGCAGGCGGGGCTTGCCCTTCTCCGGTTCGTCTCTGCGACTGAGGATGATCGTCGGCTGCGGACCGCCGAACCCTTCGCGTGGGCCGATCTCCAACGAACCGTCGTCCATTCGATCGAGCACGACGAAGTCCAGGACCTCGCACCAGAACCGGCCCAGCACCTCGGGTTCCCGGCAACCGAGCACCAGTTCACTGATACGACATGCCATGACCATCTCGCTTTCTTTCGGCTCGTGAAGACAACTCTCTCGACCGTACCGGACCACGTGATCTACGCCATGCCTCTGTTCCGATCCTAGGGACCTTTTCCCCTCGTCCGAGTTCCCGGTCGCCACGATCATTGCGTTATGTTCCACAGTCCCAGGCATTCTCGGTCTTTCGTCACGTCGATGTGCGTAGGCGGCCGTCGTGGTTGATCTCGCGCCCCGGCCGGTCGGTGAGGTCGATTCCCCCGCCGATGCAATTCCCCGAACCGCTCCGAAGGGTTCGAAACTGGTCGAGATCCTCAGGACCACCGATCACAAGATGATCGGTCTGATGTACATCGTGACATCGTTTGCCTTCTTCTTGATCGGCGGACTGATGGCACTACTCATGCGCATGGAATTGACCGTTCCGGGAATGCAATTCCTGTCCAACGAGCAGTACAACCAGTTGTTCACCATGCACGGCACGATCATGCTCCTGCTGTACGCGACCCCGGTGTTCTTCGGATTCGCCAACTACCTCATGCCACTGCAGATCGGGTCGCCGGACGTGTGTTTCCCGCGACTCAACGCCTTCAGCTACTGGCTCTATCTCTTCGGCGGCCTGATCGCGTCCGCCGGATTCGTAACACCTGGTGGTGCGGCAGATTTCGGCTGGACCGCCTACGTACCGCTCACCAGCGAACTCCACTCCCCCGGCATGGGCGCCGACCTGTGGATCATCGGTCTCGCTCTCGGCGGCGTCGGCACCATCCTCGGCGCAGTCAACATCGTTTCGACGATCGTCTGCCTGCGCGCCCCGGGTATGACGATGTTCCGCATGCCGATCTTCACGTGGAATGCGCTGGTCGCCAGCATGCTGATCCTCCTCGTTTTTCCGCTGCTCGCTGCTGCCTTGATCGGACTGTGGGTGGACCGGCACCTGGGAGCGCACCTGTTCGACCCCGCCACCGGTGGAGTCATGTTGTGGCAGCACCTGTTCTGGTTCTTCGGCCATCCCGAGGTCTACATTCTGGCGCTGCCGTTCTTCGGCATAGTCTCGGAGATCTTCCCCGTCTTCAGCCGCAAGCCGATCTTCGGATACACCGGATTGGTCTACGCAACATTGGGAATTGCTGCACTGTCGATCGCTGTGTGGGCGCACCACATGTACGCAACCGGCGCCGTTCTCCTCCCCTACTTCTCGTTCATGACCTTCCTGATCGCAGTTCCCACCGGAGTCAAGTTCTTCAACTGGATCGGCACCATGTGGAAGGGGCAGTTGACTTTCGAATCGCCCATGCTGTTCTCCGTCGGCTTCCTGGTCACATTCCTGTTCGGCGGACTCTCCGGCGTCATCCTTGCCAGCCCGCCCTTGGACTTTCATGTCACCGACTCGTACTTTGTTGTCGCGCATTTCCATTACGTCCTCTTCGGAACAATCGCGTTCGCGACATACGCCGGAATCTACTTCTGGTTCCCGAAAATGACCGGCCGGATGTTGGACGAGAAGCTCGCCAAGATCCATTTCTGGTTGACCCTGATCGGCTTTCACGCGACATTTCTCGTCCAGCATTGGCTCGGCGCCCAGGGCATGCCTCGGCGGTACGCGGACTACCTCCCGTCGGACAATTTCACTCTTCTCAACACGATCTCGACCATCGGCGCGTTTGTGCTCGGAGCCTCGACGATTCCGTTCATCTGGAACGTTTTCAAGAGCTACCGGTACGGCCGAATTGTGACCGTCGACGATCCTTGGGGCTTCGGAAACTCGCTCGAATGGGCGACGTCCTGCCCACCACCGCGACACAACTTCACCGAACTCCCCCGAATCCGCAGTGAGCGGCCGGCATTCGAACTGCACTACCCCCACATGGTCGAAAGAATGCGCGACGAGGCGCATGTCGGACTGCTTGGTCACAAGTCGGTTTCCGACGTGAGAACTGAGGTGAAACAACATGAATGACGGCACGAAGCACCGAGCCTGGGCAGAAAAGCAGCAACACGAACGCCGAGCGAAACCCGGCCATCTCCTCGCCCCGTTGCTCGCGCTCATGTTCGCTGTCACGACGCTCGTGTGGTTGCCCCTGACGACTGCCGCGTGCTCGATAGTCGTCGCAGGATTGCTGTTCGGCACTGTCCTGCAAGCTAGTTCGCATTCAACAGACACAGCTCGAGGAGTTCACGATGAAGCCCGAACTATCGACTGACCTCATCACCTCGGAGTGGTCCGCAGACGGAGCGGTGGTCGTGTGCATCGACGGATCCCCGCTGCGCCCCGACGTGATCACGTGGGCGGCTGAGTTCGCACATCGCCACGGTCTCTGGATGCGAATCGTTTTCGTAGCTCCGAGCGCCGATCTGAACACCTCGGCATCGCCGACCGGCCTGTTCATGGAGGCCATTCAGATCGCCGAGTCGGTGTCGCCAGATCTTCGGATCCGGACCGATCTGATCTCCGGGGAGAACACCGCAATTCTCACCGCGCTGACAGCTGAGGCCGCCTTGATCGTCGCAACACAGGACGATCCCGCCGCACCTGGACCGACATGTTCGTTCGCAAGAGTCGGAACACCGCGTGAAAGCAGCGCTACGGCAGCCTTGCCGGTTGTCGTCGGTTTGGACGGAAGCGCCTACAGCGAAAGCGCTCTGGCCATCGCCTTCAAGGAAGCAGAGGCAGCGAACACCGAACTGGTCGTCGTGCACGCAGCGCCGCCAGAGGCCGAACTGCGTCGAGACGTCGCATCCGGGCACTCGCCCCAGCACTCGACGCCGCTGACGTGGCAACTGTCGGGTTGGGCCACGCTCTACCCTGGCGTCGCGATCCGTCAGATCGAGTTCGACGGCCCCTCGGTTGCCATTCTTGAACAACTCTCCACCGAGGCACGCCTTCTCGTCGTGGGTCGGCGTGGGCGAGGCTCGTTCGACGACACCGCTCTCGGCACCACGAGCAGTGCGATGATTCGAAAAGCACACTGCCCGGTCATCGTTGCCAGCGAAGCCTGAATCAGATCCTCACCCGGTCAGAAGCCGTAGCTGTGGATGGGTGCGAGCTGACCGGAGTGATGGGCTTCGATTACGAAACGCTCGTGGTCGACCAACTTCTCCGGGAGTTCGTCAACCGGCCACCACCGCAGATCTGCAGATTTCAACGGCTCCATCCGGCGTGGTTCACCCGACCACGTGCGGCATTCGTAGAAGAAGTCCACTCGATGATCCACCGGTTCGCTCCCGTCCGCGTGGCGGCGATGCAAGACGGTCAGCGGCTTCAGTTCCGAGAAAAGCAACTCGACACCAAGTTCTTCCGCAGCCTCCCGAACGGCAGCGTCGATCGCCGACTCCCCCAGTTCGACGTGGCCCGCAGCAGCGTGAGCCCAGTATCCGTCCATGAATCCCGTGCCCTCGCGCAATTGCAGCAGCACCTCGCGCCGTTGTACAGGGTTGCTTCGACAGAACATCACGTACACCGCTGGTACCAGCGCAAATTGATCGGCCACACGACCACGCTATCGTGCGCGTGAAATGACGGCGCCCCGCGAGAACAAGCTCGCGGGGCGTCGTCGACGATCTGCTGGATCAGTTCACGTCGAACCGGTCGAGGTCCATCACCTTGGTCCAGGCTGCGGCGAAGTCCTCGGCGAACTTCTGCTTGGCGTCTGCGCTGGCGTACACCTCGGCGAGTGCACGCAGTTGCGAATTCGATCCGAAAACGAGATCGACCGCAGTTGCCGTGTACTTCGGATCGCCCGTCACGCGATCAACGCCGTCGTAGACGTTTTCGTCCGTCTTCGACGGCTTCCACTCGGTACCCATGTCGAGAAGGTTGACGAAGAAATCGTTGGTCAACGTCTCGCGACGATCGGTGAACACCCCGTGACGGGTATTGCCGAAGTTCGCGTTCAGCGCGCGAAGTCCGCCGACCAGCACTGTCACCTCGGGCGGGGTCAGCGACAGCATGTACGCGCGGTCGACCAACAGAATCTCTGCCGGAATCTTCTCGCCTCCCTTGAGGTAGTTCCGGAATCCGTCGGCCCGGGGTTCGAGTACCTCGAACGAGTCGACGTCTGTCTGCTCCTGCGTTGCATCCGTTCGGCCCGGCGTGAACGAGACCGTGATGTCCTGTCCGGCGTTCTTCGCAGCCTGTTCGACGGCCGCTGTACCACCCAGAACGATCAGGTCGGCGAGAGAAACCTTGGCTCCTCCAGCCTGGTTGAAGTCCTGCTGAACCCGCTCGAGAGTCTGAAGCACCGCGGAGAGAGCTGCGGGCTCGTTGACTTCCCAATTCTTCTGCGGCTCCAGTCGGATTCGCGCACCGTTGGCGCCGCCGCGCATGTCCGTGCTGCGGAAGCTCGCGGCAGACGCCCACGCCGTCGATACCAACTGCGAAATGGACAGCCCGGAGTCGAGAAGTCGACTCTTGAGGATCGCGATGTCTGCGTCCCCGATCAGTTGATCATCGGCCGAGGGAACCGGGTCCTGCCACAGCTGCGGCTCGGGAACCCAAGGTCCCAGGTAGCGCGTGACCGGTCCCATGTCACGGTGAAGGAGCTTGTACCAAGCCTTGGCGAACTCTTCGGCGAATTCTTCCGGATGATCGAGCCAGCGCCGGGTGATCTTCTCGTACGTCGGATCCAGGCGTAGGGACAGGTCGGTCGTCAGCATCGTCGGGGTGCGTCCGGCCGACGAATCGAACGGATCCGGGATGGTGCCCGCCCCCGCGCCGTCCTTCGGAATCCACTGCCACGCACCCGCCGGACTCTTGGTCAGCTCCCAGTCGTAGCCGTACAGAATCTCCAAGAAGGTGTTGTCCCACTTCGTCGGAGTGGGAGTCCACACGACTTCGAGACCACTGGTGATCGCGTCCTTACCCACCCCCGTGCCGAAGGCACTCTTCCAGCCCAGTCCCTGCTGCTCGATGGGAGCACCTTCCGGTTCCGGTCCGACGAGGTCGGCCGGTCCGGCTCCGTGCGTCTTGCCGAAGGTGTGACCGCCGGCGATCAGCGCAGCTGTCTCCACGTCGTTCATCGCCATGCGGGCGAACGTTTCTCGGATGTCGCGGGCGGCCGCTACCGGATCCGGTTGCCCGTTGGGTCCTTCGGGATTGACGTAGATCAGGCCCATCTGCACGGCTCCGAGCGGTCCAGACAGCTCACGGTCTCCGCTGTAACGCTCGTCGCCGAGCCAGGTGTCCTCGGGACCCCAGTAGATCTCCTCGGGCTCCCAGATGTCTTCTCGGCCGAATCCGAAGCCGAAGGTCTTGAACCCCATCGACTCCAGGGCGCAGTTGCCCGCAAACACCAGCAGGTCGGCCCAGGAAACCTGCTTTCCGTACTTCTGCTTCACGGGCCAGAGCAGGCGCCGCGCCTTGTCGAGGCTGGCGTTGTCCGGCCAACTGTTGAGCGGGGCGAAACGCTGAGCACCTTGGCCGCCACCGCCGCGGCCGTCTGCAATGCGATAGGTGCCGGCAGCATGCCAGCTCATACGCACGAAGAGTCCGCCGTAGTGCCCGTAGTCGGCCGGCCACCAATCCTGCGACGCCGTCATCAACGCGATGACGTCGCGCTTTAGCGCCTCGACATCGAGCTTGGCGAATTCCTGGGCGTAATCGAAGTCGGCACCCATCGGATTCGACTTCGACGAATGTGAATGCAAGACAGAGAGATCCGGCTGATTCGGCCACCAGTCGCTGTTTGTTCTCGGACGATTCCCGGTAGGCGTCGGAGACGGGATTGCGGGGTTTTCACTTTCGCTGGTGCTCTCGGTGTTTCCGTCGTGAGCAACCGGGCAACTATCGGACACGGTAATCCCTCCATGAGCGAGTAGAACGGACTTCGATCACGTTTGTGATCGCAAACTCTGAGTTGTCGAGCAGTCGGGACACAGGCCCCAGTAAATGACCTCGGCTTCGTCGAGAACGAAACCGTTGTGCGCCGACGGCGTCAAACACGGTGCCTCTCCGACTGCGCAGTCGACATCTGCAACGACCCCACAGGACCGGCAGACGACGTGATGATGGTTGTCGCCGACGCGTGACTCGTACAGCGCCACCGATCCGGACGGTTGGATCCGCCTGATCAGCCCGGCGTCGGTGAGAGCGTGCAACACGTCGTAGACCGCCTGCCGCGACACCCCCGGCAGAACAGCCCGCACAGCATCGAAGACAGTCTCGGTGGCTGCGTGTGGGCGTGCATGCACAACCTCGAGCACCGTGACTCTGGGACGAGTCACGCGAAGCTCAGCGTTACGCAGTTGGGCTGCATAATCCGGCGTCGAAGGCACCTTTCCACTATTGCGCAATCTTCTGGACTGAACCCAGACTTTCGCGAAAATCATCGCTGACAGGGCCCTCCCGACCGATTCGTCCGTGCGGGAAGTGAGCCGGATTCCTCGCTGTTTCTGGCGTCCCCACACCGCCTTCAGGTTTGTTGTGCGTCGACGCGTCCTGCTGTGTGGTTCCACAAACTCCGACAATCTCCCCTTCGTCCAACTACCGTGAAAGGGAGAATCCGCCGAGGTCAGGAGTGCTCGTGCCCAAACTGGAGATCAAGAGGAAGTCAGAACTCTCACGGCAGGAAGTCGCCGACCGACTCATCGCCCTCGGCCAAGCCCTCGCCAGTGGATCGGAAGTGGAGCTGGGGTCGGGTGGGGACTCGATCGAAATCAGTGTTCCGGAACAGGTTCGGTGGGAACTCGAGATCGAAGTCGACGGCAACGAAGTCGAGATAGAAATCGAGATTCACTGGCGCGACGACCCTCAGGAAGAATCGGAAGAGAAGTCTCCGCCTCGCACCAAAGCAGTTCGTCGCAGCCGACCACGCAAGAGCACTTCCACATAGGCCGACTCGAATACGGTTGTTCGGCACTTACGGAGACGCCGACACCTCGAGAGACACGACGCGCAGCAGTGCTCGGAGGTCACTTTCGATCCGTCGAAACAGTTGATACACAACGATGAATCCGGCGATCCCGCCCAAACACAGCGCACGGACTGTTGCGTTGAGTTCCTCACCGGCACCCGAACCGACAAAACTGAGCCCCGCGATTCCCACCAAGGGAACCGACGCCGCAACTGCGAGGTAACGCGTGCTGCTCCGACCCAGTGAGCGAATATCGCGTCCGTCGTCGCTTCGTAACTCGCCGTGCGACAACAAGATCGGATACAGACATCGAACCGAGTAGTACGTCAGGATGAAGAACGGATACGCGACTGCGACGGCGCCGCACACCGCCAGCGACGACATCAGGTGCACGTAGGCTCGCTGCGGAATTCCGCCGGCGGCAATCTGCAATGCGACCGGATATGCGATACCGGCCAGAACCCACAGCCCGAATGCGATCACCACCGCGCGATGTCCGACATTCAGCGTCGCGGTACGCGCTTTGTTCAAGACCTCCGCGCTGTACGTCTGACCGTTGCGCAGTCCGTGAGGCACGGTGAGTGCAAGCCGACACCAATACAGGATCGCTGCGGCACCGAGAGAGAACGCAGCCACCCCGATGACCAGATGAACCTGCTCGAGATGCTGCTGAGCCTGCGGCGAGAGACCCGAGATGATCAGCATCTTGTTGTAGTAGTAGTTGTAGCCCGCCGCAAGAAGATTCGGAATTCCGATCGCGGCAAGCACTATCGGCAGCGCCCACTTCCACAACGTCGAACGTGGACTCCCTTCCGGTGGGTCCACAAGATTGCGAGCAGACCGGTCCAGACACAGTGCGAACTGACGAGCCAACTTTCGGCCGCCAGACCACCTTCCGTCTCTCTCCGGCGAGAGAGACTTGACCAGAACTCGGCGCAGCGCCGGCGGACAGTCGTCCGGTAGCCGTGCCTCGGCTGCGGGATCCACCCCGCGCCGGCGGGCCTCGAGCGCCTTCTTGGGCGACGGTGGGCTCTCCCCCGTACCGTCGTCCGTGAAAGGCCTACTCCCGGTGAGGAGTTCCCACAACATCACGCCCAGTGCATAGATGTCGCTACGGGTGTCGAGTGTGCCAGGCGCCCCCACCGCACAGGCCTCCAATTGCTCCGGAGACATGTAGGCAAGCGAGCCTCCGACAAAACATGCAGCGTCCTCGGTCGAGACCTCCTCACTCGAGCTGACGTTGAAGTCGGCGAGCTTGGGGATGCCTTCGACGCTGAGCAGGACATTCGCCGGCTTGATGTCCCGATGTAATACGCCGTGCTCACGCGCATACTCGAGGGCATCGGCCAGTCGCATCCCCATCCAGGCCACGGTCTCCGGCCACGACATCGCAGCGATCTCGCTCCTCAGGCTCGTCTCGCTGGGCTTCATCTCTCCCTTCTTCGCCAGGGTCTTGTCGATGGCGTCGAGAAGTAGTTGTCCGGACCGCTGCGCCTGCGGTGTCACGCGGACAAGTTTGACCACGTCGAGCAGGGTCCCACCCGGCACGTATTCCATGAACAGGACTCGCAGTGCGCGTTCCTCGAGCAACCGTTGATCGAAGACCCGGACGATGTTGGGATGGTCGAGCTGGGCGAGAGTCTGAGGCTCGACTCCGACGTTGCGCGAGATTTTCAACGCAACCCACCGCTGCATCGAGAGTTGCCGAGCGAGGAACACTCGGGCGAATGCGCCGTGCCCGAGTTCCAACACCAGCTCGAAATCGTCCAGGTGCTGCCCGATTTCGAACTCGTCGAAACCCGACAGTCCCAACATCATCACGTCTTCGCGACCGGCCATCGAATCACGGTCGAACATCTGCTCGAAACTCTCTGCCTGCAAGGGAAACTCGCTGAGGTACTCGGCTGCTGCGACGTCCTCCCCACCCTGCTTGCGCAGCCGGAACTCCTCGTACAGGAGCTCGGCCGGTAATGGTTCTTCGAGTAATTCGGGATACTCGGCACAGTAATCCGTGAGCCGTTTCGGGCAATCATTTTTCAGCCAGCGGTACTCCATGTCGATTCCGACCAGTTCGATCAGCGCCGCCCGACGAATCTTGGCTGGATCAGGCAGATAGTCGCTCAGGTCGGACGGGGTTCGTCCCTCCTCCCAATCCGCCACAAGGCGGCCGAGGCCGTCTGCACCGTTCTGGCCGTCACGCATCACCGGCAGCGTTGAGGGGCGCAACTCGGTGACGGTGCCCCGTTCGGTCAGGGGCCCGCTCGCGATTGTCGCGTCACTGGCCTGCGCACCACGTTCATTCATGACACTTCTGTTCCGCACCTCGATCACAATGAATCGGAGTGACTCACTTCAGCGTAACCCCGGTGGTACTCCAGACCCCAGCGAATCTATTCGGCGTGGCTGCCGACTCCGTGCCGATGCGAACGAGTTCGTCGCGCTCTTTGATTTTGATCCGATCACGCCCATGCTGCACACCGAGGGCACGTTCGGCGGCATCGATGCGAAGCCATCCATCCCAATCGACGGGCACCACTCTGCCGGCCCCGAGGACCTCCGCGATCCGGCCGTGGCCGGCTCGACGCTCGTATGCCGAATCCAACTGTCGCAGCAAGGTTTCGACGGTTTGGCGTGCATCAGGCCGAGCCGCACCGATCAGCCCGGCGGCACCTCGCTTCATCCAGCCCGTCACGAACAAACCTGCGATCGGCGAGCCGCTCTCGTCGACCGCTGCGCCGCCCTGGTGCGCAACACTGCCGCGTCGGTGATCGAAAGGCACCCCGGCAAGTGGCGTCCCGAGAAATCCGATTGCCCGGTACACAGCTTGAACCGGATAGTCGGTACAGATACCCGAAGCGGTGACGTGACCATATCCGTCCGGGTCTGTCCGCTCGACGCGGAGTGCTTCGACTTTCCCGCTGCCGAGAATCTGCGCCGGCTGTCGGTAGAAGTGCAGGTGAACTCGGCGCCGGGAAGTCCGATCGGCAGAAGCAGCGTCCGCGAAACCACGGAGTGTCTCGACTGTCAGTCGGGTGTGCGCCAACTGTTTGGTCATCCGCTCGACATGCTGGTCCGGTACGACATCGACAGAATCGACGACAACATCTACGCCGGGTAGTTCACCGAGAGCGCGCAACTCGTTCGGGGAGAAGCGAGCGTCGGCTGGTCCGCGCCGGACAAAGATGTGTACTTCGCGAACTCGACTGCCGGCGATCCCTTCCCGAACTTGGTCGGAGACGTCCGTGGCCTGCAGCGATTGCGCCTCGGCGAGGAGCACACGGGTGACGTCGAGTGCGACGTTGCCACCTCCGATCACTGCGACCGATTCCGCGTTCAGCGGCCACTGCGGCGAGCTGTCCGGGTGATCGTTGTACCAACCGACAAACTCGGCGCCACCGAAAGAACCTGGAAGCTCGACGCCGAGAATGTCGAGAGGTGCATCCCGCGGCGCACCGGTTGCAATGATCACGGCATCGTAGGACGAACGTAGGTCATCGACGGAAAGGTCCTTTCCGATCTCCACGTTGCAGAACAGCCGGAACTCACTGGCGACCAGCGTGGTGTGCAGAGAATGGGCGAACTTTTCGGACTCGGGGTGCCCTGGTGCGAGACCGTAGCGCACCAGTCCGTACGGCGTCGGTAGACGCTCGAACACGTCTGTCTTGGTGCCGGGCGCAAGTTCGGCGAGAGCGCCGGCGGCGTGGATTCCCGCCGGCCCCGCTCCGACGATCGCGACACTGAGCGGTGGTGAGAAGAATCGGGGCGCCGCAGGCGGGGATACCGCTGGACCTCTGGCGTTGATCATCCCCCGAGGCTAGGACCTCAACTGCGCTGGAGATCAAGTCCGCTTTCAGCAGCCCGCTTTTCAGTAACCTTGCTCTGCAGGCTTGTGCTCGGTTGTGTAGCGGTAGAAGTCCGCTAGTTGGAGTTCGCCGGCAGCTGCCTCGTCGACTATGACGGTCACGTGTGGATGCAGCTGCAGCACCGACGCCGGGCAGAATGCCGAGACCGGACCTTCGACCGCGGCCCGGACGGCGGGCGCTTTGCGGGCGCCGTCCGCGATCAGGACGAGATGCCTTGCATCACTGATGGTTCCGAGCCCTTGCGTGATCACATGATGCGGTACGTCGGCTGGGTCTGCGAAGAACCGTGCATTGTCGGCGCGGGTCCTCTCGGTCAAGGTCTTCACTCGGGTGCGCGATGCAAGCGAGGAGGAGGGCTCGTTGAAACCGATGTGTCCGTTCAGGCCGATGCCGAGGATCTGCACGTCGATGGGACCGTTTTCGGCGATGGCAGCGTCGTAACGCCGGGCAGCGTCACTGGGATCCGCGGCCCCGCCGTCGGGGCTGAACACTCGCGCATTGTCGATGTCGAGGTGATCCACGAGTTCCGTGCGGATGGTGTGCGCGTAGGACTGCGGCTGATCGGACGTGAGACCTACATACTCGTCGAGAAGATACGCGCTCATCGCCGCGAACGACACTCCCGATTCTCGATGCCTCTTGATCAGCTCTCGATACGTGTGCAGCGGTGACGATCCGGTCGCGAGGCCGAGCGTCCGCGCTCCGTTTTCGATTGCGCCGCACACGATATCGGCAGCGATTCGCCCGCCGTCCTCAGGACTGGGAACTATGACGATTTCCATTCAGACTTCCTCACTGCTCTTGCCGGCTCCGACGATGGCCTCACGTACCGAACCCGAAGCGCGGTCCAACAGTTCGGTTGCTTCGGCGAAGTCGCATTCGGCCAACAACATGACGACCGCTGCCTTCACATGACCATCGGCATCGTCGATGGTCTCCGCAGCGATCTCGGTATCGACTCCGGTGGCTGCCGCGACGATCCGGTTCGCACGATCGACAAGCTTGGCATTGGTCGGCCGAAGATCGACCATCAGATTGTGGAATGCCTTCCCGGAGCGAACCATACTCGCCGTGGAGAGCATGTTGCACACCATCTTCTGCGCAGTTCCGGCCTTGAGCCTCGTCGATCCGGTGAGGATCTCGGGGCCGGTCTCCACTTCGATGGCCACGCCGGCGTGAGAACTCATTGCCGCGTTCCGGTTGCACGAGACTGCCACTGTTGCAGCGCCGAGTTCGCGGGCGTGATCGAGTCCCCCGATGACGTAGGGGGTACGACCGCTGGCAGCCAGACCCACCACGACGTCGTTGGCGTTCAACGAGATTGCGTCGAGATCGACCCCAGCCGCTCGCGGATCGTCCTCTGCCCCCTCGACGGCGTTCAGAAACGCTCCTGGGCCACCGGCGATGATGCCGATCACCTCGCCCGGATCGGTCCCGAACGTCGGAGGGCATTCCACTGCGTCGAGAACTCCCAGACGCCCACTTGTCCCCGCTCCCAGGTAGATCAGTCGACCACCTTGTGCTCGGGCCGCGACGATCAAGTCGACTGCGGCTTCGATGGCGGGTAGTACCGCTGCCACCGCGCCGGCCACGATTGCGTCCTGTTGATTCATCACCGTCAGCAGACCCGACACCGACATGACATCGAGATCGCGGGTCAGAGGGTTGGGTCTCTCGGTGGAGAGCATTTCCAATTGCATTGTGGCGAGTCCTCCTCGATCGATATTCATTACGACGACTCCTCGTCAGTACTCACAGCGACGACTCCTCGTCAGTACTCACAGCGACGACTCCTCGTCAGTACTCACAGCGACGACTCCTCGTCAGTGCCGCTTCGAAGCAATGGCATCATGGCTTCGTTGCAGAGCAGAGAGTGCGCTGGGCAGCGAGTGCGCCACCATCGCAAAAATTGTGTCGACTACCAACAGCTGACCGGTGCGGCTTGCCATCGCAGCCGATCGGAAACCGAATTCTCTACCGGCAGTGAGCAGAACGTGATGTGACTGCACGGCGAGCGTCGATCGTACCCCTCCGGTGATCGCAGCCGTCGACGCCCCGGTTCGACGCGCAAGGGCAAGTGGTTCCACGACATCCGAAGTCTCACCCGAATGTGAGATCCCCACTGCGATGTCGTCCGGTCCGAGCAAGCTGGCGCTGACCATGGCCGCGTCTCGGTCGAGATGAACCCGGCAGTTGACGTCGATGCGAGAGAGCTTCAACGTGAGGTCTTGCGCGACGATGCCAGAGGCGCCGATGCCGTAGACCTCGACGCGGCGGGCGGATCGAATCCGGGACACAACTTCTTCGAGCGCAGCAGGATCTGTCAATTGCGCCGTGCCCTTGAGTTGTTCGGATTCGAACTCGGCGAGCTTGGCCATCACCTCACCGGCCGAGTCGGCAGCAACGATGTCCACACCGAGCGGAATCGTGTTCTCTGTACCGGACCCGCTGATCGCCGCCAGCGCGAGACGAAGCTGTGGATAACCCTCGAAACCGAGTCGTTTGGCTGTGCGGACCACTGTCGCCGTGCTTGTCGACGCTCGTTCGGCGAGGTCGTTGACCGTCAGGGTGGAGGCCAGACTGGGGTCGGCTTCGATGATTTCGGCGATCCGCAGCTCGGCAGGCGAGAGGCTACTCAGTGATGCACGAATACGAGCAAGCAGGTCGACGGACGCCGGAGCACTCCGGTCCAAAGTCATAACGCCTCGATTCGCATCGTTTTCGGAGCTGACGGCACCGATGTGATTCTAGGCAGCCCACGGCTTCCTGGCGTCAGAGATCCGAGCACACTGGCGTGACGCGCACCGGTGCACGAAGCAATGCTTCCAGGCAATCCGTGTGCGGTGAGATAGCCGAGAACCGCGAAAGCCAATGCTTCCTTGATGTCGGAAGTGACGCCGAGCTCGTCCGAAGAGACAAGCGCGATGTCGCCCAGTTCGTCACGGAGCATCGCCATCAACGTCGGGTTCTTGGTGCCACCGCCTGACACCACCACTTCGGTAGCCGCCAGCGCTTTGACGGAATCGGCGACGGTCCGGGCGGTCAGTGCAGTCAGTGTCGCGACGATGTCGGCCAGAGACAAGGATTCGTAGCCCCGCAGTGCGGCGAGTAGGTAGTCCCGATGGAACAATTCCTTGCCTGTGCTCTTGGGAGCGGGCTGCGCGTAATACGGTTCGCTCAGTAGTTGTGCGAGCAGATCGACGTTCGGTGTGCCGGCTGCGCCCAGAGCACCTCCGAGATCGAACCACTGCTCCCCCGCGGTGAATTCGCTTACCGCAGCGTCGATCAACGCATTTGCGGGGCCGGTGTCGAAGGCAATCGGTACTGCGGCACCATCTGCCGTCGATGTCGGAGCGCCTCCCGGAGCAGTGACGTTCGCGATGCCACCGAGATTGAGCGCGACGGAACCCGAAGTTCTTCCGTTGAGCCACAATACGTCGAACGCACTGACCAGTGGTGCACCCTGACCACCCGTCGCCACGTCGCGAGAGCGCAGGTCCGACACGACCGTGCATCCGGTCTTCTCGGCTATCCAGGCCGGCTGCCCGAGCTGAAGAGTGCCCTTTACTTGCGCTCCTTCGACCCAGTGGAACATCGTCTGACCATGTGAGGAGATCAATTCCGCACTGCCACCGCACAGTTCCTCGTTCGCCCGCGCAGCCACGGCCGCAAATGCCTGTCCGATCTCGGTGTCGAGTTGGCAGATCTGACCGACAGTGGTGGACGCCGGCGGTACCGCAGCCGCCACCGCAGCCCGCAACTCACCGGAATACGGTTCGCTGACCATGCCCAGTGGGGTGAGCACAAGAGTGTCCCCGTCGATCCGGATGTCTGCTGCGGCAGCATCGATAGCGTCGTACGAAGTACCGGACATCAGACCGATGACTCTCATGAAATATCCCTTACTCGCATCGTTTCGGCATTCGGAAGAACTGCGGTCAGTCGACGAGTGCCCGCTTGTGGGCATTCCCTCGCAAGGTACTCAAGGCGATCGCGCTGACGGCGCACGTTGCCATCACGAAGTAGGCCGGAATATCGAGATTGGAAGTTTCCTTGATCAGCCACGTGATGATCAAACCGGCGCAGCCCGAAAAGACCGCGTTGGACAGGGAGTATGCGAGTCCCAATCCGGTGTACCGAACCGAGGTGGGGAACATCTCGGAGAGCATGGCGGGTCCGGGTCCGGCAACAAGTCCCACTGCGGCGCCGGCGGCAAACACTGCAAATCCCTTGGCTGTCAAAGACGTCTGCTCGTTCTGCAGGACGTTGAGCAGCGGCAGAGCCAAGACCAGAATTATCACGGTGCCGGTGAGCATGACCGCGCGTCGTCCGATGCGATCGCTGAGTCCACCCGCAAGCGGAATCGTCACTGCGAAGCCCGCATTGGCGAGCACGGAAGCAACAAGTGCCTGATGAAAAGTCGCGTTGAGCGAACTCTGAAGATAAGTCGGCATCACGACGAGGAACGTGTAACCGGCAGCAGACCACCCCATCAACCGCCCGATTCCGAGCAGAATCGCCCTGGCCGTCTCTCCGACAGTCGGCTGCACTACCGGCGCCGGCGCATCAGCTGTCGGTTCGGACTGGACTGATCGAGCACGCTCGAACGACGGCGTTTCTTCGAGCCGGAGCCTGAGCCACAGGGCAACCAGCCCCATCGGCAGTGCAAGGAGGAACGGGATACGCCAGCCCCAGTCACCGAGCTGTGACGGGTCGAGGACAGTGGCGAGGAGTGCTGCGATACCCGCACCGGCGAGCAGTCCGAGTGCGACGGTGAACGACTGCCACGAGCCGTACAGCCCACGTCGTCCGGGCGGAGCGAACTCGGTCATCACCGACACCGCACCGCCGAACTCACCACCGGCCGACAATCCCTGCAGAATTCGAAGGACCGTCAAGAGAAGCGGTGCCAGAATTCCGACGCTCTCGTAGGTGGGGAGCACACCGATCAGGGTCGTCGCAGCCGACATCAGCAGAAGAACGATCACCAGGGTGGGACGTCGGCCGATGCGGTCACCGAGTCGACCGAACAGCGCGGCCCCCACTGGGCGGAAGAAAAACGCCAACGCAAACGACGCATACGTCTTGATCAGGCTTTCGAGGTCGCCGGAACCGTCGGCGCTGAAGAAGTTCGACGCGATGATTGTCGCGAAGAACCCGTACACACCGAACTCGTACCACTCGATGAAATTTCCGACGGAGCCGGCGACGAGCGCCCTGCGCCGTTTGAGCTGCGCACCATCGTTCCGTGTCTGCACTGTGATGCCCATGCCGTCCTCCGTTGACGAAACCCGAATATGCAACAAAGTTTCATCTGAACGGAGTAGAAATGTCAAGAAGTTTCACGATTGGATTTTTACTACGCCCCGAAGCCTTATGCTCCCGCGAACGTGAATGCCTCCGCCCGTTCGAACTGGTCAGTGGAGTCACCGGAATAGACGGTGCTCTCGTTCGGTCCGAGTCCGAGCCTTCGGACGGGTGTCCCTTCCGCGAGATCCATCGACGCCACGTCCACCCAGAAGGTATTGGGCGTCATCGCCGACTCGAAGAAATAGAGCGTGCGTTTGTGATCGACGACGGTGCGCCAACGGGTCGATGAAATGTTGGGCTCATCGGGAGTCGAAATACCCAGGGGCACCGACACATTCCGAATAACACTGAAGGTGGATGCCAACGCCGCCCGCGGATCGTCCGTCTGCGGTATCGCATCGACATAGAACGACGCCCGAGCGAATCTGTCAGCGGCACGGTTTGTTCCGGGCAGCATGACGGTCCCGTTGATCTGCTTCCAGTACTCGTTGACGGCGAGTTGCTGATCGAAGATCGGCGAATTGGTCATCACCTGGTACTCACGGCTGTGATGAATCGTCGGGCGTCCACCGACGTACTCGATGATCGCGCTGTCTCCCCCGGCGTCCGAGAGCGACATGTGCAGCGTTGCGAGGCGGTCTTCGCCGGGAACGGCAGCGGTCACTACCGTGAACGGTTCCGACGCGAGTACTTCGACCGCTTCCTGAACTGTCGCAAAGCGATCCAGGACGTATTGCGCCCACGCCGCGATCGACAATCCCGGGGTCGAACCGTCATACGTCGGGTACTCGGACTCGACCAACCACAAGAGATTGGCAGACAGCCCAGCCTCGTTGACCCCGTCGGTCGTGCACATGTCGTAGGCCGTCGCGACAACACTTCCGTATTTCGACGTCCACTGTATCGAGTTCGGACCTGCACAGCCCTCTCTGGTCATGCCGCGCGGGAATGCCCAGAGGTTTGTTCCGAGGTCGACCTTCCAATCCATCGATCGAGCAGTGATCACAGTGTCGTTGGGCCCCAAGTAGACCAAGCGTGTACACATCGAAAGCTATCCCTTCGTTACGGCGTGACGATATTGAAACTGGGATCGAAGGTATCGAGCAACCCTCCCAGCGTCTCGAGCGCTGATTCGTCTCCGTCGAGCGAAATCTGCCCGGCCTTGGCCAGTTCGGCGGCCGCGCCCGGTTGCAGAAGCGCTCCCACGAGCGCCACCTTCGGGCCCGAGACCGTCAGTTGCGTGTTCGGTGACGCACCCTTACGTGCATTGAGGACACCGCGCTTGACCCACGCAGTCCATGCCTCGTCGCCGCGATCGGTGAACACGAAATCGATCCGCAGTTCCGCGTCGGTGGCCTTGTCGCCGATGAGATGTATTGCAACGAAGTCGAAGAGGATGTCGATGGGCATCGCGAGGACACTGTCCTGACTTGCCGTGACGTACGGGGCAGGCTGGGCGCCCTCGCGTAGTTCCAACGCGGCCGAGAGATAGATCCCACGCCACTGCGGCCCTTCGGCTTGATAGCCCATCTGCTCGTAGACGTCGGCTTGCAGGTTCCTCGCTTCGGCGTTCTCCGGTTGCGCGAACACCAACTTGTGCAGGATCTCTGCCGCCCATCGGTAGTCCGCGGCGTCGAATGCCCGCTTACCCTCGTCCAGGATCTTCTGCGCGCCAAGGAGATCGACGAACCTCTTCGCCGATTCGACCGGCGGATGAGGATGAAGCGACACCGGATCGCCGTCCCACATTCCCAGTTCCTTGGTGTACACGGCGCGAACGTCGTGGTGCAGAGTGCCGTGATATCCGCGGTTGTACCACTTGCGCCCGAGTTCGTCCGGTAGTTCGATCACCTCGGCAGCTTCGAGCGGCGTGTACCCCTTGTTCGCGAGACGGAGTGCCTGGTCGTGAATGTACTTGTAAGTGTCCCTTTGCGATTCGATGAACGGCACCAGGTTCTCGTTACCCCACACCGGCCACGTGTGCGGTCCGTAGTGAACAGCCGCGTCGTCTCCCCACCGTTCGAGAGTCTCGTCCAGATACCGCGCGAAGTTCCGAGCGTCGCGAGTGCGCGCACCTCTTAAGGTCTGGATGTTGTGGAGCGAATGATTGGCGTTCTCCGCACAGGTCAGCGCGGCGAGTTCGGGGATCCAGATGTGCATTTCCTCCGGGGCCTCGGTATCCGGCGCGTAGAGGAACTCGAATTCCAGACCGGCTATCTCACGCTTCGTTCCGGTCTCCGTGATGCTGTCAGTGGGGGAAATATACGAGACAAGTGGACCTTTCGTGCTGATCGTGCCGATGCCGCAGGTAACCATCCCTTTGGCATCGAGATCGAGCAATCCACCGAAGGCGTAGAAGGACCGTCTCGCCATGGCATTTCCGGCGACGACGTTTTCCCCGATCGCGAACTTGTCGAACGACGCGATCGTGCCCGGTGCGATGATCGGAACTCGCCCGGACGTCACGTCGTCCAGATCGACGATCCCTTTGACTCCGCCGTAGTGGTCGATGTGGGTGTGCGTGTAGATGATCGCCGAAACTGGCTTGTCGCTGACGTGCTCACGAATCATCTTCATACCCTGGCGCGCCGATTCGACCCCCGCCATACAGTCGATGACGATCAGTCCCTCGCCACCTTCGACAACCGTCAAATTTGCCAGGTCGTTGTTCCGTACCTGGTAAAGGCGATCCGTCACCTGATACAGACCACCTCGGCGCATCAGTTGTCCTTGACGCCACAGGCTCGGATTGACTGTCTCCGGCGCGGCAACATCGTCACCGAGGTATGCCATCGCATCAGGATCGAAGACCGTATGCCCGTCATCGGCGACAACCTTGCCCGGCAACGGAGCGATCAACCCTCGATCCGCGTCGGCAAAATCCTGCCGGTCGTCCATGGCATACCGTGCGACTGCCTCGCGATTCGCCGTGACTGTGGCCGGTGTTGCGTCCTTAGGTGTCTGGCACATGGCACTCCCCGCTCGGATACGACGATCTGATACCCCATCATCTGTATCGGTTGGGCACGCGCTTGGAATCACCCGCGCAGGGTGAAGCTCCCACGAACACGCGAGGTGATCAGCCGGGGAGTTCCTCGGAATTCCGGGATGCGAGTGCAATCACCAGGACCGCGATCCCACATCCGGCAACCAGGATCCATCCCAGCCTCGATGCCTGTGCGACATCTACCGGTGCACTGCCGCCGATAATGCCACCGGCCAGCGCAACACCGAGAGCAGCACCGAATTGGCGTGCACTGGAGGTTATTCCACCAGCAAGCCCCGCCTGCGATCTCGGCAACCCGTTGACGGCGGTGTTGGTGATCGGGGCATTCGAGAACCCGAATCCGATACCGAGGAACAGGTAAGCGGCCAAGAGCATCGGAATCGCCGTGTTGTTGTCGAGCGAGACCAGGCACAGTCCACCGAGCGTCGTGAAACTACCGGCGATCAGCAGCGGTCGCCGCGGGCCGAAGCGTCCGACGAGTATTCCGGACAACGGCGCGCAGACCGTTGCCGCAACAGCCATCGGGAGGGTGATCGCGCCGGCCAGGGCCGGACTCATACCGCGGGAGTGCTGCAAGTAGAACGTGCCGAGCAGTAGCGTCGCGTTCAACGCCACGAACACCACGACAGCGCCGACCACAGCCGACGAGAACGGTCTGCGGCGGAAGAGTGCGAGATCCATCAGTGGCTCGCGCTTGCGTGATTCGACGCGGATGAATGCGGCCAACGCTGCAGCAACAACGACATACCCTGCCGTCGCCGCGGCAGAGAACCATCCGATTCGCGGACCCTCGATCAGAAGGGCAACCGCCCCGCCGACAAGAATCACCAGTAGCAACTGACCGGGAAGATCGAGTCGTCGCGACTGCTGCGCTCGGGACTCCGGAACAAACACAGCAGTCAAGACGAGCACGGCCAAGATCACCGGCACGTTGATCCAGAAAACCGATCGCCAGCCGAAACTTTCGATGAGCACGCCGCCGACGATCGGCCCTG
This sequence comes from Rhodococcus sp. T9N, assembly GCF_024436645.1. NCBI lineage: Bacteria > Bacillati > Actinomycetota > Actinomycetes > Mycobacteriales > Nocardiaceae > Rhodococcus > Rhodococcus sp. T9N. Next base: position 3,633 of record NZ_JAMSKS010000024.1, on the reverse strand, counting down.
CCGCCATACTCAGGCCGAAGACCGCGGCCCACACCCCGATTGCCTTGGCCCGCTCCTTCGGGTCGGTCATCACGTTGACGACGATCGCCAAGGCAACCGGACTGAGCATCGACCCGCCGACGCCTTGGACGATCCGCGCCGCGATCAACATCTCGACGGACGGAGCGAGCGCGCAGGCAATCGACGCCACCCCGAAGACGACGAGCCCGATCTGAAAGACTCGTCTCCTGCCGAAACGATCGGCCACTGCTCCGGACGAGATCAGCAAGCTCGCCAGGACGAGTGTGTATGCGTTGACGACCCATTCCAGACCACGGGTTCCGACGCGAAATCCCTCACCGATCGTCGGCAGGGCCACGTTGACGATGGTGGTGTCCAACCCGACGACGAACAGGCTCGTGCAGCAGATCGCCAGGATGCCCCATCGCCGCCCTGCATCGAGTCCGATCACTTGCGGTTCGATCCCGCTCGAAGGTTTCATGGTCGGACTCCATCTCTCGAAGTGCTCTGCCGTACTCGACTGTCGAAAGGATCGTTGCTCTCCAGCGTCCGAAGCCGGTAGAAATTTTGCGGAAACTGCAAAGATGGACGGCATGGATGCTGAATTCGAGCAGTTGATCACCGATATCGGACCGAGACTGCGCACGCTCCGACGCGATCGCGGATTGACCCTCGAGGGCCTGTCCGAAGCCACCGGCATCTCCGTCAGCGCACTCTCACGCCTCGAATCGGGTAAGCGTCGTCCCACCCTCGATCTGCTGTTGCCGCTTGCCCGAGCGCACCGGGTCGCGCTGGACCAACTCGTCGGCGCCCCCGCTACGGGCGATCCTCGGGTCCATCTCACCCCGAGCCGACGCAAGAACGGCAGTGCCGTCGTTCCGTTGACGCGCTATCCCGGCCGAGTGCAGGTCTTCAAGCAGGTGATCGGGCCGCGTCCACCGAAGCTCGTCACCCACGCCGGCTACGAATGGCTCTACGTCCTCGCCGGGGATCTGCGTCTCATCCTGGGGGCGAACGAGGTTGTCCTGCACCCCGGGGAAGTCGCGGAGTTCGACACTGCCGAGCCCCATTGGTTCGGGCCTGCCGATGAACAGGTGGTGGAGATCTTGCACCTGTTCGGCCCGCAAGGCGAGAAGGCACACGTGCGCACGAAGGTAAAGAACGCTCCTGCCTAAAGCGTGTTTATCGAAAGCTAGTTCACTGCATGTGTTTTCAGTCGGTTCGACAACGTATGAGCATACTCGAGGAGTAGCGTTCCCAACTCGGCATGACGCGCGGGCCGGAAGCGTGTTTCCACTCCGGTCAGGCTCAGCGCCCAGGCCGGGCGACCGTTGCGATCGAACACCGCGGCACCCATCCCCCAGCTTCCCTCGACGATGAGGGCTGGATTGACCGCGTACCCGGTGACACGCGTCGACTCGATTCGCTCACGGAGTGATGCCTCACTGTGGATCTCACCCCATTCCGATTCCAGATTCACTCGGGCGAAATAGTCGTCGACGTCCCGCGTCGGTAGATGGCTCAAGATGGCAAGCCCCGCCGACGCGACCCCCAACGGGAATCGCTTCCCCTCGTGCAGCACGTGAGATCGCAGTGGAAAACTGCCTTCCTGACTCAGGATGCAGACGGTCTCGTCACCTCGGCGTGCCGACAGGAAGGCGCTCTCCCCCGTGACCCGGGCAAGTTCGTCGACGACGTCGCGAGCCCGGTCGGTGATGTCGTACCGATTTCCGGCCGCCGCCCCCAGGAGGTACAACTCCGGGCCGAGAGACCACCGACCGGTTCGTGCGTCACGGTCGACCAGTCCTTCGGCAGCCAGGGACGTGAGCAGTCGGTGCGCAGTGGGCCGAGCGAGGCCGGTGACCTTGCCCAATTCCGTGGTGGAAGTGCCCGTTGGTTCGGACGCGCCGAGGGCTCGCAGAAGTGCAGCCACCCGCGCGACCACGGCCGGCGATTGCCCGTGAGTTGGCATGCAGCCATCCTAGCGTCCATTCAATGAACGAAATTCCTTCAGACGATCAGTAGTCGATCAGTTCTCGGTTGATGTTCGAGATTCCTTGAACCTGTGAACTGGAGATAGTTCACTGGATATCGAAGTGAGTGAGTGTCTACTCAATGAACGCTTGGCAGGGAGAGAACATGACAGCAAAGGTGTACGAGTCCGCAGCGGAGGCGGTCGCCGACATCGTCGACGGCGCAACGCTGGCCGTCGGCGGATTCGGCTTGTGCGGCATCCCCGACGTGTTGATCGACGCGATCGCAGCTACGAGTGCAACCCACCTCGAGGTGTTCTCCAACAACTGCGGCGTCGACGATCACGGTCTCGGAATCTTGCTGAGCGCCGGCCGTATCCGACGAGTGACCGCGTCGTACGTCGGCGAGAACAAGGAGTTCGCCCGGCAGTACCTGGCCGGCGAACTCGAAGTGGAACTGACGCCGCAGGGAACGCTCGCCGAGCGTCTGCGCGCCGGCGGAACCGGAATCCCCGCATTCTTCACACCGGCCGGAGTGGGTAGCCCCATCTCCGACGGCGGAATGCCATGGCGCTACGACGCCGACGGCTCGATCGCTATTGCATCGCCTCCGAAGGAGACTCGCGTCTTCGGAACCAAGCGTTACGTAATGGAAGAGGCGATCAACGCCGACTACGCACTCGTGCACGCTGTTCTCGGAGACACCGACGGCAACCTCGTGTTCGACAAGACCGCGATGAACTTCAACCCGCTCGCCGCGATGGCGGGACGGGTCACCATCGCGCAGGTGGAACGTCTGGTCGAGCCCGGTGAAATCGACCCGGCATCGGTGCATCTACCTGGGGTCTTCGTCCAGCGCGTAGTCCACACCGGCCCTCAGAACAAGCGAATCGAAAAGCGAACCGTCAGCGCTTCGGAAGGAACCTCACGATGACCGCACCAGTGACAGTGACGGGTTGGACGCGCCAGCAGATGGCAGCGCGGGCGGCTGCAGAGATGATCGACGGGGAGTACGTCAATCTCGGAATCGGCCTTCCCACACTGATTCCCGGATACCTGGGCTCGGACGTTCGTGTGGTCCTGCACTCGGAGAACGGAATTCTCGGCACCGGACCGTATCCCACCGAGGACAACGTCGATCCTGACCTCATCAACGCCGGCAAAGAGACCGTGACCGTCAACCCCGGTGCGGCATATTTTGATTCGGCCCTCTCGTTCGGGATGATCCGCGGCGGCCACATCGACACCGCAGTCCTCGGCGGTATGCAGGTGTCGAAGACGGGTGACCTCGCAAACTGGATGGTCCCCGGCAAGATGGTCAAGGGCATGGGCGGCGCAATGGACCTCGTCCACGGTGCCCGGCGTGTCATCGTCGTCATGGAGCACAACGACCGCGACGGCAACCCCAAGATCGTCGACGCGTGCACCCTGCCCCTGACCGGCCAGGGCGTGGTGAATCGGATCATCACCAACCTCGCCGTCATCGACGTGAGCGAAGAAGGTCCACTCGTCCTGCGTGAACTCGCCCCCGATGTCAGCGTCGAAGACGTAGTCGCCGCAACCGGCACCGAACTGAAAGTTGAACTGGCATGACCGACACGACCACTGTGATTGTTGCGGGAGCTCGTACCCCGATGGGTCGACTCCTCGGATCGTTGAA